>DBEYOB010000114.1:0-16859 GCA_048173955.1 Coriobacteriales bacterium
GCCTGGGGCTGGCCGGCGTCACGCGACGGGGCGCGGGTTCGCCCGCATGTCGACCTTGACGCGGGAACCTGGCGCGTTCGTGGGATATCTGTGGACGGAGTGCGGAGCGCGCCTTTCTCGAACCGAAATCCTTGCGCCAACCTCGCCCCGTCGCGTAATATATCTGATCGCCGCACGCGCAAGCGCGGTGTGCCAGATTAGCTCAGTTGGTAGAGCACCGCTCTCGTAAAGCGGGGGTCATCAGTTCGAGTCTGATATCTGGCTCCATTGGACTCGCAGGCCAGACGGGGCAACCCGCCTGGCCTTTTTGTTTTGCCGAAACTGCCGGCTTGGGCCGAACCCAGACCAGACCAGGACCGGGCGCCCTCGTCGCACGCCGTCGACGGACGCACGCAGGCCGCACACCGAACTCCTCCACAACTTTACGCTAGAATGCGCCGAATGGCCACGACCCCTACGAGGAGGAATCCCGTGGATCACTGGTTACCGCGCACTTCGGCGCACCCGGGCCGGCCGCACACCGCAGCTCCGGCAGCCGCGCGCGCCCGCATCCGCGCATCGGCCCTCGCCTGCGCCCTGCTGCTCGCCTGCGCCCTCATCTGCGCATGGACGCTCGGCGGACGCGCCGCCTGGGCCGACATGCCCCAGACCGGCAGCGACCCCATCACCGACGCCGTGCCCGACGAGCTGCAGCAGCGCGTCGAGGAGACGGCGGCGGCCTACAACGAGGCGGTCGCGCAGCGCGAGGCGCTCGAGGCGCAGGCGGCCGACCTCGAGGCGCAGATCGCCGAGACCGAGGCGAAGCTCCCGGCGGCCCAAGACGCCGCGGCGGACGCGCTCTATATGCTCTACCGCTTCCAGCAGAGCAGCAACGGGCTCGTCGAGCTGCTGCTCTCCGCCGAGGACTTCAACAGCTTCATCAGCACCGTCCAGTACCTCAACAGCGTGAACAACCACACGGTCGGCCAGCTCGAGGAGCTCGGCGCCCTGGTCGACCAGCTCGAGCAGCAGCAGGCAGACCTGCAGGCGGCGCTCGACGCGGCGCGCGTCCAGGAGGAGGCGGCCCAGACCGCCCTCGCCGAGGCGCAGGCCGCCCGCGAGGAGGCCCAGCGCCGCGCGGAGGAGGCAGCGCGCCAGCGGGCGGCCGAGGAGGCAGCGCGTGCGGCGGCCGCAGCGGCTGCAGCCGAGAGCGCCGGGGCGGGCTCGTCCGAGAGCGGTGCGGCGGCGGACGGCTCGGCGGGAGAGACCGCACCCGCCCCCGACGCGGGCGGAAACGACGCCGGGACCGATGCGGGCGGGGGCGCCGCCGTCGAGGAGCCGAGCGGCGACGTGGTTTGGAGCGAGCGCGACGCGTTCGTCGCCGAGTGGGGGGCGCGCATCGACGCCTATCTGGCCGGCTCCCCCCTGTCGGGCTACGGGTCGACCTTCGCCGCAGCCGCCTGGGACTACGGTGTCGACCCGCGCTGGTCGCCCGCCATCGCCTACGCCGAGAGCTCTCTGGGCGCCTACTGCTTTTTGCCCCACAACGCGTGGGGCTGGGGCAGCGTGAGCTGGGGCAGCTGGGACGAAGCGATCTACGGCCATGTGGCCGGCCTCGCGCGCGGCTACGGCTACACCATCACCTACGAGGCCGCCCAGCGCTACTGCCCACCGAACGCGGACTACTGGTACGCGGTCGTCTCGGAGCAGATGTCCTACATCTAGGGCGTCCCTCCAACAGAGAAAAAAGAGGCGCGGCCCGCAGGCTCTCGGCCTGCGGGCCGCGCTCGTTTTGCCGCCAGATACGCGCCGCTCGATGCGCGCTACTCGTGGGTCACGCGCACGTCCCCGTACGCATAACCGTAGTTCATTTGGGCGTCCTCGGTACGGGCGACGACACCCGCCCCGTGCGCCGGGACCACGATGACGCCGCCGTCTCCCCCGCGGCCCTCGACGCCCTCGAGCACGGCCGACGCGGCCTGGGCGGGCGTCTCCCCGGCCCACATGACGCGCGCGTGCACCTGGTAGCCCGCGACCTCCTGGATGAACCGCTCGCCGGAGCCGGTGCACGACACGGCGACCGTCTGCTGGTTTGCGTAGGTGCCGGCACCGCAGATCGGTGTGTCGCCCACGCGGCCGGGACGCTGGTTGGTGATGCCGCCCGTCGAGGTACCCGCCGCGATGTTGCCGCGGACGTCGCGCGCCACGGCGCCGATCGTGCCGTGGCCGGGCTTGGACCAGCCGCCGTCGGCCCTGGCCTGCATCTCGGCGAGCATCGCGCGGCGGTACTCCGTCACGAAGTAGCCGTTGTCGACCTCTTCGATGCCCCAGGCGGCGAGCTCCTCGTGCGTGGGGGCCGCGAACAGCACGTGGGGCGTCTGCTCCATGACGGCGCGCGCCACGTCGATGGGGTGCTTGGCGGTGGTGAGCCCCGTCGCCGCGCCCGTCGACCCGTCGCCGAGCATCACGGCGGCGTCGAGCTCGGCCTTGCCCTCCGAGGTGAGGGCGGCGCCGTGGGCGGCGTTGAACTCGGGCGCGTCCTCCATCACGTGGATGGCGGCGACGACGGCCTCGAGGGCGTCCTCGCCCGCCTCGAGCTTGGCCATGCCCGCCTCCAGGGCGCGCTTGAGGGCCTCGTCAGCACGCGCAACCCGCTCGGGGGGATCGTCGTGCGTCCGCCTGCCCGCGCCGCCGTGGATCACGAGCAGCGGTCCCTCGGCCCCGCCGGCCTCAACGATCACAGGTTTGTTCGCCATGGTGGGTCTCCTTCGCGGTCGTCGCCGCGGCGCACCGACGGGCGCCGCATCCGTCCCTTCGCCGCACAGTCTAGCAATGTCTGAGACGCCCGGGAGGCACCGCTAGGCGACGCCACCTTTCCGCCATCGAGGCGTGCTATCCTGCGGGCACGGCGGGGTCCGCCCCGCCTTCCCCGACCACCCGTCCCCTCGACGAAAGGCACGTGACGCCATGGACCGTCTGGAACTCAAGAAGCTGCTCGAGGGCGTTTCGTCCGGCGCGGCGTCGGTGGAGGAGGCCTTCGGCGAGCTGTGCGGGGAGCTGGCGCGCCCGAGCGTCGCCGACCTGGGGTATGCGGCCCTCGACCTGCAGCGCGGCATGCGCCAGGGCGTCTCGGAGGTCGTCTACGGTGCGGGCAAGACCGCCGAGCAGATCGCCGGCATCTGCCGCGCGCTCGCCGACAACGGCCAGTCGCGCGTGCTCGTGACGCGCCTCGATCCCCCCAAGGCGGCCTCCGTCGCGGAGCGGCTGCAGGGGGCGCTGCCCCGCGGTCTGGGGTTCGACTACCGCGCCATGCCGCGCCTGGGAATCGTCGGCGAGGCGCCCGAACCCGACGGCGCGGGCACCGTCGTCGTCGCCTGCGCCGGCACGAGCGACCTGCCCGTCGCAGAAGAGGCCGCCGTCACGGCGGAGATGCTCGGCAACCGCGTGGTGCGCCTGTACGACGTCGGCGTGGCGGGAATCCACCGCCTGCTCGCGCACAGCGAGGAGATCGCGGAGGCCAGCGCCATCGTGGCGGTCGCCGGGATGGAGGGGGCGCTGGCCAGCGTCATCGGCGGGCTCGCCAGCTGCCCGGTCATCGCCGTGCCCACGAGCGTGGGCTACGGGGCGAGCTTCGGCGGGGTGACCGCGCTGCTCGCGATGCTCAACTCGTGCGCGAGCGGCGTGAGCGTGGTGAACATCGACAACGGGTTCGGCGCCGGCTACCAGGCAAGCCTGATCAACCACCCGCGGGTCGCCGGGTGACGGGACGCGCGGGGTGCGGGACGGGGCGCAGGCGAGCGGGCGGTTGCGGACGAGCAGACGACCGCAGGCGGGCGTGGGACAAGCTGCCTTCGTCCCGCCGCCCGTCCATCCATCGCCTGTCCGCATTCTTTCCCCCTTTCCCGCGGTTTTCCTCCCGCACTCTGCCCCTTGACTTAAAGTTAGCTCCATGTGGTACAACCTGTGGCCGCGCGAAACGCGCGCCGTCGCAGGTGCCGTTGCGGACGCCGCAGCCTCGGCGCATGCGGGCCGCACGTCAACGTCAAAAACGCCGCGCATCCCGCCGGGCGGGACGCACACCAAAGGGAGACATGCCGTATGAAACCGACTCTCTATCTCGAATGCGCCTCGGGCATCAGCGGCGACATGACCGTGGCGGCGCTGCTCGACCTCGGCGCCGACCGCGGCGCGCTCGACCGGGCGCTGGCGTCGCTGCCGGTTGACGGCTTCGAGGTGCACGTCGGCCGCGTCGCGAAGAGCGGGCTGGACGCCTGCGACTTCGACGTGCGGCTCGACGAGGCGCACGAGAACCACGACCACGACATGGCCTACCTGTTCGGCCACGAGCACGGGGGCGCGGAGGCGCACGGCGAAGAGCTGCATCACGCGCACGCGAACGCACACGACGGGCACGACTACGGGCATGAGCATGAGCATGGCCACGCACACGGCCACGGGCATGATGGGCACCACCACGAGCACAGGCACGCCCACCACCACGAGCACCGCACGCTCGCCGACGTCGTGGCGGTCATCGACGCCGCGGAGCTGACGCCGGGGGCGCGCGACCTGGCGAAGCGGGTGTTCTCCATCCTGGCCTCCGCCGAGGCCCGGGCGCACGGCACCACCCCCGACCAGGTCCATTTCCACGAGGTGGGCGCCGTGGACTCGATCGTCGACATCGTGGCGGCCGCGGTGTGCCTCGACACCCTCGACGTCGAGGGTGTCGTGGTGGGCGACCTGGCCGAAGGGACGGGGACCGTCCGCTGCGCCCACGGCGTCATCCCGGTGCCCGTGCCGGCCGTGTGCGCCATCGCCGCCGCGCACCGGCTGCCCCTGCGCGCCACGTCGGTGCGCGGCGAGCTCGTGACCCCCACGGGGGCCGCCATCGCCGCCGCCGTGCGCACCTCGGATCGCCTGCCCGAGCGCTACCTCGTCAAGAAGGTCGGCCTGGGAGCGGGAAAGCGCAGCTACGAGGGCTGCTCGGGGGTGCTGCGCGCGATGCTCGTCGAACCGCTGGGCACCGAAGGCGGCTCCGGCGCCACGTCCGACAGCGTCGTGAAGCTCGAATGCGACGTCGACGACTGCACGGGCGAGGCGCTCGGCCGCGTGCTCGACGAGCTCATGGCCGCCGGGGCACGCGAAGCGCACTTCCTGCCCGTCTTCACGAAAAAGAGCCGCCCCGCCTACCAGCTGCAGGTCGTGTGCGACGAGGCCGTGCGCCCCGCGCTCGAGCGCCTCATCTTCGAGGAGACAACCACCATCGGGATCCGCCGCTGCACGATGGAGCGCACCGTGCTCCCCCGCCGGGCATGCACGGTCGAGACGCCGCTGGGCCCGATGCCCGCCAAGGAGGTCGCGCTGCCGTCGGGTCGGCGGCGCGTCTACCCCGAGCACGACGGCGTCGTCGCAGCGGCCGAACGGGCCGGCGTCCCGTACCAGGAGGCGTACCGGACATGCCTGGCCGCCTGCGACCGCGCGGCGGGATGCACGGCCGACGGCTGCGACGACCGCACTGGCGGCCAAGTGGGGCCGCACGGCGCACGTTGACGCCCAACCGCCCTCTCAGCGGCGGCGGCCCACCAGGATCTCGGCCGCGACGGTCACCGCGGGCAGCTCGATGCGGGCGACGTCGGCGGGGTCGGCACCGAACAGCAGCGGCGTCATCGCAAGCAGGTCGGCCCGCGCGGCCTCGTCGAGCGCGACGGTGCGGAACGTGGGAACACGGGCGACCACGTTATAGTGCTCGGCGAAGTAGTCCGCCACGCGGTCGTTGGCATAGTCCTCGCTGCGGACGATGCCGCGCGCCGCATGGCGCAGCTCGTGCAGGTGGGCGCCGGACGGGACGACCTTGCAGACGATGCCGCCCGGCGTCAGGACCCGGTCGAACTCGGCGTAGTTGGCGGGCGTGAAGACGTCGAGCACGCAGTCGACCGAGGCGCCGCGCAGCGGGATGCGGGTGACGTCTGCCACCATCCACAGCACGTCGGACCCTCCGCGCGACGCGACCTGCAGCGCGTCTTTGGCAAGGTCGAGCGCGAACACGGTCGGCCCGCCCAAGCCGGGCGCCGCCGCGACCGCGCGGGCGTAGGAGCCCTCCCCGCAGCCGGCGTCGAGCACCGTGCGGGGCGCCGGGTCGAGCGCGGCGAGCACGTCGAGCAGGCCGTCGAGCACATGCCGGTAGGCCCCGCGCCCGAAGAAGCGCGCCCGCGCCTCGAAGAACGCCCGGTCGTATCCCTTGAGCGGCCGCTGGTTGGGGACGAAGTTGGCATAGCCCTTCGCCGCGACGCTGAACGCGTGCCCGCCCCTGCAGCGCAGGGCGGTCCCATCGAGGCGCACGCCCGCGCCGCACAGCGGGCATGCGAGCGCGCCCTCGACGCGGGCGAACTTCTCGATCTGGGCCTTCGACATGGAGCGGGACCTACTCCCCCGCCCGGCCGGCCACCATGTCGGCCGTCTCGGCGGCGAGCGCCGCCACGCGGGCGTAGAGGTCGTCGTCGGTCGCGGCCATGAGGCGCGCGGCGTCGGCGAACCAGCGGGTGTGGCGCCTCGCAAAGTCGCACAGCAGGCGCTCGCCGGCGCATGCGCCGCCGTCGGCGCCCTTGCCGGCCTCGAGCTCCTCGACGGCGGCCTCGGCCAGAAACGCCATGAAGGCGAGCTCGCTGGCCATCGAGTCGGGGTGCAGGCTCTTCACGGCGATCTCGTAGCCCCGCATCCCGGTGTAGTCGAAGCCCGCCGTCTTGTAGCAGCGGATCACGTGGTCGCTCTTGGAGCTGCTCACCGCACCGTACGACACGCGGCCGTCGGCCTCGATGCGGTTGGCGACGCTGCTCTCGATGAGCGGCACGTAGTGGGGGCTCGTGGTCACGAACATGCGGTCATAGTAGCGCTGCCTGAGCGCCCCGTCCGGCTCGATGCCGTCGAAGAGGCCGCCGCCCAGGGCCGCCGCGACCTTGCGCAGGTCGGCGAGGACCTCGGGGGTCGGCTCGTTCACGAGCGCCTCGGCGCAGGCCTCGGCGAGGACCTTGACCCCGCGCAGGACCTGCATCTGCTCGGCGGCGTTCCCGGAAAGGACGCCGCCGTCGGCGCCCGCACGGGCGGGCGTGGGCGCGGCTGCGGCGTCGGATGCTGTCTCGGACATGGCGGTTGCTCCTGTCTGCTCGGTCAATCGGTCGGTCGTGGGACGGGACGGCGCGGGCGCTTCCGGAAAGCCGCTACAGGCGCGTCTCGAGCTCCGCACGCACCGCTGCAATGAACTCCTCGGTGGAGAGCGCCTGCGGGTCGGGCAGGCTCGTGATGCGGGCGAGGTCGCCGGTCATGCGCCCGGCCTCGATGGGGGCGAGCGTCGCGGCCTCGAGCGCGTCGGCGAAAGACGCCAGCTCGGGCAGGCCGTCGAGCTCGGCGCGCTTGCGCAGGGCGCCCGACCAAGCGAAGATCGTGGCGACCGGGTTCGTGGAGGTGCGCTCGCCCTTGAGATGCTTGTAATAGTGGCGCTGCACCGTGCCGTGCGCCGCCTCGTACTCGTAGACCCCGGCGGGCGACACGAGCACGCTCGTCATCATGGCGAGCGACCCGAACGCCGAGGACACCATGTCGCTCATCACGTCGCCGTCGTAGTTCTTGCACGCCCAGATGAAGCCGCCCTCGGCTTTGACCACGCGGGCCACGGCGTCGTCGATGAGCGTGTAGAAGTACTCGAGGCCGGCGGCGTCGAAGCGCCCGCGGTACTCGGCGTCGAAGATGTCCTGGAAGACGTCCTTGAAGCGGTGGTCGTACACCTTGGAGATGGTGTCCTTCGTGGCGAACCACACGTCCTGGCCCGTCGCCAGGCCGTAGTTGAAGCAGCTGCGGGCAAAGCTCTCGATCGAGGCATCGAGGTTGTGCATGCCCTGCACCACGCCGGGGCCCGCGAAGTCGTGCACGAGGGCGCGCGTCTCAGTGCCGTCGGCGGCGGTGTAGACGAGCTCGACCTTGCCGGAGCCCGGGATGCGCAGCTCGGCGTTCTTGTAGACGTCGCCGTAGGCGTGGCGCGCCAGCGTGATCGGCTTCTTCCAGCTCCTGACGCCCGGCTCGATGCCCTTAACCACGATGGGTGTGCGGAACACCGTGCCGTCGAGCATGGCGCGGATCGTGCCGTTGGGGCTCTTCCACATCTGTTTGAGGCCGTACTCCTCGACGCGCGCCGCGTTGGGCGTGATCGTGGCGCACTTCACGGCGACGCCGAGCCGGCGGGTCGCCTCGGCCGACTCGACGGTTACACGGTCGTCGGTGGCGTCGCGGTTCTCGAGGCCCAGGTCGTAGTACTCGGTCTTGAGGTCGACGAAGGGGCGGATGAGCTCGTCTTTGATCATCTGCCAGATGATGCGGGTCATCTCGTCGCCGTCCATCTCGACGAGCGGCGTGGCCATGGCGATCTTGGTTCGTGCGGTTGCGGCGGGCGCATCCGTCATGTTCGGGCCTCCTTGGGCGGTCGGTTGCGGGCGGGCGGCGCAAGCGCGTACGCGCGAGGCGCGCGTGGCGTGCGGTGCGGCGGGGCGCGGGGCAGTGCTCGATGGCAGCGCTCGAGGGCGCTGCGCGGGGGCGCGGGCGCGGGACGGAAGGCGCGCGTCCACCCCGCAGAGGGCACCCCGCCGGCGGGACGCCCGCCCGGCTGCGTGTCGGGAACATCATAGCGCAGGGCGTGTTTCGAGCAGGTTCCCGCGGACGCCCATCGCACGATGCGGACAAAGTGCCGACAGACGGCGCCGCGGTCGGGTTGCGTAGAGCGCGGGCGGAGCGCGGGGATGGACGAGCGGGCGGAACGGGGCGAGCGGGCCGCGGAGGAACGGGCGGGCGGGAACGAAGGGGCCCGGCAGCCGAAAACGCTTGTTGTCTGAAGAAACGCATGTTGCGAACGATTGAGCAGGAGGGCGGAGGGCTAAGAGGGCGTACGTCAACCATGAACGGAAAGTTATCTTTACAACTAGATAAATCAGACTCCATTTTAGGCCCCACCCCGTCCGTATGTGACACGGCGATCGCACAGCAATCGTTCGCAACGCGTATTTTTTCAGACATCGGCCGGTTTTTCTCGCCCGCGTCCACCCGCGCCCCCGCGCGCTTGCCCAGTGCGATCGCCCCCGCGCCACCCCGCGCGCTTGCCCAGCGTCGCGCCCGCCGTGGGTTTGCTATATAGTTGTGGCACGCCCCACAGCAGCGCGGCGGCACCGACGGCGCAGCGGCAGCCCCACAGCAGTGCGGCGGCGCAGACGGCGGCGGCCCGGCAACGCCCCGAGGCCGCCCGAGCGCACGTACCGCCTGGACACATAAGCCGCCCGGGCGCGAAAAACCGGACTTTTGGCAACCGAAGGAGCGGGACAACATGGCAGCCAGCAACCTCGACGGCGTCAACCTCGAAACCGTCCTCGACAGTATCCGCGTCCTCACACACAGCGCCGTGCGCATCGAGAGGAGCGACGGCGCCGTGGTCTATTTCGACCCCTTCCAACTCGTCGAGGAGCCCCACGACGCCGACGTCGTGCTCGTCACGCACGACCATTACGACCATTTCTCGCCCGAGGACGCCGCAAAGGTCGCCCGTGCCGGAACCGTGGTCGTGGCGCCCGCAACCTGCACCGACGGTATCCGCGCGAAACTTTCCGACGTCGAGGTCGTGCCCGCCCGTCCCGGCGAGACGCTCGAGGTGCCGGTTTCTGGCTCCGGCGTCCCCCTGCACATCGAGGCCGTGCACGCCTACAACGTCGAGACCGGACGGCTCCAGTTCCACCCGAAGGAGAACGACTGGCTCGGCTACGTGGTCGAAGTCGACGGCGCGCGCTGCTACGTGGCGGGCGACACCGACCAGAACCCCGACAACGAACACGTGGCGTGCGACGTGGCGATCGTCCCCATCGGCGGCACCTACACCATGGACCCGGCGCAGGCCGCCGCGTTCGTGAACGCGATCCGCTCCAAGGCGGCCGTGCCGACGCACTACGGGTCGGCGGTCGGGCCCAAAGATGCGGTCGACGCGTTCGCGCCGCTGGTCGACCCCGCCATCGCAGTCGCCGTGAAGATGGAGTGGCCCGAGCTGGGATAGCGCGGTGACGCGGTGGCGCGGTGGCGCGCCGGCGGTGCGCCGGCTGCGCGGAAACGCAAGCGAAATCAGAGGCAACAACCACCAGACGCCGGGCACTTTTGCGAAAAAGGCCCGGCGTTGCATAAAAAGACCCGGCGTCGGCATGAGAACACGTAGTTTTTTTATCAATGATGGTTACATATCTATCAACCATGTAATAGTTAGCACTTTTGCCGACAGTCTGCAGCCCCATCTTGTCCGAAACCTCGTCTATTCAGTAACTGGACGCCTATGGCGTGAGACATATTATAATTAGTGCAAGTTATTTCCTGGGAGTTTGCTGCACTCCAGACCGCCGGACCAGAATCGGGAAGCCAGATGCCGGCGTTTTGCCCATCCCGCGCGCGTTCGGCCACTGAATAGCAGGCTTTTGAGACAAGATAGCCCTCAAACTTGGCAGCCGACACCTCGTTCGGCGTATTTAAAATAAGTATTTGATATTATCTGCCCATTGAGGGACTTCTGGCAGCGAAAACGCGAGGAGCACTCCCCCGTGAGATAAGGTGCGCCGCCACAAGACAGGGTGCACCGCCGCGAGATCCGCCGCGGCCCCGTGGCGGACCCTGCGGCGGCGTGTGCCGCCGGAATCCGCAACGCGGCGTCCCCATCTCTTCCGCCAATCTCCCGCAGGGGAGCCGATTCTCTCTCGCAGGGGTGGGTCGGCTCTCTCGCAAGGAGGGGCCAACTCTCTCGCAGGGCTTGATTCTTCCGCAGGGGGCTTTATTATTCTATATCTCTATAATAATATATCTCTAGAACAGTAGACCGCTCGTACCGCATGGGCCGCAGGCCCAAAACGTGGGGGATGCGGGTGCGGTCTGCGTTCGGCCCGTGGATGGGAGCCCGGGCCAGGCACGGCGGCACGACGGAGAGTCTGCCGCCCTTTGTAGAGGAGAGAGGGGACCATCATGGCCAGATACGGCATGGTCATCGACCTGACGCGTTGCTCGGGCTGCCAAACCTGCGTCGTCACGTGCCAGATGCACCACAACACCCGACCCGGCATCGCCTGGGGCAAGGTCGAGACGGTCGAGATTGGCACCGCGTGGCCCGACGTCGACCGCGTTATCGTGCCCCACGCCTGCATGCACTGCGACGACGCCCCCTGCGTCGCCGCCTGCCCCACCGGCGCGAGCGTGCAGCGCGAGGACGGCATCGTCACCGTCGACTACGAGGCCTGCATCGGCTGCGGCGCCTGCGTGACCGCCTGCCCGTTCGGCGCCCGCCAGATCGGCGCCGCCGAGAACGAGTGGTTCTTCGGCGCCGAGGAGCCGGCGCCCTACGAGTCCTACGGCACCCAGCGCGCCGGCGTCGCCGAGAAGTGCGTCTTCTGCTTCGACCGCGTCGACGAGGGCAAGGCCCCCTGGTGCGTCGACGCCTGCCCGCCGGGCGCGCGCATCTTCGGCGACCTCGACGACCCCGACAGCGAGATCTGCGCCTACATCGAGGCCAACGGCGCCGAGCAGATCCCCGGCACGTCGGTCTATTATGTGAAGGGCGACCACGACCTCGACCTGCCGGCGTTCCTCATGGGTACCGCGACCGCCGAGGCAGACGCCGAGGCCGAGCCTGCAACCGACGACGCGAAGGACGGCGAGTAACATGACCATCCGCGAAACCGCAGCCCGCACCGCCCTTTCGCGCCGCACGTTCGTCGGCGCGGCCGCCCTGGGCGCCACCGCCCTGTCGCTGGGCGGCCTCAAGGCCCTCGACCCCTCCCGCGCCCTGGCCGACGAGGCCGAGGCGGCCGAGTCCGCCACCGGCGAGGAGACCTACTGCTACACCTCGTGCAACATGTGCAACCAGGCCGTGTTCTGCGGCCTCAAGGGCACCGTGGTCGACGGCAAGCTCGTGCGCGTCGAGGGCAACGACCAGCACTCCAAGCCCAAGCCCTGCCTCAAGGGCCTCACGAGCGTGCAGAACGTCTACGACCCCAACCGCCTGCTCTACCCGGTCAAGCGCACCAACCCCAAGAAGGGCATCGGCGAGGACCCCGGCTGGGAGCGCATCAGCTGGGACGAGGCGCTCGAGACCATCGCCGCCAAGTTCAACGAGGTCAAGGAGACCTACGGCGCGTCGGCCGTGACGTTCAACTCCGGCGACCCCAAGGAGCACCTGCCCATGTTCTGCCGTCTGGGCGCCCTGTTCGGCACGCCCAACGTCTCGTGGGGCGGCGCCCAGTGCGCCTTCGCCGAGGCCATGGCCGGCATCCTGGACTTCGGCGCCTCGGTGAGCTCGCTGCCGACGAGCGAGACCAAGGTACACCTGCAGTGGGGCTCCAACATCGCCTGGTCGATGTATCCCCAGCCCACCTCGTACAAGGGCATGCTCGACGCCAAGAAGGCCGGCTGCAAGTACATCGTGGTCGACACGCGCCTGACCCCCACCGCCGTGCAGCTCGCCGACATCTTCCTCCAGCCGCGCCCCGGCACCGACGGCGCCCTGGCGCTGGCCATGGCCAACGTCCTTATCGGAGAAGACCTCTACAACCACGAGTTCGTGGAGAACTACACGCAGGGCTTTGAGGAGTTCAAGGCCTACGTCGCCGAGTTCACCCCCGAGAAGGGCGAGGAGATCACCAACGTCCCCGCCGACAAGATCCGCGAAGCCGCGCGCATGTGGGCCGAGGGCGGCAGCGGCACGATGTGGGTCAGCCCGCACTCCACGACCCACCACACCAACGGCGTGCAGTCGACCCGCGCCATCCACGAGCTCATCGCCCTCATGGGCTACTGGGACCGCAAGGGCTGCAAGACGCTCGCCCCGGGCGTGACCGGCACCGACGACGCCGCCTTCCAGCTCTCCGACAAGATCGCCGAGCTGCTCCCGCAGCGCGCCGGCGTCGACCGCTGGCCCGTGTGGTCGCTGTTCTCGACGTACTACCAGAACAACGGCCTGCTCGAGTACATCAACGACGGCATCATCCACGCCGGCCTGTTCCTGGGCACCAACCTCATGAACTTCGCCCAGACGCCGCTGTTCCAGGAGGCCGTGGCCAAGCTCGACTTCGCCGTGGGCGTCGACATCCACCTCAACCCGTGGACCTACGACTACATGGACATGGTCCTGCCCACCGCCGTGTGCTGGGAGCGCGTGGCCCCGTTCCAGGCGCAGCCCAACGGCATCATCGGCAGCCAGGCCGCCATGGCCCCGGCCGGCGAGGCGCGCGAGGACTGGCAGATCCTCATGGACATCGGCTGTGCCCTGGGCTTCGAGGAGGAGTGCTTCCACGGCGACATGACCGAGTGCCTGCAGGCTTACCTCGACGCCGGCGGATCGGGCGCCACGGTCGACGACATCCAGAACGCCCTGCCCGGCATCTACGAGCTCCCCATGGCCGGCGAGTGGACGCCCGAGGCCTACAAGGAGAGCGGTTTCGGCACGCCCTCGGGCAAGGTGGAGTTCACCTCGAGCATCCTCGAGCAGTACGGCTTCGACGCGCTCGCCGTGTACGAGGAGCCCAGCGTGAGCCCCGTGTCCACGCCCGAGTTGTACGAGCAGTACCCGCTCATCCTCACCACCGGCAACCGCATCCCGTGGTACGTGCACAGCAAGTACCGCCACACGCCCTGGCTCAACCAGTTCATGCCCGAGCCCGTCATCAACATGAACCACGTGGACGCCGAGGCGCGCGGCCTGGCCGACGGCGACATGGTGCGCATGTTCAACCAGCTCGGCGAGATCCAGACCAAGGTCGCGATCACCAACATCATGCAGCCCGGCAACGTCGAGATCATCGAGGGCTGGGAGCAGGCCAACTCCTGCCTGCTGATCGACCACACCTTCGACCCGATCTCGGGCTTCCCGACGTTCAAGGACGCCCTCTGCGAGATCGAGAAGATCTAGCGGAGAGACCGCAAGCGGGAAGGCCGCACGGAGAAACCGAGCGGTCGGCCGCCCCCGCACACACCCCCGCCCCGCGCCGCCCGAACCTGGGTGTGCGCGGGGGTACGGCGGGCGCGGGGTGCGGAGCAGGCGCGCGGGCGCGGCGCGGAGCGAGATGTCTGAAAAAAGTGCGGTTGCGAACGATTTTCTCCATAGGACGCACGTGCGAAGAGCGGTATGTGGCAAACGGACTTTATGAATCGCCAAATGTACTGTTCCTTCTCCCTTCCGGAACGGCTGAGATCGGATTCGCGTTCGAATAAAATCGTTCGCAACGGCTATTTTTTTCAGGCAACTCGAGTTTTCACATGCTCCAACGCATCGTCCGAACGGCTGGGAGCGGTTAAAGAACGACTGGCGAATGACCGAAGGCCAACTGGGGAACGACTGGGGAAACCGAAGCAAAAGGATGGTTTGGACCTATGGGCGACGTACTTGAGCGCGACGAGGCGTACTCGGACGAACTGGCAACCTTGCTCGATGACCGTGCGGCGACCTATGCGCTGCTGGCGCGCCTGTTGGCGTCGGAGGTCGATGCGGACCTGCTTTCCGGCCTCGTAGGCATGGCGTTTCCCGAAGACGCCGGCAACCCGGCGATCGACGAGGGGTCCCGCCTCATGAACGGCTACCTCCGCCAGGCTGCCTCCCGTCAGGGCGACGACATGGTGACCGAGCTCGCAGTCGACTTCTGCCGGCTGTTCGTGGTGCGCCGGCGCAACGAAAAGGACGCCGCCTACCCCTTCGAGTCGGTCTACACCTCCACCGAGCACACTACCATGGCGGGGGCGCGCGACGACGTGCGCGCCATCTACCGCGCCGCCGGGTTCGAAAAGGACGAGAACCTGCACATCGGAGACGACCACATCGCCCTCGAGCTCGAGTACATGGCCGAGGTGGCGCGCCAGACCGCCGAGGCGGCCCGCGGCGGCGAGGCGCTCGGCGGGCAGCTCGCCGGCGGGCGACTCGCGCTTCAGGCGGCCTTCCTCGACAGCCACCTGCTCAACTGGGTGCCGCGCTTCTCCGACGCCATGGAGCGCCACGCGCAGACCGACTTCTACCGCGGCCTCGCGCACTTTTTGACCGGATATCTCGAAGACGACCGCGCCCTTCTGGGCGAGCTTGCCGCGGGCGAGACGGCGTAGGCCGTCCACACCCGCGCAAACCGGACGAGGCCGCGCACCGGACAAGAACGCGTGAACCGGACGGCCTCGGACGCACCCGTCGCGGCACCCCGCGCGCGGGAACGCGGCAGAGCTGGTATGCTGTTCTCCGGAAGGACGGACGCGTGCCGGGCGGAAATACGCCAGGACGGGACACGTCCGCCAAGGGGACCGATGCGGGGGAGGCGTTTTGGCGTGACGCGCTGGGCGATGGCCGTGGACGCGGCCCACTGCGTGGGGTGCCAGACATGCGTCGTCGCCTGCCAGATGCACAACGCGCTCAGGCCGGGCGTCGCCTGGCTCAGGGTCGACGCGCTCGAGTTCGGCCGCTGGCCCGACGCCGACCTCCTCTTTTTGCCCCACGCATGCCTGCACTGCGACGACGCACCCTGCGTGGGGGTGTGCCCCACCGGGGCGAGCTTCCAGCGCGCCGACGGCGTGGTGCTCGTCGACTACGAGACCTGCATCGGCTGCGGCGTGTGCCTCACCGCCTGCCCCTACGGGGCGCGCACCATCAACACCGACGAGCGTTGGTTCTTCGACACCGCCGAGGCGGCGCCCTACGAGGACGCCTCGTCCGGGCGCATCGGCGTGGCCGAGAAGTGCACGCTGTGCGCCGACCGCATCGACCGGGGGCAAGCCCCGGCGTGCGTCGAGGCCTGCCCGGTGGGGGTGCGCGCCTTCGGCGACCTCGACGATGCGCAAGGCGACCTGGCGGCCTTCGTCGAAGAGACGGGCGCGCGCCTCGTCGCGGGCACCGGGGTGCTCTACGTCGACGGCGACCGCGCGCTCGACATGGGGTCGCTCATAGCCGAGCGCTGGTACGCGCCGTCGGGCGACAACGTCGCCGCACGCGAGGAGGCCCCCCTCGACGTCGACCCCGCGTTTCTCGTCGGGGCGGCCGTCGTGGCAGCGGGCGCGGTCGCGGGCATCGGCGTCGGCGCCAAGCGAAGCCGCAAGCGCCGGCTGCACCTCCTGGACGTCGGGGCCGACCCCGAGTTTGACGGTGGCCCCGGCGGGGACGCCGAGCACGAAGGAGGCGGCGGGCGAAACGGAGCCGACGTGGACGGCGGCAAAGAAGGGGACGGGAGGTAGCGGTGTTCGGGTCCCTCATCGTCGCCTACCTCTTTTTAGGCGGCGCCGGCGGCTGCATGGTCGCGCTGCTCTCCGCATGCGCCCTGGTGCGCGGTTTCGACCGCGGCGGCACGGTTCGAACACCCATAGCGGGCCGGCACCCCCGACGCGGCGGGCTGCGACTGCGCGGCGCCGGCCGACCCACGTCACCTGCACTCCCCTCCCCCGCTCTGTACCCACCACCCTCGCTGTTCGCGCGCGGCTACGCGGTCGCGTCCGCGGCGCTGACGCTTGGCGTGCTCTGCCTGCTGGGGGACCTCGGCCGCCCCGAGCGGTTCCTGTACGTGCTGCTCCATCCCACAGCGTCGGTCCTGACGTTCGGCTCGGTCGTGCTCGGCTGCACGCTCGCCTGCTCGGTCGCCCTCGCCGCCGTCCACCTCGCGCGGGGCGGCCGCGCGCCGCGCGCCCTCGCCCGCACGCTCGAGGCGGCCTCGGCCCTCTGCGGCCTCGCGACCGCCGTCTACACCGGCGTGCTGCTCGCCCAGATCGGCTCGGTCGCGCTGTGGAACCCCCTCGTCGCACCCCTGTTCGCGCTCTCGTCGCTGTCGGTGGGCGCGGCCGGCATGCTCGGCTGCCTGCTGCCG
>DBEYOB010000115.1:0-15773 GCA_048173955.1 Coriobacteriales bacterium
CTGTTTTTTCGCGCGGCGCGGCCATCGGTGAGGGGGCCGCGCCGCGCTTTTCTGTAAAAATTGCCGTTGCGAACGATTGAGAACCCGCAAGGAGGCCATCTCGGAGGCATCTAGGAAAGTCTACGTTGCATTTCGTGCAATATGCTTTACATATGACGCCACACGATTGGTTGCGGTCAATGCGCAATCGTTCGCAACGAGCATTTCTTCAGACACCCGCCGTTTCGGTCCTCCGCCGCATCCGGCAGACGCCACCGCCAGCCCGCCGCTGCTGGCCTGGCCGCCGCTCCGGCGCGCGTGTCGCCCGCGACGGCGGGGCCGGGCCCGCTCTTCGACAGCCCCGGCCCCGCCGCGGCCCTCCTACAGGAAGAACACGAGCGAGTCGATGACGAACAGCGGGATGAGCACCGCGAGCGACCAGCCCATGTAGCCGAAGAACGAGGGCATCTTGGTGCCCTTCATCTCGGCGATGTTCTTGACGAGGAAGTTGGGCGCGTTGCCGATATAGGTGTTGGCCCCCATGAACACGGCGCCCGCCGAGATTGCGAGCAGCTCCTGCACCGCCACGGTGCCCACGGTGGTCGCCACGCCCTCCGTCGCTCCCAGGGCGCCGGCCGTCGTGAGGAACACCACGTATGTGGGAGAGTTGTCGAGGAACGACGAGAGGGCGCCCGTGGCCCAGAAGAACTTGAGCGGCGAGTCGATGCCCAAGGAGGCGCCGTTGGCGCGAAGCAGGATGAGCGCCGGGATCATCGTGATGAAGATGCCGATGAAGAGCTTGGCCACCTCGGCGATGGGCCCGTAGCCGAACTCGTTGTGCTCGCGGCAGCGCTTGGGCGTGGTGAGGACCGACAGAACCGTCGCCACCGCGATGAGCCCAATCTGGACGAAGAAGTTGAGGCCGAGATAGATGTCGTCGAACAGGTGCAGGCGCACCGTCTCGCTGACGCCGGCGAGCGAGCCGTTGAGGATGACGGCGACGATGATGACCGCGATGTAGATAAAGTTGTGGGCCCCGTCGATGCGCAGCTTCTCGGGCGCCTCGCCGGGCACCATGAGGTCGGCGGGCGAGCGGCCCTCGGCCGTCTCCTTCTTCACAAAGTGACGGTCGATGAGGGCGAAGACGACGCACAGGATGGCGGTGTTGAGCAAAAGCAGCGGCCAGATATGCTGCATGGTCCAGAAGAAGGGGACGCCGCGCAGGTAGCCCAAAAACAGGGGAGGGTCGCCGAGCGGCGTGAGGCAGCCGCCGATGTTGGCCACCAGGAAGATGAAGAACACCACGATGTGCGCCTTGTGCTTGCGCCATTCGTTGGCGCGCAAAACCGGCCTGATGAGCAGCATGGCGGCACCCGTCGTGCCGATCCAGCTCGACAGGGCCGTGCCGATGAGGAGCATGACGACGTTGTTCTTGGTGGTGCCCGCTATGAGCCCTTTGACGGCGATGCCGCCGGCGACCACGAACAGGCCGAACAGCAGCACGATGAAGGGGATGTAGTCGAGGATGACCGTCTCGGCGAGCTGGTAGGCGAGCTCGTGGCCGCCGTAGGCGATGCCGAACGGGATGCAGAACAGAAGCGCCCAGAACCCGGCGACGAGCAGCTGGTGGCGCTCGTACCAGGCGGGGATCGTCAACGGCATGATGGCGATGGACAGGAGCATGCCCACGAAGGGGATGATGCTCCAGATCGGTAGGGTTGCGGCGATGTCCATGGGCAGGCCCCTCGTCTCGGCACGGTCGGTTCACACGGCATCTTAGCGCAACTCGGGCGACGCGTGCCGTACGGCCGGGCGGATTTACGCGGAAGGTCT
The DNA here is from genome assembly GCA_048173955.1 of Coriobacteriales bacterium. Lineage (GTDB taxonomy): Bacteria > Actinomycetota > Coriobacteriia > Coriobacteriales > UMGS124 > CAZUFB01. The sequence goes on from DBEYOB010000115.1 coordinate 1,813, forward strand.
TCGCGCATAGTTCGTGGGGCCGAGGGCTGCCCGCGTACACGGGCGGCCCTCGTGCGCTATCATGGCGGGCACTATGACTACTATCGCAGCCACACACATCAGGAACTTCTCCATCATCGCCCACATCGACCACGGCAAGTCGACGATCGCGGACCGCATCCTCGAGCAGACGCACACCGTGGCCGCCCGCGACATGGAGGCCCAGCTCCTCGACTCGATGGACATCGAGCGCGAGCGCGGCATCACCATCAAGAGCCAGGCCGTGCGCGTCATGTACCGGGCCGACGACGGGCAGGAGTACCAGTTCAACCTCATCGACACCCCCGGCCACGTCGACTTCACCTACGAGGTGTCGCGCTCGCTCGCCGCATGCGAGGGCGCGGTGCTCGTGGTCGACGCCACGCAGGGCGTCGAGGCGCAGACGGTCTCCAACGCCCTGCTCGCCATGAACGCCGGGCTCGAGATCCTGCCCGCCATCAACAAGATCGACCTGCCGAGCTCCGACGTGGAGCGCACCAAGGCCGAGATCGAGGAGGGTCTCGCCATTCCGTGCGACGAGGCGGTGCCGGTGTCGGGCAAGACGGGCGACGGCGTCCACGAGCTGCTCGAGGCCGTGGTGCGCGACATCCCCGCGCCCGAGGGCGACCCTGACGCCCCGCTCAAGGCGCTCATCTTCGACTCGTACTTCGACGCCTACCGCGGCGTGGTGGCGCTCGTGCGCATCATCGACGGCAGCCTGCGCACGAAGCAGAAGGTGCGCCTCATGTCGAACAATCAGCTCATCGAGGTCGAGGAGGTCGGCGTGCGCCGCCCGGCGGAGACGCCCCTTCCCGAGCTCACGGTGGGCGAGGTCGGCTACATGGTCACGGGCCTCAAGGACCCGCTTCACGTACGCGTGGGCGACACGGTGACCGACGCCGCGCGCCCCACCGCCGAGCCCTGTCCGGGCTACCGCGAGGTGAAGCCCATGGTGTACACGGGCATCTTCCCGATCGACACCAACGACTTCGAGAACCTGCGCGACGCGCTCGACAAGCTCAAGCTCAACGACCCGGCCATCGTGTACACGCCCGAGACGAGCGTGGCGCTCGGCTTCGGCTTCCGTACGGGCTTCCTCGGCCTGCTCCACATGGAGGTCGTCAAGGAGCGCCTCGAGCGCGAGTTCGACCTCGACCTCATCGCAACGGCCCCCTCGGTCGAATACCGCGTCTACCTCACCAACCGCGAGGTGATCGAGGTGGACTCCCCCCAGGAGATGCCCGAGCCCTCGCGCATCGACCACATCGAGGAGCCCTACCTCCAGGTCAAGGTGCTCGTGCCGCCCGACTACGTGGGTGCGGTCATGGATCTGACCATCGACCACCGCGGCACGTTCAAGAACATGGTGTACCTGAGCCCCACCACGGTCGAGATGCACTGGGAGATGCCGCTGTCCGAGCTCATCATGGACTACTTCGACCAGCTCAAGAGCCGAACGCGCGGCTACGCCTCGCTCGACTACGAGCCGTGCGGCTACCAGGCGAGCGACCTGCAGCGCCTCGACATCCTGCTCTCGGGCGACCAGGTCGACGCCCTGTCGTGCATCGTCCACAAGGAGAAGGCCTACGCGCGCGGCAGCTCGCTGTGCAAGAAACTCAAGGAGATCATCCCCCGGCAGCAGTTCGAGGTGCCCATCCAGGCCGCGCTCGGCGGGCGCATCATCGCGCGCGAGACGGTGCGCGCTGTGCGCAAGGACGTGCTCGCCAAGTGCTACGGCGGCGACATCACGCGCAAGCGCAAGCTGCTCGAGAAGCAGAAAGAGGGCAAGAAGCGCATGAAGGCCATCGGCAGCGTCGAGGTGCCGCAGGAGGCCTTCATGGCGATCCTCAAGGTGGACGAGTAGGCCATGGCGGACAGCCCTGCCGTCAACCCGGCCCGCACCGATGCGACGCCGGGGGCGACCGCGCGTTTCTTCGCACCGGTGCGCGAAGACGACGTCGCCTCCGGCCGTGCCTCCTTCGCCGCCCGCCTCGCCGAACGCCCCTTCATGCTCGCCCCTATGGCGGGCGTGACCGACCCGACCTACCGCGAGATCGCCGTGGAGCACGGGGCGCCCCTGTGCTACTCCGAGATGGTGAGCGTGGCCGGCCTGGCGCACGCCTCCGCCAAGACGTGGGAGCTGTGCGACCCCGCCCCCGGCGAGCCGCAGATCGCCGTGCAGCTCTTCGGCAGCCGCCCGGAGCAGTTTGCCTCCGGGGCCGCCAAGGTGCTCGACCGTCTGGGGGAGCGCCTGGCGCTCATCGACATCAACATGGCCTGCCCGGTCCCCAAGGTCTTCAAGAGGGGAGAGGGGTCGGCCCTCATGCTCGACCCCGAGCGCGCCTGCGACTGCCTGATCGAGGCGCTGCGCGGCGTGGCGGGGGCGGTCCCGGTGACCTGCAAGATCCGCGCTGGCGTCTACCAGGGTGAGGAGCTCGCGCCCGCGTTTGCCCGGCGGCTCGAGGACGCCGGGGCGAGCGGCGTCGCCGTCCACGGGCGCGCGGCCAAACAGTTCTACACGGGAAGCGCAGACTGGGGCGTCATCCGGCGCGTCACCGAAGCGGTCGGGATCCCCGTGGTGGGCTCGGGCGACATTTACACGCCCCAGGATGCGGTGCGCATGCTCGCCGAGACGGGCTGCGCCGGCGTCTTCGTGGCGCGCGGCAGCTACGGGAACCCGTGGATCTTCGAGCGGGCCTATGCGCTCTGGAAGACGGGCGAGCCGCCCGAGGCGCCCGGCGTCCTCGAGCGCCTCGCGACACTGCGCGACCACATCCGCCGCTTCGCCGCCCGCGGCCAGCACATGGCTCGCCTGCGTCCGGTGACGTGCTGGTACATCAAGGGTCTCCCGAGCGCGGCGGCATGGCGCGACCGCGCGATGGCCTGCCGCGATGAGGGGGACTTCCTCGCACTCGTCGACGACATCGAGCGCGCCTGTCGCGAGCACGGCGTGGAGAAGTAAGGCGCCCGGGCGAGGGGGCGCAGGCGGCTTGCTCGACGCCTGCGACTCGCGCTGCACCTGAAAAACGCCCTATCGGTGCAGTCAGCCCTCGAGTGAATGATTCCAGGACGGCGTACGACAGGGATTGCACGCCGGGATGCAAGTTGATTTGCCATCAATGAAACTCAATGTCTTGGAATGTTAAATTTGCTGTCTAGCATCCGCCAACAAAGCAGGTGCAGCCCGTTCACTCGACCTACTTTTGCACGCAACGGGCCATTTTCGGGTGCAGCGTGCCCTATCAGCCAGCTGCAGCGGGCCCCGTCAGCCGACGAACGCGCAATTTGGAAATGGAATCGGACGGCACACCAGGGGACGCCGGCGTCGTCCAAGCCCGCAGCCGCAACCGGCGATAAAAGCGGACGCGTCAGTTTACATAAGATGACCTTTTGAACCCCCAAACGCGTCCAACCGCATTGCTCGATTCTTACAGTCGTGCCAACTACCTGCATAAACATCCGCTGTTAGAAACGGATAAGCCCGCCGGCGACTCCATGGAATCCTCAGGCCGATCTCGAGCAACCCAGCGTATCGTTATGGCATAAATCCGTCGGGCCCCGTGCTCACAGACGATTTATGCTGCCACCGTGCGAGAGGAGGTCGAGTTGGCAACCGGCAAACCGCTGAGAACGAACCTGTTCATCGGAGGGTGGACGGCGCTCGCCATATGGCAGCGCCTCCGTTGCACCGGCTGCCCCCGCCTCGACCAACCCCACACCGTGGCCAACCTGCTTGCCCGGGCGGGCATCAAGGCAAAGAGCCGCGTCCCGTTCTCCGGCGCTCCGAGCTGCCGTGACCCCTGGGAAACCATCCTTCCTGCGGTCGAAGGCGTTGCCGGGACCTTGCGTTCCGTCAGCCTGAAGATGCCCGGCATCCGATCAATCCCGCAGGGCGACGCCGACGGCATCGTTGCGGGTCTGCCATACGAACGGCCGGTCGACCTTCTGGTCGACGCCCCTTCCCGTCGCCGCAACTCATCTTCGTTCCATTGCCACGTCTGGGGGAGGGAACTGCCGCCCGCATCGTTCCTCATGCTGGGACCGCACATCTATCTCAGCCGACCCGAATTCGTCTTCCTCCAATTGGCGGCCGAGCTCCCGTTGGTCGACCTTGCGCTTCTCGGATGCGAGATCCTCGGCTTCTACGCCCTCGACCGGATGGATGTACCCGGTTCGATGCGGTGCCACCCGTTGACGACGGCCGATTCGTTGATCCGATTCTTCAAAAACATACCGCCCGGGACGCGCGGGGCCGCCCGCGCGGCATGCGCCGCAGGGCTCGCCGTCAAGCGGTCCGCGTCGACAGGCGAGACCGCCATGGCCCTGCTGCTGTCGATTCCGCGCACCAGGGGAGGCTATGGGCTCCCTGCCCCACGGATGAACGCCCGGGTTGAGGTTCCGGCAAAGCTCCGCGAACTCCTCAGGGGAAGTCACCTCATGTGCGACGCGTTCTGGCCTCAAGCGCGGTTTGCGCTGGAGTACAACGGTAGGGCCGAGCATGAGGGGGACGTGTCCGAGGCGCATGACCGCGAGCGCGCGGGCCGCCTCCAGGCGATCGGCGTCAAGATGGAGACCGTCACCGCATTCGAGCTGGCGCGTGCGACGGCGTTCGACAAGGTAGCCCGGCGCGTGGCGCACGGCATCGGCCGCCGGCTGTTCTCCCGCGATTACGGGAGCAGGTGGCACAGACAGCGCAACGAGCTACGAGAGAAAGTGATCGGCGGCCTGTTCGGCGGCGCGTGCGGCGGTGGCGACGAGGTGTAGGCGCACTGTTGGCGCGTGTATGGACGCTCATGTTTTCGCATGTGGACACGCGCATGTCGGCACCCCGCCTCCCGTGGCCGCCCGTGCACCTCAAAACTCGCGGATGCGTGCAAAACACCCTCGAGTGAATCCCTTCAGCGCAAAGAAAGAAGATGAGAAAACCGTCGTCATAAGGCTGTTCTTCTAAAACATAAAGCTGGTTTATTAGTATGCAAATATCTCCAACTTGAAAACTTTAGAAGCCCGTTCACTCGACCTGCTTTTGCACGCATCGGGCCATTTTCGGGTGCAGCCGAGCAGCTCCGACCAGGCCGGCATGGTATCATCGGTCATCGAACCCGGTTTGTCTACCTGGCCCGGGGCCAACCTCCGAATACGGTTCGTCCGCCCGGTACAGAACCGGTCGCCAAACCATGACCGGCCCCAAACCAGGGCCGGCCGCCAAACCTGGTGACAGACCCGACCCGCCCCGTGTTTTCAGGCCGCCGCCCTATCGCCCCACCGCCGTCTCGTCGAAAGCCGCCGCATGTCCTTCAGCGCCCTCTACCTCCACATCCCGTTCTGCATCAGGCGCTGCCGCTACTGCGACTTCGCAACCGACGCGACTCCCCACGGCGACCCGCTCGTTGCGGCTTACGTCGCGGCGCTGGAATCCCTCGTCAGTCGGCTTTCGGCGGCGGGGTTGCTCCGGAGCGTCCGCACGGGCTACATCGGGGGAGGAACGCCCACCATGGCGGGTGAGGGGTTGGCGCGGCTCGTCGCCCAGATGCGCCGTGCCTGCTCCGGAATCGTCGAGCTCTCGACCGAGGCCAATCCCGAATCGCTGACCGACACCCTCGCCCGCTCGCTGGCGGCGTCGGGGGCCACGCGCGTCAGCCTCGGGGTGCAGAGCCTCGACGACGCCGAGCTCGCGCAGCTGGGGCGCGCCCACAGCTCCGCGAACGCACGGGCGGCCGCCCGTTTCGCCGTCGACGCCGGCCTCGACCTCTCGTGCGACCTGATGTGCGGGATCCCGCTGCAGACGCCGCAGAGCTGGGAGGAGTCGCTGTACGGCGTCCTCGGTCTGGGCGTGTGCCATGTAAGCTGCTATCCGCTCATGCTCGAGGAGGGAACCCCCCTCGAGGCCGCCGTGTCGCGCGGAGAGGTCAGCGTCGCCGACGACGACGCGGCGGCGGACCGCATGGTCGCCGCCGAACGCATCCTGGGCCAGGCGGGCTTTTCGCGCTACGAGGTGGCGAGCTACGCGCGGCCGGGAAAGCGGTGCGCCCACAACGTCGCCTATTGGACCGGGGCGAGCTATCTCGGACTGGGCACGTCTGCAGCGAGCATGATGGCCCCCGGGGAGTTCGCCGCCCTCGCGGAGGCGCTTCCGCTCTCCTGCACACCGGAACCGTGCGAGACGGAACGTGACGGCGGCCCCCTCGACAGCCCCGAAACCCCCTTTAGCGGTCCCGGCATCCCTGTGGACGGCACCAAGCTTGCCGCACGGATGCTCGACCTCGGCGACCAGGCCGTCGCACGCGTGCGCATGCGTCTGACCGACGACGCGCGGACGCTCGCCACCTTCGCCGCGTCGGGAAAGCCGCTCGCCGCCCGCATCGAGACCCTGACGACGCGCGAGGCGGCAGCCGAGGACCTCATGCTCGGCATGCGCATGACCGACGGCGTCCCCCGCGCGGCGTTCGGCGACGCCGTCAGGGCCGGGATACCGCGGAACGAGCTCGAACGCGCCTGCGCGGACCTCGAGGTGCGTGGGCTGGCGCGCCGGACCGACGGCGGCGGGTTCGCCCCGACCGAGCGGGGGTGGCTGCTCGGCAACGAGCTCTACGGCATGATGTGGGACCTGGCAGGAGGGAAGTAGGCTGCATGTCCCGCACCTCTGGCGGGCCCCGATCGCGCGGCGCATCGGCGGCCCGGCACGAAAACCGGAAGCCTGAAACCTGAAACCGTTCCGACTCTTCTGCTCGTTTCATGTATGGGTCCGCAGCCGGGTAGAATGGTTCTCAACAGGCAGGGGCGGCCTCGTCGCCGCACCCGCGCATCCATCGACCGTAAGGCTTGCCTCCCGTGGCTACCACCACCAACAAGGACTACTACGACATTCTCGGCGTCGCCAAAGACGCGTCGACTGACGACATCAAGAAGGCGTTCCGCACCAAGGCGCGCACGATGCACCCCGACGTCAGCAAGGAGCCCGACGCCGAGGAGCGCTTCAAGGAGGTCACCGAAGCGTACGAGACGCTGTCCGACCCCGACAAGCGCGCCCGCTACGACGCCGTGCGCTCCGGCGGCTTCACGACCGAGAACCCGTTCCGCCCCGCGGGCGGCTCCTCGACGGGCGCGCCCTACGGGTCCCCCTTCGGCGGCCCCCAGGACCCGTTCGGCTGGGCGAGCTGGGGCTTCCCGTTCGGCGGGGCGTACGGGGGAGCGCAGCGCTCTTCGGGCAGGGCGTCCGCCGGGTCCGTCCCCTATGCGGTCGAGCCGGGCGCGACGCGGCGCATCGCCCTCCAGCTCTCCGCCGAGGAGGCGAAGAAGGGGTGCGCCAAGAGCGTCTCCTACCAGCATCTCGAGGCCTGCACGCGCTGTCGCGGGAAGGGCACCTTGGAGGGGTCCGACGTCGCGGCATGCCCGACCTGCCGCGGCACCGGCCAGGTCGAGGCGAGCATGGGAGGGCTATTCACCGCCGCCATGAAGTGCCCCACCTGCGCGGGCGCGGGGAAGGTCATCCGCAACCCCTGCCCCTCGTGCCGCGGCACCGGCACCTCGTCGGTCAGGGCGACCGTGCGTGTCGAGGTTCCCGCAGGCTCCCACGACGGGGGAAGCCTGCGTGTCCCGGGCATGGGCGACGCCGGGCGCTGCGGCGGCCCCTCGGGCGACCTCCAGGTCGACTTCGAGGTCCCTTCGGAGCACCTCACCCAGAACCAGGAGATCGCCTTCACCGTCGCGGGCGTCGTCTGCGCCATCGCGCTGTGCACCGCGTTCGCCAGCACCGTCCTGCGCATCTTCGCGTTTTTGGCGCTGCCGCTGTTCTTCGTCTTCTTCTTCGTCTCTCCGTCGATGTTCAAGAAGAAGGGCGGTAGCTTCTGGCAGCGTGCGGCGCGCCGCTTCGGGTACGGCGTTGTGTTGGGATTGTTCGTGTTCATCGTCTTCAGCCCGGCGATGACGTGCCTGAGGCTGTTTTAGGGCACTATCCTTATAGGATTCAGAAATCAACGTTCGGCCCATCGGGAGCTTGTTCCCGACGGGCCGTTCGCATGAGAGCGCGGGAGCACAGAGCACATGGCAGCATCCAAGGACTATTACGCGATTCTGGGCGTCGACCGCGACGCCTCCGACGCCGACATCCGCAAGGCGTTCCACGCCAAGGCGCGCACGATGCACCCGGACGTCAACAAGGCGCCCGACGCCGAGGAGCGCTTCAAGGAGGTCAACGAGGCCTACGCGGTTCTGTCCGACAGCGAGAAGCGCGCGTTCTACGACCGCTACGGCACCGTCGACGGCTACGGCCAGGGCGGACCCGACATCGGCGACATCTTCGGCGGCTTCGACATGAGCGACCTGTTCAGCTCGTTCTTCGGCGGGTCTGCCGGCGGCGGGCGCGCGGTGCGCATGGACGGCCGCGACATGGGCGCGAGCATCCGCATCACCCTGCAGGAGGCCGCGACCGGCTGCAGCAAGGAGATCGCCTACAACCGGCTCGCCCCCTGCAAGTCATGCGGCGGCTCGGGCTGCGCCGAGGGTGGCCAGGCCGTGACGTGCCCGAAATGCCACGGCACCGGCCAGGTTGTCACCGTCCAGCGCACGATCCTCGGCAGCATGCAGACCCGCTCGGTCTGCCCGGACTGCGGCGGCAGCGGCACGACCATAGACCACCCCTGCCCCGAGTGCGACGGCCAGGGCCGCACGCCGGACCGCGAGCGGGTGAGCGTGAAGGTCCCCGCCGGCTTTCAGGACGGCCAGCAGCTCCGCGTCCCCGGGTTCGGCGAGGCGGGCGTGCGCGGCGCGCAGTCGGGCGACCTCATTGTCACCGTCGCCGTGCAGCCCGACGAGGAGTTCCAGCGCGTCGGCGACGACCTGCACGCCCGCGTCGAGGTCAGCGTTCCCCAGGCCGCCCTGGGCGCCACCGTCGAGATCGATGGCATCATGCCCGACGAGACGGTGACGGTCGACATCCCCGCCGGCTGCCAGTTCGACGACACGGTGCGCGTTCCCGGCATGGGCATGCCGCGCCTGCGCAGGGGCGGCCGTGGCGACCTCATCGCCCACATCGACGTCGTGGTGCCCAAGCGCCTCACCGACCGCCAGCGCGAGCTGTTCGAAGAGCTCGCGGCCTCGATGGACGAGGAGGCCGGCGGCAAGCGCCGCACCCCCTGGCAGCGCATCAAGGACGCGCTGTCGTAATGGCGGCGGGGGAGGTTCTGCGGCCGTCGGCCTCCGACGCCGGACGGCCGCGCGTCTGCGTGGTCAACCTGGGGTGCAAGGTCAACCGCGTCGAGAGCGACTGGATGGAGGCGTCGTTTGCGGACGCCGGCGCCGTGCTCGCGCCCGAAGGCGAGGCCGACATCGTTGCCGTCAACACCTGCGCCGTGACGGGGGAGGCCGAGGCCAAGACCCGCAAGGCCGTGCGCCGCGCCGCCGGCCTGCCGCAGAGGCCCCTCGTCGCCGTCACCGGGTGCGTGGCGAACCTCTTTCCCTCCGAACTCGAAAAGCTGGGAGAAAACGTCCTGGTCCTGCCGGGCAAGGCGACCCTGGCCGCCGACGCGCTCGCGGCATGGTGCGAGCGGGCTCGCCTCGCCTCCGCAACCCCCGCTTCTGTGGGCCCCGAGGCTTCTGCATTCCCTTCGGCCGTCCGCGACGAAAGCCTTTCCGACCAGCCCCACGACCTCATGCCGGAGGGGGAGGTCGACGACGCGCCCGACGCGATCCTGCCGCACGGGGCGCGTCACGGCGCCTTTCGGTCCCGTCGCGGCGTGAAGGTCCAGGACGGCTGCGACAACCGCTGCACCTACTGCATCGTGTGGAAGGCGCGCGGCCCGGTGCGCTCGACGCCGCTCGTCGACATCGAGCGCCAGGTGTCACAGGTCCTCGCCGAGGGGGCCGACGAGGTCGTTCTCTCGGGCATCAACCTGGGGCGCTTCCGCGGCGTCGACGCGTCGGGTGCCTCGGTCGACCTCGGCGGGCTGGTCGAGCGCGTCTGTTCCCTGGGCGCGCACATGGTACGCCTCTCGAGCATCGAGCCGCCCGACCTCACCTCCTCGGTCCTCGACGCCATGGCCCGCCACACGCGCGAGGTCGCCGCGCACCTGCACCTGCCACTGCAGTCGGGCTGCACCGCGACGCTGCGCCGGATGGGGCGCAGCTACACGGCCGACGAGTTCGCCCGCGCCGTCGGCGCGGCGCGCTCGAAGCTGCCGGGGCTGTCGCTCTCGACCGACGTCATCGTCGGCTTCCCCGGCGAGACCGCCGCCGAGTTCGAGGAGACGCTCGCGTTCTGCCGCCGGATGCGCTTCAGCAAGATCCACGTCTTCCGCTACTCCGCACGACCGGGAACCGCGGCGGCGTCCTATCCCGACCAGGTCGCCCCCGAGGTCTCGCGCACCCGCTCCGAACGCCTGCGCGCCCTGGCGGACGAGCTGCGCGCCGCCGACGCCGCCGGGCGCGTCGGGACCTCCGAGACCGTGCTCGTGGAGTACGTCGACCCCGACGGGGGAGCGCGCGGGACAAGCGCGAGCTACCACGATGTCGCGCTGCCGGACGGCGCCCATTCTCTGACGGAACCGGGGCTCGCGCATGTTCGATTCGAGCGCGCCGAGGGGATGCGTCTCGTGGGCCGCGCGCTCGGGTAGAACTGCGCTCGGGCAGGGGTCCGTCGGACGGGACGCGCGTGCAGGACTGCGCCGCGCATGCGGGACTGCGCTTTGGACAGGTTTGGACGTGCAAGCTGCCGCCGCCCAGAGCCGCTGCACCTAGAAATGCCCCGATGCGTGCAAATGTCTGTCGAGTGAACGGTGTTCGACGGCGGTTTTAACCCTTACCGTTCTTGGTACGTAAATCAAATTCCCGCTTTGCGAGACGATGTTTCGTTTATGGGATGTTTCAAACTCTGCGGCAGGTTTTGCCTCGTTCACTCGAGAAAGATTTGCACGCATCCGGCCAAATCTGAGTGCAGGATTCGCGAACGTAGGGTGCGAACCCACGACCGTAGGGTGCGAACCCGCGTCCTCGGGGCGCAAGATCAACATCTGCGCCCTCCCTCCGCGTAGATTTCGTGGTTCGGTGCCTCCCGATGTACCCGGACGTGACACGCCGCCCGCCATGGAGTATCATTCCCCTGTTTGACCCCGTCTTGGATGCGACCGCCATCGGATCGCGTCTCGGATTGGGGCGGCTCAGTCACCAGAGATGGAAGGAAGCAAGCATGATCACCAAGGAGCAGAAGGCCGCCATCATCGCCGAGTACGGCGCCAACCCCCAGGACTCCGGCGCGCCCCGCGTCCAGGTCGCCCTGCTGACCGCGCGCATCCGCGACCTCACCGAGCACATGAAGCGCCACCCCAAGGACTTCCACAGCCGTCGCGGCCTGCTGATGCTCGTCGGCCAGCGTCGTCGCCTGCTCGTCTACATCCGCAACCACGACATCAACGAGTACCGCGAGCTCATCAAGAGCCTCGGTCTGCGCGACAACATCAAGTAAGCGGTTCCAAGCAAGGGGGCGGGCAACCGCTCCTTTGCGTTTAGGCGCCCGCACCGCATGGAGAAGCTGCGGCGGGCGCCTTTGCGTGTATCGGGCCTTCCGAACGCGCATAAAGACGGCCCGTCCGCAATGGGGCGGACGGAGATGAAAGAGAGAAGCATGAGCAAGGTAACGCACGAGTTCGACCTCTACGGCAAGCACTACGTCCTCGAGACCGGCGAGCTGGCCAAGCAGGCCACCGGCGCCGTCCTCGTCAAGCAGGGCGACACGACCGTCCTCATGACCGCGGTGGTCTCCAAGGAGCGCAAGAACTACGACTTCTTCCCGCTGACGGTCGACTTTGTCGAGAAGATGTACTCGGTGGGCCGCCTGCCGGGCGGCTACCTTAAGCGCGAGACCCGCCCCACCGACAAGGCCACCCTCACGGCCCGCATGATCGACCGCCCGATCCGCCCGAGCTTCCCCGACGGCTTCCGCAACGAGGTCCAGATCGTGGCCACCTCGCTCGTGTGCGACCAGGTGAACCCCTTCGACGTCATCTGCACCATGGGTGCGAGCGCCGCGCTCACCGTGGGCGGCGTGCCCTTCGAGGGCCCGCTCGCCTGCGTGCGCATCGGCCGCGACATCGACACGGGCGAGTTCATCGTCAACCCCACCTACGAGGAGCAGGACAACTCCGACCTCGACCTCGAGCTCGCCGGCACGCGCGACTTCGTGAGCATGCTCGAAGCGGGCGCCCATGAGATCACCGAGGAGGACATGCTCGCCGCCATCGAGTTCGGCCAGCAGGCAATCGGCGCCTTCTGCGACGAGCAGGAGAGGTTCTTCGCCAAGGTCGCCGAGGTCAACGGCCCCATCGTCACGAAGGAGTACCCGCTCGACGAGCCGAACGCCTACGTGCATGACAAGGTGTTCGCCCACTACGACGAGATGAGCGCCGCCCTCAAGGACGCCGACAAGCAGAGCCGCATGGCCAAGGTCGCCGACCTCAAGGCCCGCATCGTGGCCGAGTTCACCGAGGAGGAGCAGGCCGAGTTCGACCGCGCCCTACCCGTTGAGCTCAAGAGCCTCGAGAAGCACGCCATGCGCATGATGGTCGTCGAGACCGGCGAGCGCGTCGACGGCCGCACCGCCACCGAGATCCGCCCGATCATGGTCAAGCCGGGCTACCTGCCGCTCGTGCACGGAAGCGGCCTGTTCCAGCGTGGCCAGACCCAGGTGCTCTCGGTCCTGACGCTGGGCATGCTCAACGAATGGCAGCGCCTCGACACCATCGAGCCCATCGACGGCAAGCGCTACATCCATCAGTACAACTTCCCGCCCTACTGCACCGGCGAGACCGGGCGCATGGGCTCCCCCAAGCGCCGCGAGATCGGCCACGGCGCCCTCGCCGAGCGCGCGCTTCTGCCGGTGATCCCCTCCGAGGAGGAGTTCCCCTACACGATCCGCGTCGTCTCCGAGGTCATGGAGTCCAACGGCTCGAGCTCGATGGCGTCGACCTGCGGCAGCTGCCTCGCCCTCATGGACGGCGGCGTGCCGATCAAGCGCCCCGTGTCCGGCATCGCCATGGGCCTCATCCAGGAGGACGGCAAGACCGTCGTGCTCTCGGACATCCAGGGCCTCGAGGACTTCCTCGGCGACATGGACTTCAAGGTGACGGGCACCTCGCTCGGCATCACCGCCATGCAGATGGACAACAAGGCCACCGGCCTCACGATGGACATCCTGCGCCAGGCGCTCCAGCAGGCCAAGGAGGGCCGAGCCTTCATCCTCGGCAAGATGCTCGAGCAGATCGAGGCCCCGCGCCCCGAGGTCCGCGAGAACGCGCCCCACATCATCACGATCAAGATCCCGGTCGACAAGATCCGCGACGTCATCGGGTCCGGCGGCAAGACCATCCGCGGCATCCAGGACGACACCGGCGCCACGATCGACATCCAGGAGGACGGCACCGTCTTCATCGGCGCCTGCGATTCCGGCGCCGACGAGGCCCGCGCCCGCATCGAGGCTCTCGTCAAGGTGCCCGAGGTGGGTGAGGAGTACTTCGGCCGCGTCGTGGGCATCCAGCCCTTCGGCGCTTTCGTCGAGCTTCTGCCCGGCAAGGACGGCCTGCTCCACATCTCTCGCGTCGCGCAGGGCCGCGTCGACAAGGTCGAGGACGTCCTGAACATCGGCGACGAGGTGCACGTCAAGGTCATCGAGGTCGACGAGAAGGGCAAGGTCTCGCTCGACCGCATCGACAAGCCCGAGGCGCCCGCGGGCTCCTGCAACGGCAACGGCGGCAGCCACGGCCACGCCCATGAGAACGGGGAGCGCCGCGGCAACGGCGGCCGCGCCCACGACGAGGGCGGACGCTCCGAGCGCCGTCCGCGCCGCCCCGGCGACCACGGCGCCAACGGCAACGGCGGCTCCGCGCCCGCCGAGCGCCGTCCGCGCCGCCCCCACGAGGGATAAGCAAGCAGCGACGCATCCGGTAGCGCCGACA
>DBEYOB010000116.1:0-1747 GCA_048173955.1 Coriobacteriales bacterium
CCCGGGCTCGGGGGGCGCCGGCCAGGGGGTGCTCGCCGTTCCGGGCACGCCGGCCCTCCCCGGCATGCCGGCGGAGTTCGACCTCGACGCGGCCATCCGGGCGGGCCTCGCCGCCGGGAAGCGCACGAGCGCCCTCGCCAAGGAGCTGGCGCCCCTGTGCGACCTCACGCGCAGCCAGGTGTACGACCGCATCTGCGCGCTCGCCGCGGAGTAGCGGGGCGCAGGCGTCGGGGTCGCGCCGCGGTGGGGCGGGCGCCGGTGGGGGAGTGGGCGTCGGCGCCGGTGGGGTTGCTTCCGCAGAATCGGGGTTCGTGCTAGGGCGTGTGACGTGCGGGGGATGTCTCGACCGCTTCCGGTCGGCCCCCGCGAATGGAACGGCGGGGCGTCCGACCGCGCTGCCTGCGGATTTCTTGTTCGGATTGCCCGTTTTTTGTCAGAGGGCCCCTCGTGCCGGACCTTCGGGGTGTGGCTCTCCTAGCACGAACCCCTGTTTTGCGGAAACATCGGCCCCTTCGGCTGACGCTGCCGCAGGCGACGGGCCGCGCCGCTGGTGCAAGGTTGCACAGACGCCGCGATCGAGCAGACGCCAAAGTTGGAGCCGCAGCTTCGAGCGGCGCCCCTGCCAGTCGTAGCGCCCCTCTCCCGCCCGGTTGCGCACGCCGAGGTGGTGGGCCACGCGCTGGAACGCGTCGTCTGCCATCTGCAGGGTGTCGTACTGCTTGGTCGAGATCGGGATGACCCGATAGCCCATCTCCTCGAGGGCGGCACGCTTGTCGTTGTCGCGGGCGCGCCGCCGTGGGTCGAGGTGGTGCGCGTCGCTGTCGTATTCGACGACGAGCTTGGCGTCGGGCCAGCATGCGTCTACCGTGAAGCCGTCCCATCCGTGAATCGGGCCGACGCGCCGGTCGACGTCGATACGGTGGTTGAGCACAGGCTTCGGGATGGCGCGCCCTCCCATGGCGCGGGGGAGCGTCATGGCGAGACAGACGGCGATCTCGCGCGGGGATGCGGCGCGTTCCACGGCGAGGCCCGCCGCCCTGAGTGCCTTCTTGGCGCCGTACGCCCCTTGTTCGACGGCGGACTCCAGATAGGCGGCCAGGCGTTCCAGCGTCGTCAGCGGACGGGCGGGCAGAAGCGGCCCTCTCAAGGTCGGATGCACGGAGAAGACTGCGCACAGCTCGCTCGCCAACCACGCGAGGGAGACGGCGTCGAGTTTCGACGCCGCGTACAGCACCATATGCTCGGGTGAGCTGAGGAGCAGTCCCGGTTCGACGCGCACGAGGGAGCGAGGCGGAAGTGCCCCGGAGGCGCGATGGGGCATGCGGATGCCTGTCGTCCAGCGTGCGGTGGAGCCGGACACCAGGACGTGCAGCGGCGCCGTGAGTCCTGCGACGGGTGCCATTCCATCGCTGAGCCGTGCCGGAACGAACGCGTCGAGCTGCCGAAGCAGCAGCGCGGTTTCGTCGCACGATGGGGTGCCGCCCCTCAGACGACCGATGCGCGCGTAGCGCAGGCGGAGGGGGTCGCGCCGCGCGAACGGGTCCGAGCGCACGGGGCGCTCGTCGGCGATGCGGGCGACATGGTAGAGCTCGAGTGCAGACCCGAGGCAGAGAACGGTATCCATCCATGCAGTATAGCGCCGAAACGCGCGCGGCGCCGCGCGGGGTGAGCGGCCCGCGCGGCGCCATGGTTTGACCATGCGGCCCTACGGGCCGGATGCTTCCGCATAATCGGGGTTCGTGCTAGG
>DBEYOB010000117.1:0-2039 GCA_048173955.1 Coriobacteriales bacterium
TCGCGGCGTGGCGCTCGCCGAAGCGGCGCGCGGGGTCGGGCGCGCCGGGCGTGAACGCGGCGACGCCGTAGCCCACGCCGTAGGGCCCCTCGTAGGACAGCAGCTCGGATGCGACCGCACGGCCGTCCATGGTGCCCGCCATGATCTGGAACGAGCGCAGGCCGCATTCGGCCGCCCGCTCGCAGAGGTCGCGGTCGATGCCGAGCAGCACCCCGAAGTCCGCCGTCTCGAACGCTTCGCAGACCTGGTGGTCGAAGACGGGCCCCTCGGGCGCAAAGCCGTAGGGCCCGTCGTCGAGCAGCTTGTGCGAAAGGTCCCCCGACGCGACGTAGACGGCGCGGCGACCGAGTCGCGCGCAGGCGCGTTCGATGCATTCGCCCAGGCGGTAGTGCTCGAGCGCCGACAGTCCCGAGATGCCCATGCGCACGATGGGGCAGCGCATCCCGGCCTCGCGTATGAAGCTGAGCGGCACCATGGTGCCGTGGTCGAGCGCCGGGTCGCGCTTGCCCTCGCAGCCCGCCGGCACGCCCGCCAGGGCGGCTTCGGCGCAGACGGCGCGAACCAGCTCCTCGTCGTAGTCCGCCTCGAGCTCGTCGTCGGGGTCGCCGAAGCGCGCGAAGTCGCCGGCCGCACGGGCACCGGGCGAGATGTGGATGTAGTCCTGGTAGGCCGTCGCATGCGGCGAGGAGAAGACGAGCACGTCGGGGTCGATCTGGGCGATGCGGCGACCCACCTCGCGGTAGCCGGCGAGCGTCGAGGCGATCCTGCGCTCCTGGCCGCGACCTACGCCGGCCAACGCGAGCGGGGGATGGGGGACGGCGAATGCTGCGACGACGGACATGGCGAGACGCTCCTTCCCGTGCGGGGGTTCCCATGCTCGCGGCGCGGGTTCGGGCGAGGGCTTGCGCATGCCGCGCCGCTAGGGTGTTCATACCCCAGGCTCGCCGGGCGTATCGGGCGGGACGCTTCCGTCAGACTTTCCGCCCGGTGTTTCCCGGGGCGGCCGGGTGGGCACGGATTCGGATGCGTGTCGTTGTTCTTGTGCAGCGCGGGCCCCGTGCCGACCGTCGCCTGCGGGCACGCTAAGATGCAAGATTGGTCGCCAAGGCGAGGTGGGTTGCCCGTCGGGGCGAGGTTGCAGGGCGAGCGGGAGACGGGAGGTGCGCGCGATGGGTGGAATGCAGGCCGGCCCTGCCGCACGCCGCAGGCGCGCCCGTCTTTCGGCGCACGACGTCGCCGCGCTCGGCCTTCTGGCCGCGGTCGCGCTCATCTTCGGCTATATCGAGGCGCTGTTCCCGCTTCCCGTTCCCATCCCGGGCGTCAAGCTCGGCCTGGGCAACGTCGTGGTCCTGTTCGCGCTCGTCGCCTTCGGCTGGCGCGCCGGGCTGCTCGTGATGGTCGTCAAGGTCGTCGCCTCGGCGCTGCTCTTCGGCAACCCGACGGTCTTCTTCTACAGCCTGGCGGGGGGTGCGGCGAGCTATGCCGCCATGTGCGCCGGCGTGCGGCTTCGGGGAGCGGGCGGGGGCCTGAGCGTCGTGGGGGTCTCGATGCTGGGCGGGGCGTTCCACATCGCGGGGCAGCTCGCCGTGGTCGCCTTCGTGCTCGCCCCTTACGTCGCGCTGACCTACCTGCCCGTGCTGCTGCTGGTCGGGACCGCGACCGGATGCCTCACGGGATACGTGTGCCGGCTGGTCGTGCGCACGGTCGGCCGCTCCTCCTTCTTCGCCCAGCGCCGCAAGCGCCTGTCTGCGTTGGGTGGGCGGCCCGCGGCCCGCGCCTGCACCGACTCGGTTTCCGCCGGCTGCGGCGCGGACCCAGATCCCTCTGCCCCCGACTCCTCCGGCGCCCGTTCCGCCGGTGCCGCTTCCGATTCCGCCGGCTCCGATTCCGCCTGTCCCGATCCCGCCGACCCCGAACGCAAGGAGATGCCCCGATGACGCCCTACAGCACCGCCTTCGAACATCGCCCTGACGCCGCGGGTGCCCCTGTCGCTGCGGGTGCCTCCGACGCGCGGGAGTGCCTGTCGCGCAGGTCGCTGC
>DBEYOB010000118.1:0-19123 GCA_048173955.1 Coriobacteriales bacterium
CGTCGGCGAACGCGGTCGCGGCGACTGCCGAGGCGGCCACCGTGGCAGTGGCGGCCGAGGCGAGGAACGCGCGGCGGCTCATACCGGTCGAAGTGCTCATGTGCTCATCCTTTCCTTGAACGGACAGGGGCAAACGCCCGCACGCCGCCCGGCGGGTCCGGCGGCGGGCCGGTACCCGCCCTTAAGCGGCGCGGTGACAGCACCACAATAGGTCGCACAACGGGCCACGGTCATCGAACAAAGCGTTGAGATGGCGTTTAGTGAGCGTTTAGAGTGCTAAAATCCCTGTTGGAAGGCCTGTCAAGCAAAACCTTACAAGGAGGTGCAGCGTGCCAACCGGTCGCACCGGCACACAGCCGACCAGCGCGCCGCGGCGCTCGACTGCGAGCGACGCGCTGGCGGTGGCGGGGTTTGCCTGCCTGCTCGCCACCATGCTCCTCTACTCAGCCGCGGCCATGCCGTTCCAGCGCTTCGACACGCTCCCGTCGTTCGTCGAAGTGTTTTCCTACGAGCTGCGCACCGCGGCCGCGTTCGGGCTCGCCGTCGCCGCCCTGTCGTGCCTGAGGGGTGTGCGCGCCTTTCTCGAATCACGCGCGACGATGGTCGCCGGCACGCTCCCCTACCTCGCGGGGAACGCCCTGTTCTGCCTGATGGCCCTCGGCGCGGTCGCGCCCGGCGCGGCACCGGCGGCGGGCGTGCTCATCGGAATCGGCTGCGTGATGCAGGTCCTCGCCTGGGGACGGGTGCTCGCGCGGTACACCCTGAAGCGCGCCGTGGCCGTCGTGGCGGCCTCGGCCGTCATCGCGGCGCTCATCGGCTGGGCCCAGCTCGCCCTGCCCGAGCAGGGCGCCGTCGCGGTGTTCATGGCGTGTTCGGCGGTCTGTGCCGCACTTCCGTTCGCCCTCGGCGGGATGCGCAGAAAGGGCCGCGGATCAACCGGCGAGGCAATCGGGGACGCAGGCGGACAGCGGCGCGGTCTGCGCGGGGGCGTCGCACTCGTGGGAACCTTCCTCGACGTCGCCCTCGTCCCCTCGGTCGGCCTGCTGCTGTTCGCGATGCTCATGGGGATGCGCGGCGAGCTCTTCTTCGAGGACTACCCGCAGTACGTCGCCATCCAGGTGGTCGTCGCGGCTCTTCTGTTCGTCATCGTGCTCCTGCCGACGCGCCGCCCCCTGCTGCAGGCGATCTACCGCGGGCTCGTCCCGACGCTCGCCGTCGCGGTGCTCGCCGTCAACTACGTGAGTGAGGCGCTGTTCGGAGGCTCGTCGTTCGAGATCGCCCTCGTCATGCTGCTCTACACGGCGGCGGCGCTCCTGTGCCTGTCGACCCTCATCGGCATGGCGCACGCCGCCGAGTTCTCGACCGACCTCATCTCGTCGCTCACCGTCGGCGTGTTCTCGCTCGCGACGGTCCTGACGCAACTGGCCGGCTCGGCTTTCGCCTTCGACGCCGACGCCACCCGCGCCGTCATCGTGCTGACGAGCGGCGCGTACGCCACCGGGATGATAGTGTTCACCATATGGCGCGGCCTCGGGACGGGCGATGCGCCTCGTGTGTGGGAAGCCGGCGACGGTGCCCACCCCAAAACGTCCGCATCCCGGCACGCCGAGCGTCCGGACGGTGCCCCCGCCGACGGCCTCGCGGCCCTGGCCCCCACCCTCGACGAACGCTGCGACGAACTCGCGCGCCGCTACGCCCTCACCGCGCGCGAGCGCGAGATACTCGGCTACCTCGCCCAGGGGCACACCGGCTCCTACATCGGCGACGAGCTGCTCATCTCCCCCAACACCGTCCGGACGCACATCCACAACATTTACCAGAAGTTCGGGGTGGCCACCCGCGACGACATCCTGAGGCTCGTCAGGAACGGCTAGCGGTCCGGCTTAAGACCGCCCGCCGGCCCGCGCCAAACGCAAGGCGCCCCAAAACGCAAGGCGCTCCCGCTCCGGACGACAGCTTCGCCGGATACGGGAGCGCCCCTGGGCGGCCCGGACCGCCCGGTGACCGCAAAAGGCTCGGCGGAACCGCCTACTCGGCCGCCTCGATGAGGGGTGCGGCGACCTGCTTCTTGCGGGAGAGCACGCCGGGCATCCACACGCCGCCGTCGCACGCCTCGATCCCGAGGCCCTTCTCGGCGACGGTCGGATCGCCGCAGATGAAGACCTGGGAGCCCTCCTCGATGATGTCGGTCACGAGCAGCACCAGCGTGTCGCCGCCGTTGGCGGTGCGGTACTCCTCCATGGCGGCGCGCAGCTCGGCGGCCTGCTCCAGGACGGGCTCCTTGTTCACGGTCTCGTACTGGCCGATGTAGACCGCCTTGCCCCCGATCTCGAAACGCTTGATGTCGCGCGAGACCATCTGGGCGGGGGTGAAGCCGTCGGCGCCGCGGCTGCGGAACACCTGCGCGCCGTACTCCACCGGGTCGACGCCCAGGCGCTCGCCGAGCTTGGCCGCCGTCGCGCGGTCGACGTCGGTGGTGGTGGGCGACTTGAGCATCACGGTGTCGGTCATCATGGCCGACAGCAGAAGGGCGGCCTGGACGTCGCTCATCTCGGTGCCGGTGGCCTCGAACAGCTTGGCGATGACGGTGCAGCTCGAACCCCACGGGAGGTTGACGAAGGCGATGGGCTGGGCGGTCGAGACGTCCGCGATGCGGTGGTGGTCGACGACCGCGACGATGTCGGCGTTCTCGATGCCCTCGACCGTCTGGGACAGCTCGTTGTGGTCGGTGAGCACGACCTTCTGCTTCTCGTCGGCCGCCTCGATGCGCTCGAGGAGCTGGGGCTCGGCGACGCCGTGCTTCTCGAGCAGCGCCTTGGACTCGCCGGGGAGGCCGCCCAGGCGGCAGGCAACGTACTCGTTGCCGTCGTCGAGAGCGTTCGCGAGCTGGGCGAACACGACCGCGGACATGATGGCGTCGTTGTCGGGGTTCTTGTGGCCGAACACGAGGACCTTGCTCATAGGGGTCTTGTCTCCTCTTCTCGATGCGGCGCCGCACCGGGGCGTCGTCGCCCCGCACGCGGCGGCGCGGTTGCATGCGCAGTGCGATTTTAGCGCAACGATTCTACCGCGTGGCGGCGCCCGGGTGCAGGCGGCGGACCCGGTGGTCTAGAATCAACAGCAAACGGGCAAGCGGCCCGCGGCGCCATGCGAGGGCGGCGCGGCAGCGGACGGGAGGCCGATTGTGGCACAGGGTCTGTTCCAGGAGTTCTACCGCGTGGTTCGCGCCATACCGCGCGGCAAGGTCGCCATCTACGGCCAGGTGGCGCGGCTCGCCGGACATCCGCGCTCGGCCCGCTTCGTCGGCTTCGCCCTGCACGCCAACCCCGAACCGGGGCAGGACGCCGCGTCGATACCCTGCCACCGGGTGGTGTTCAAGGACGGGTCACTGTGCACGGGGTTCGCCTTCGGCGGCCCGGGCGTCCAGCGCGCGCTGCTCGCCTCCGAGGGCGTCGCATTTACCGACGACGGTCGCGTCGACATGGCGTCGTGCCGCTGGGAGCTTGCCGACCCCGAGGAGTTCGACCTGCTCGAGGAGCAGGGCCTCCTATAGGGCGGGCGCCGCGGCGCGTGTGGGGCGACCGCAGCTCTCCACGAAGTCGAGGACCGTCTCGAAGTACCCGTCGCCGTCTGCCAGAACGGCCTGGCAGTGACCCGCGCCGGGGACGACCAGCAGCCGCTTCTCGCGGGCGGCGGCGTCGTACAGCGCGCGCCCCATCTCGACCGGAACGAGCGGGTCGGCCTCCCCGTGGACGACGAGCACGGGCAGCCCCGGCTTGGCGAGCGCCGCGGCGGCGTCCGCGCGGGCGATGTCGTAGCCTCCCCTGCGCAGGCGCAGACGCAGCCTCATCAGGTCGAGGGCGGGCCGGCAGGGGACGTCGGCCGCCGTCATCGAGCACACGATCGCCGCCCATGCGGACGAGAACGCGCAGTCCGCCACCGCGGCGCAGGCGGCGTCGGGCAAATCGGGCTCGGCAGAGGCGATTGCGACCGTCGCCGCGCCCATCGAGTGACCGTGAAGCACGATCCGCGAGCAGGGCAGCCCCGCGCCGGTCCCCTCCGCCAGCCAGCGGCACCACGCGACCAGGTCGCGCCGTTCGAGCCACCCCATACCCGAAACCTCACCGCCGCTGCGCCCGTGGGCGCGCTGCTCGACGGCGAGCAGGTTGTAACCCGCCTGCGACCAGCGGCGCGCATACTGGATCGTCTCGCGCCAGGTGCCGCGGTAGCCGTGCACGAGCACGACCCACCGCCCCGAGGAGGGGTCGGCGGCGAGCACGTGGCCGGCGAGGTCGACGCCGTCCTCGGCGGCGATGCGCACGAGCTCCCATTCGGGGGCCGACCCGAGCCATGCCAGCGTCCGCTCGCGCTCGGCGAGGCGTTCGTCGCGCAGGTGCGCGCGCGTCGCGGCGGGCATGCCCGCGCCGGAGAACGCGTCGTCGGCTGGCGGCATGCACGCGAGCATCGGGCCTACGGCGCGGTCGTCCGCGCGCACGGCGGGGTCGTCGGGGTCGATGCCGCGTCGGGCGAGCTCCTCGCGCGCGGCGCGGTCGGCCTGCGGGTCGCCCGCGGCGAAGATCAGTGCGCCGAGGTCGGACACCGCGCCGGAGACGCGCGCCCACAGCCCGCCCGCCTTTCTACCGGAGGCGCTGCCGGCCGGCGCGTCCGAGGACCTCGACGGCTTGCGCCCCACCACAAAGCGCGCGAACAGGGCGCCCACGGCAAGACAGCCTGCGACGAACACGACGGTCAGGACGCACAGAACCACGGCGGCGACCCACCAGCGGGCGACGAACAGCGCGCAGCTGACCGCAGCGAGGGCGCCCGCGGTCAGGCCCAGGCGCAGATACTCGCGACCGTCCGGGCGTCCGGGCAGGCAGGCGCCCGCGCCGCCTCCCGCACCCTCGCCCGGCCCGCGCCTCCCGTCAGAGCCCTGCATCCGCTGTGGCATCGCGCTTCCCGCCTCTCGCTCTAATCGTCCGAACATTGCCTCCGCCGCGCCCCGCGCCGGCCCCGCAGATCCGCAGCCCGCTGCCTACCCTTTTATCTTCACGATGGGCGCGTAGCCTTTGAGCAGGGTCTTCGTCCCGCCGCTGTCGAGCTGGATCGTGATCTGGTCGCCCTTGCACGCCGTGACGGTGCCGAGCCCGAACTTCTTGTGGTTGACGCGGTCCCCCGGGGCGAAGCTCTCCGCCGCCCTGCCCTGGCTGTAGCTCACCGTGCTCGCGCGCGGCGCGGGGACGTCGCCGCCCGGGCGGGAAGAGGGCCGCGACGCCGAAGACGCCCCTCCCGCGAGCGCAGATCCGAAGAAGTCGGCCGCCGAGCGGCCCGCCCCCGCGCGCGAGGAGCCCGACCCACCGCTCGAGCGCGTCCGGTTGCCAAACACGCTGCCGCCGTACACCTCGACGCCGTGCCCGGCCCCGCCGATGCCGTGGCGGCTTCCGCGGCGGTCGTAGCCCATGCCCCCGAACCCCTCGCTGCCCACGCCGACGCTCACCGTGTGCTCGGCGGGAATCTCGTCGACGAAGCGGGACCGCCGGTTGTGCTGCATGTCGCCGTACAGGCGGCGCGCCTCGGTGTAGCAGAGGTAGAGCCGCCGCCGCGCGCGCGTGATCGCGACGTAGGCGAGGCGCCGCTCCTCCTCGAGCTTCGCCTCGTCGGCATTGAAGTCGAAGACGTGCGGGAAGATGCCCTCCTCCATGCCGGCCACGAACACGGTGTTGAACTCGAGGCCCTTGGCGGCGTGTATCGTCATGAGCGTCACGGCGGGGCCGCCCTCCCCCGCCGCGTCGAGGTCGGTGCGCAGCGCGAGCCATTCCATGAATCCGGCGAGGTTGAGGTCGCCGGCGACGGGGGCCTCCTCGGCGCCCGTCCCCTCCCCGAACAGCCTTCCTGCCGCGCCGTCGGGGGAGGCGGCGTAGGCGCCGGGCGCACCCCCGTCGGACGACGCGCCGCCCATGACCTCGGCGTTGCTGAGCAGGTCCTCCTCAGGCTGGTGGTTCGCGACGTACTCCTTCGCCACGCCAAAAAACTCGCGGATGTTCTCGATCCGGTCGCGCGCCTCGTCGGTGTTCTCCGCCTGCAGCGCCGCGATCAGGCCGCTCTTCTCGGCCACCATCTCGACGATGTCGGCCAGGTCCCCCTCGTACGCCTGGGCGTCGCCGACCACCTGGAGGAAGCGGACGATGCCGTTGCGGGTCCGGGTCGAGACGCCGCTCTCCTCGACCACGTAGGCGCCGGCCGCCTCGAAGAACGAGATCCCGCGCGCGGCGGCGAGCTGCGCGATGCGATCCTGCGTCGTCGCGCCGATGGCGCGCGAGGGCTTGTTGATGACGCGGCGCGCCGAGACGTCGTCGGCGGGGTTGACGACGAGCTTGAGGTAGGCGGTGAGGTCGCGGATCTCGGCGCGGTCGAAGAAGCGCGTCCCGCCCACGATCGTGTAGGGGATGCCGGCTTTGACCAGGCCGTCCTCGAGCACGCGCGACTGCGCGTTCGTGCGGTAGAACACCGCCACGTCGCCGTAGCCGACGCCCCTGTCGTGCAGCCCCTTGATCTCGCCGGCGATGTAGGTCGCCTCGGCGATCTCGTCGCGCTTGAGGCACAGCTTGATGCGCTCGCCGTCCCCCTCGTCGGTGAAGAGGCGCTTGGGCTTGCGCTCGGTGTTGTGCGCGACCACGGCGTTCGCGGCGTTCAGGATGTGTCCCGTCGAGCGGTAGTTCTGCTCGAGCTTGACGGTCTTCGCCTGCGGGTAGTCCTTCTCGAAGTCGAGGATGTTGCGGATGTCCGCGCCGCGCCACGAGTAGATCGACTGGTCGTCGTCGCCCACGACCATGAGGTTCTGCCGCGCGGCGGCGAGCAGCTTGCAGATCTGGTACTGGGCGCGGTTGGTGTCCTGGTACTCGTCGACCGACAGGTAGCGGAACCGGTCCTGGTACTGCTCGAGCACGTCGGGGTTGTCGCGTAAAAGCGCATGGGCGTTCACGAGCAGATCGTCGAAGTCCATCGCGTTCGCCCTCTTGAGGCGCCTCTGCAGCTCGTCGTAGACGCGCGCGGCGACCTCGTCGGGCGGGGTCTTCACCTCGGCCCGCAGGTCGTCGGGGGACGCGAGCTCGTTCTTCGCCGCCGAGATGCGGGAGCGCACGGCGTTGACGGGAAAGCGCTTCTCGTCGACGTTGAGGTCGGCGAGTATCGACTTGACCAAACGCTTCGAGTCGTCGTCGTCATAGATGGTGAAGTTGTTGGTGTAGCCGAGCCGCGCCCCGTCGATGCGCAGCATGCGGACGCACATCGCATGGAAGGTGCAGACCCACATCCCGCGCGTCGACCGCCCTCCCATGAGCGCGTCGAGGCGCTCGCGCATCTCGCGGGCGGCCTTGTTGGTGAACGTGATGGCCAGGATCTGCCACGGCGGGATGCCCAGGTCCTCGACCATGTGCGCGATGCGGTAGGTCAGCACGCGCGTCTTTCCCGAACCGGCTCCCGCCAAGACGAGCAGGGGGCCTTCCGTGGTCAGCACTGCCTGGCGCTGTGCGGGGTTCAGGGAGTCGATGTCGATGGGCATGCGGGTCCTTTCGCGGCGGTGGCGGCGTCTCGGTGTGGTCTGACAAGTCTAGCCGCCATGCACCCCCGGCCGCCCGTCCGCATAAAAAACCCGCAGCCCGGGGTGTGGCAGGGGCGTGCAGCCGGGGCCGCGGACGTGCCGCGGGGCGTGGCACGCGATAGAATGGGTGGTTCGCACCCGCGCGGAAGGAGGCACACCATGTCGTTGGAGACCGCTGTCATGGACGCGTCGTCGCGCCAGGCGTTCCGCCGGGGCGAGGACCTCGTCGCGTCCCGCGCCGTCTCCACGTGGCAGGCAGAGGCCCGCGACGGCTCCGTCCTGCTCACAGGGACCGTTTCCGACCGCGCCTCGGTCGTGGAGGGCGTCGAGGTCGTGCTCGACGCCGACGCGGGGCGCATCCTCTCCCACGGCTGCCCGTGCACGCCGCGGCGCGGCGAGGACGGCCTCTGCAAGCACTGCGTCGCCCTCGCCCTGACCTACCTCGACGCGCGGCGCCGCTTCGGAGGGCGCGCCGTCGACTCCCGCGCCGTCGCCGCCCTCGAGGAGGCCCCTGGGGGCGCACCGGACGCGATCTCGCTCCTCAAGACGCAGACCCAGGAGCTCCTCGCCCAGTTCCGTGCGCAGGACGCGCGCGCCGGTGCACGGCGGGCGGGCCGGAGCGGGGCGATACCCGAACCCCAGACGAGCCCTCAGGTGGGGCGCATGGTGTACGCCTACGCCGAAGAACGGGCGCGTGCCGTGGCACGGGGCGGGGCCGCCGGGCAGCCGTCCTCCCCGCATGCCGGGACGGCGGGCCCCGTCGATCTGCACCCGACGCTCGCCGCGGTCTCGAAATCCCCCTCTGCCGCAGGCTCCCTCGAGCGCTGCACGTGGGAGCTGCGCCTGCGCATCGCGGACGGACGCGCCGGCTACGCCGTGCGCCGAATCGACGAGCTCGTCGCCGCATGGGAGGCCGAGGCCTGCAACTCCTACGGCCGCGACCTCTCCTTCGCCCACACCTGCGACGCCTTCACCGAGCGTGCGCGCGGCATTCTGGGGATCGTCGCACGCGTCCTGCGCACCCAGGAGGCGGCGCGCGCCGCCGGACGGACGTCCCCCTCCGCCGCATACGGCGTCAACACCAAGTCGCTTCCCCTCTCCGACGAGGATGCCGCGGACCTGCTCGACGCCCTCCGGGGCGGCGAGGTCCTGTTCGAATCCCGCTCCGCGGCCGACGAGGCGCGCCCGCGGCGCCTCCTCGTCGTCGATGGCGACCCGGCGCCGGAGATTCGCGTGAGGGCCGGCGAGCGCGGCGGGTACGACGTCGAGCTGCCGCGGGGCGCCGACTGCGTCTTGACCGCCGACCGGATGTACCTCCTGCTCGAAGATCGCGCCTGGAGGTGCTCGGAGGGCTACCACGAACGCATGGGGCGGTTCTTCCGCTCCGCGCTTCCCGCGCCGCTCCCCCTCCACGTCCGCGCCGCCGACATGCCGGCCTTCTGCTCGTCGGTCCTCCCGGCGCTCAGGCCCGCGGCCGCCATCGACCTGCCCGACGACGTCGCGGGGCTTTTGCCCCCGCCCGCCCGACTCTCGTTCAGGATCGGCAGTGCGCGCGGGCTCGTGACGTGCGACGCCTCCGTGACATACGGCGGCGTCGAAGTCGGCCTGTTCGACCCGGTCCTCCCCGCGCACCCGCTGCGCGATTTGGTCGCGGAGCGCTACGCGCAGTCCGTGGTGCACGCCTTCTTCCCCCTCTGCACCCCCGTCGGCCCCAAAGGGTCGCCCCTGCTCCCGTGGGACGCGGGCCGCGCCCCCTCCGGGAAGCCCTGCTTCGAGGAGGGAGACGTCGAGGCCCTCTACCGGCTCGTCTCCGCGGGCCTCGGCGAGCTCGCCGCGCTCGGCGACGTGCTGGTGCCCGACGAGATCCGCTCGGTCGGCGTGCGCGGCACCCCGCGCATCCGGGTCTTCGCCTCCGTCGTCGACGGGCTGCTCGACATCACCGTCGACTCGAGCGACCTCTCCACCGCCGATTTGCTCTCCTATCTGGCCTCCTACGAACGCAGGCAGCGCTTCGTCCGCCTCGCCGACGGCGACATCGTGCGCCTGGAGGACGGGGGCATCGAAGCGCTCTCCGAGCTGGCCGGCGCCCTCGGGATCGACGCCCGGGCGCTCGTCGAAGGGGCCGGGGGCCTCCCCCTGAACCGCGTCCCGTTCGTCGACGCGACGATGAAGCGCTCCGAGGGCGTCCGGTTCGACCGCGACGAGGGTTTCCGCAGCATCGTCCGCGAGTTCGACAGCATCGGCGACAACGACTTCGTCGAGCCCCCCAGCCTGCGCGACACGCTGCGGCCCTACCAGCGCGAAGGCTTCAAATGGATCTGTGCGCTCGCCAAGCTCGGGATTGGGGGGATCCTGGCCGACGACATGGGTCTGGGCAAGACCCTCCAGATCATCGCCTATCTGCTTTCCCGACATGAGGCCGGGGAGCGCCTGCCGAGCCTCGTCGTCTGTCCCGCGTCGCTCGTATACAACTGGACGAGCGAGCTCGCCCGCTTCGCCCCCGCCCTGTCCGCGGCCGCGGTGGCCGGCACCCGCGAGGAGCGTCGGCGCACCGTTCGCGAGGCAGGCTCCCACGACGTGCTCGTCACCTCGTACGACCTGCTTAAACGGGACATAGATCTCTACAAACGGCAGCGCTTCCACTGCCAGGTGCTCGACGAGGCCCAGTACATCAAGAACAACGCGACGCTGGCGGCCCGCAGCGCCAAGCGGATCCGGGCGGACGTCAGGTTCGCCCTCACCGGCACACCGATCGAGAACCGCCTCTCCGAGCTCTGGAGCATCTTCGACTTCCTCACGCCCGGCCTGCTGGGCACGCGCGAGGCGTTCCGCCGCCGGTTCGAGGCGCCCGTCGCCGCGGGGGACGAGGAGGCGGCCCGGCGCCTCGGAAACCTGGTCGGCCCGTTCATCCTGCGCCGCATGAAGACCGACGTCCTCAAGGACCTCCCCGAGAAGACCGAGAGCCTCGTCTACGCGCACCTGGAAGGCGAGCAGGAAAAGCTCTACCGGGCGACGGCGGAGCGCCTCGCGCTGACCCTCGCCCACCAGCTTCCCCGCGAGTTCGAGGAGAACCGCATCGCCGTCCTCGCAGAGCTCACCAAGCTGCGCCAGATCTGCTGCGACCCCCGTCTGGCCTTCGAGGGCTACCGGGGCGCGTCTGCCAAGCTCGAAACCTGTCTCGACCTCGTGCGGAGCGCCGTCGACGGGGGCCACAAGGTGCTGCTGTTCTCGCAGTTCACCAGCATGCTCGGCATCATTGCCCGCAGGCTCGACGAGATCGGGATCGCCCATCACGAACTCACCGGCGACACGCCGAAGGAACGCCGGGCGCATCTGGTGGGGTCGTTCGCCACCGACGGCGTCCCCGTGTTCCTCGTCTCGCTCAAGGCGGGCGGCGTCGGCCTCAACCTCACCGCCGCCGACATCGTGATCCACTACGACCCCTGGTGGAACCTCGCGGCACAGAACCAGGCGACCGACCGCGCCCACCGCATCGGGCAGACGAAGCCCGTGACCGTGATGCGCCTTATAGCGCAGGGCACGGTCGAAGAGAAGATCGTGCACCTGCAGGAGGCGAAGCGCGACCTTGCGGAAACCGTCCTGGGCGGCGAGGCCGTGGGCAGCACGCGCCTCACGCGCGAGGACATCCTGGCGCTGCTGGAACCCTGACTACCCGACGATCAGGAAGTAGGCGAGCACGAGCGCGCCGAGGGCGATGCGGTACCAGCCGAACGGCTTGAAGTCATGGCGGCGCACAAAGCCCGTGAGCCAGTTGATCGCAAGCAGCGAGGTCACGAAGGCGACGACGAGGCCAACGCCCATGATCGCCCACTCGGTCCCCGTCATCGCGTTCCCGGCAAGGAGAAACTTGACGATCTTGAGCAGGCTCGCCCCGAGCATGACCGGGATGGCGAGGAAGAACGTGAACTTGGTGGCGACGCCTCGCGTCGTCCCGAGCAGCAGGCCGCCGATGATGGTCGAACCCGAGCGCGAGGTACCCGGGATGAGCGACAGGACCTGGAAGCAGCCGATTCCCAGGGCGGTCTTCCACGACATGTCGTCGAGCGTCGCGATGCGGCCGAAGTCGGCGTCGTCGCCGCCTGCGGCGCGCTGGGGGGCAGGCGCGGCGAAGTGCGACCCCGCGGGCGAAGCCGGGGCGCCCGCAAGCTGGGCGCCGACGCGGTCGCGCATCCTGTTGGCGCGCCACGTCTCGATGGCGATGAACGCGATGCCGTACACGATGAGCATCGCCGCGACGACATAAGCGTTGTAGAGGTGCTCCTCCATGAAGTCGTTCAGCGGGAGGCCGATCGCGGCGGCGGGGATGCAGCCGAGCACGATCTTGCCCCACAGGCCCCACGTCGCCCGGCGCCCGTCCGGCCCTTTGCTCGGCGCGAACGGGTTGAGCTCCTTGAAGAACTGGACGACGACGGAGAGGATCGCGCCGAGCTGGATGACGACGAGGAACATGTTCCAGAAGTCCTCGGAAACGTCGAGCTTGATGAACTCGTCGACCAGGATCATGTGGCCGGTCGACGAGATGGGCAGCCATTCGGTGATGCCCTCGACCAGGCCGAGGAACGCCGACTTGAGCAGTTCGATAACCAGGGAAAAGTCCATCGTGAGGGGTTCCTCCCCGCGCCTGCCGCCCCAAGGGGCGCAGCGCGTCCGGTTGCGGTTGTCTTGCGTATTATGACGTCAGAGGGGCCGCCGTCCCACCCCCGTAGCACAAAAACTCGAATTGCGGTTCAAAATGGCGCACAGAACGATGTGCGGAAAACGGAAACGGCCCCGCACGGGCGACAAGGGGCCGTCCGTGCGGGGCCGACAGGCGAGGCGGGTGCGAGCCGAGGGGCTACTTGACGATCAGCACGTCGCAGTCGCAGCTGCGGACCAAAAACGTCGAGATCGAGCCGAGGATGGCGTACTTGATGTTGCTCAGGCCACGCGCGCCGCAGATGACGAGGTCGGGCTGGAGCGGGTTGATGAACTCGTCCATCAACGTCTCGCGGACGCGGCCCGCCTTGGCGTCGACCGTGATGCCCTTGATTCCGGGCATGCTGCGCGCCTTCTCGATGTCGGCGGCGACCGAGTCCTTCCACGCCTTCTCGAGGCTCGGGATCAGCGTCGCGGGATAGGTGCCGGCCGCCTGCATCGGCGTGGAGTCGATGACGTGGCCGACGTAGAGCTCGGCCCCGCTGTTCGCCGCAATCTCGCAGGCGCGCTCGAGGACGCGAGACTGCATCTCGCTGCCGTCAAGGGAGACAAACACCTTGCGGTAGGTTCCGTTTGTGCCGGACATGATTCCCCCATTCAATCGCATGGCCTACGGCGCACAGGCGTCGCGGGCGGACAACTGACGCTCCCCGATGCGCGGCGCTTTCAGCGCATCGCGTCAATCGGACAACCATAGTGTATCGCACCGGGGCCCTCCCGGCGCCGTTGGGGATTAATTTTACCCGACGGACATCCGACGCCGGCCGCAGGGGTCGCGGCGTGCCGGCGCCTGGGGCGGGCCGGCGGCCGGGACGAACTGGCGGCCAGGGGCGGGCCAGCGCCTGGAGCGGGCTAGCGGCCGGGACGGGGCGACATCCGGAACGGGCTGGCAGCCGGGACGGGACGACATCCGGAACGGGCTGGCAGCCGGGACGGGACGATGTCTGAAGAATTGCGAGTTGCGAACGATTCGGAAGGCGCATTCGAATCCTATCGAGCACCTGATGGAAAACAAGACATACTTTTTAGAAAGACTTCTTAACATCAGGTCGGCTAAATCCGAATATCGGGGATGGCAAACCGTTCGCAAAGCGCATTTTTTCAGACACCGCCCGCCTTCTCGTGTCCCGCGCGCCCCGCGTGTCCCCGCGCCCGCACGCATGCCCCGCCCCCACGCGCACTTCCCTCCCGCACCCGCTGGCCTATGGCTAGCGCCCCTGCGACACGCGACGCAAAAGCGCCTCGCGGTCGCGCCAGTCGGGCAGTTGGCGGTCCATGAGGCCCCTGAAGCGCGGGCCATGGCCGCGCTCGAGCAGATGGCACAGCTCGTGGACCACGATGAGCTCGAGGCACTCCGACGGAAAATGGACGAGCGACACGGCGAGCCACACGCGGTGCGCGCCCGTGTTGCACGTGCCCCAGCGCGTCTGCATGTCGCGGTAACGCAGTTCGGCGACGTGCACGCCCATGCGCCCCTCCCAGGAGCGGACCAGAGGCTCCGCCCTGGAGGCGAGGACGTCGCGCAGGCGTTGGACGACGGCGCGCTCGACAGGCCCCCGCCCCTCGGGCGGGCACGCCTCCCATGCCGCGCGGACGCGGGCGCGGAGCGGCTCGTCCGACGAGGGGCAGCGAGCCGCAAGGAGCCGGGCGACCCGGTCGGGAACGACCTCCTCCAACGGCCGGCGGTCCCCCCACAGGAGCACCGTGGCGTCGGGCGCCACATGTCCGCGCCGCGGCGACGCGGGGAGGGCCGCGGCCAGCTCGGCGCGCCTCCGCTCGATCCAAGCGGCGTTCGCCTCCACGAACTCCTCGACGCCGCGCAGGGGCATCGAGACGGGCGCGCTGACGCGGACCGGCCCCTCTACGTCGTCGACGCGCAGGTAGGCGCGCATGATGCGCTTGCGCGTCAGCTCGACGTCGAAGCCCGCGATACGCGCTCTCTCGACGCTCACGACCGAGCCGTGCCCCGGCCGGACATACCGCATGCGCGCCGCCATGGAACCGCCTCTCGCGTCGTCGGACCTCCGCGAAAGTTTTTCAAAAAATTCCGGGAGGGGTGCAAGGAAACGCCGTCGCCCGCCGTGTTCTGGGTGAAGGGGGAAGGGACGGCACGCCCATACTACCCCACCGAGAGCAAAGGAGAGAACAATGAGGAAATCCCACATCATCGTCACCGCACTGGTCGCCTCCGCACTGATGGTCGGCACTGCCGGCACGGCGCTCGCCGCCGGCATGGGCCACGGCCGCGGCGCGGGCGGTGGCAACGGGAACGGCTGGGGCCAGGGCGGCGGCTACGGTTGCTGCTGGTCGACGGGCCCGTCAGGTTGGGGATGCGGCGCTGGCTACGGCACCGGCGCGGGCTACGTCGACGCCGACGGCGACGGCGTGTGCGACAACCTGGGCACCGGCGCGGGGCAGGGTCAGGGCGGCGGACGCAACTACGTCGACGAGAACGGCGACGGGGTCTGCGACAACCTGGGCACCGGCGCTGGCTACGGCTCCGGCGCGGGCTACGTCGACGCCGACGGCGACGGGGTCTGCGACAACTTCGAAGCCTGGCACGGCTGCGGCGCGGGCTACGTCGATGAGAACGGCGACGGGGTCTGCGACAACTGCGGCCATCTGGGCTACCAGACCGACGACGGCGCCTGGTGGTGCGGCCACGGCTTGCGCTACGTCGACGCCGACGGCGACGGGGTCTGCGACTACGCCGGAACGGGTACGCGCGGGGGCCTGGGCTACGTCGACGCCGACGGCGACGGGGTCTGCGACAACCTGGGCACCGGCGCGGGGCAAGGCCAGGGGCAGGGCGGCGGCCGGGGATGGCGCGCGTAGCGGCGCAGCCCCGGGGTCAGATGCCGCTATAATGGGTCCGTTCGGTTCCTGAAACCACGCCCGCGGTCCGTGCCCTGCATCGGTCCGCGGGCACATCCACGAAGGGTATGGGCAGTCGCACCGCATGCGCAACGACTCCGACATAGAATCGGCCATGCGGGAGCACGGCGACGCCGTCTGGCGCGTATGCGCGATGCGCATGGGGTCGCGCGCCGACGCGCAGGACGCCTTCCAGGAGACGTTCCTCTCCTACGCAACCCATGACGGCGTCGCATTCAACGGCGAGGAACACCGCAGGGCTTGGCTCATACGCGTCGCGACCAACCGCTGCATCGACATGCTCCGCGCGGCGAAGCCGCACGACGAGTTCGACGACGGGGTCGATCCGCCCGCGTCGCTCGTCTCCACCGAGCCCAGCGAGCAGCCCGAAAGCGCGCTCTGGGAGGTCTCCGAAGCGCTGCACAGGCTCCCGCCCGACCAGGCGCAGGCGCTCTACCTCACCGTGTGCGAAGGATACAGCGCGGTCGAGGCGGCAGAGATCATGGACGTCCCCGTCAACACCCTGTACTCCTGGGTCGCACGGGGGAAGGAGCATCTGAGGGAGGCGCTATCGTGAGCGACCGACGCACGCAAGACATGCCCGACCGCGTCCCCGGCGCGCCCGCCCTCGCCGACGATGCGCTCGACCTCCTCGTCAAGAATACCTGGGACCGCGAGCGGATGCCCGAGGGCCTCGCCGCCGCGACGCTCGACTTCATCCACCGCTCCGCCCAAGAACGAGGCGAGGAACGCCGCCCCGCGCTGCACCTCGTCGACGGCCCCGCGCAGACGCCGCCTGCGGCCTCCCCTTCCGCTCCTTCCACCCCCTCCGCCCCCGCCAGGCGGCGCCGCAGGCGACCGCCGATGCGCCGCATCGCGCAGCTGCTCGCCGCATGCCTCGTGGTCGGGGCGCTCGCGGCGGGCAGCTTCGCCCTCGCCGCAGAGACGGCCCAGGTGCACGTCGACGGGGGCGGCAGCATCGAGCTCGGCCTGAACCGATGGGGTCGCGTCGTGAGGGCGGAGTCCTCCGACCCCGACCTCGACGGCGCTCTCGACGACCTGGGCGTCGTCGGCATGAGCTGTGCCGACGCCCTCGAGGCCCTCTCGTCGGACGACGAGGTCAACCAATCCCTCTCCTCCGACGGAGAGGCGGTTGTCCTGACCGTGTCCTGCGACGACGAGGGGCAGCTCGACGCGACGATAATCGACTGCGAGGGGGCCGCGGCTGGCTTCGGCCACGGCGCCATGTGCATGGCGGCCGACGGCGAGACGCGCGCGGCGGCGCAGGAGAGCGGGATGGGCCTGGGTCGCTACAGCGTCTACCTCGAGATACAGGCCCTCGACCCGAACATAACCCTCGACGACTGCCGCAACCTCTCGATGCGCGAGCTGAGGGACCTGCTCGCCGAGGTCCAGGCGGAGGCGGAGCACGCAGACGGGGGTTCCCAGGACCAGTCGCACGGGACGACGGCGTCGCCGGCCTCCGATGCGGCCGCCTCGGGCGAGACCACCTCCGGCAAGGTCGCCCCCGAAGGGGGGACATCGTCCGAGGGGCAGTGCCAGAACGGGGGGCACGGCCGCGGAAGCGGCAACGGGCACGGCAAGGGCATGGGCGGCGGACGCGGGATGATGGGCGGCGGCTCCTCGTCGTAGACCCCGTCGCAAGGCCCCGCCCGCGGCGCAGGGCCCGCCGCGCACCCGCACCGCCACGTGTGTCTACGCCATCAGGAACATCATCGCGATGATCATCCCCATGCCGACGATGTCGACCGGGACGAACGCCGTGCCGAGCCAGACCGCCGACAGCACGCACGCCGTCACGGGCTCGGCGCAGCCGAGGAGCCCGGCGAGCATGCTGCCCACCAGCTTGACGCCGTTCAGGTAGCACAGGTAGGACACGATGGTCCCCACGACCACGATAGCGCCCATGAACAGCAGCCCCGTGACGTCGAGCTCGGCCGAAAGCGACCACGGTCTGAAGAGCGCCCCGCTCACGACCCCCGCCATCGTCATCGCGACGCCGGTCGTCACGATGCTGCCGTACTCCGCGAGCAGCCTGCCGGGAAGCAGCGTGTAGAGGGCGCACCCGACCGCCGTCGCAAGCCCCCAGCACAGCGTCGAGGGGGATATCGCGAGGCTCGTGAACGATCCGTGCGTGGCGACGAGGAAGGTGCCGACCAGGGCGAGCCCCACCCCGATGTACTCCTTCCTCGTCGGACGCCGGTGGAGCTGGAAGCACACGACAGCGAGGATGATGAGCAGGTTGAGCGACTGGAGCACCGTGGCGGTCCCCGCGTCGCTCGCCTCGATGGTGAACAGGTAGCACACCTGGCAGAGCAGCACGCCGAGGACACCGAAGGCGAACATGCTCAGCAGCGCCCGCGGCGACGTGAGCACCGCGACCAGCCGCTTGCGGTCGACCGCGACGGCAAGCAGCAGGAAGAACAGGCCGGCGACCGTGGAGCGCACGCACACGACCCAGCGGGGGTCGAGGCCGTAGCCCGAGAACAGGAACTGCGCGCAGGTGCCCGAGAAGCCCCAGCACACGGCGCCGACGAGCGTCAGCGCGATTCCCAGGCCCAGATGCTGGCCCGTCACCTGGGAAGACGGTTTTGCGGGTACGGAATTCATGGTCTACTTCGCCTCTGCCCAGTTCTCCCCGGTCGCGCACGACACGATCAGGGGCACGCGCAGGTCGACGACCCCCTGCATCTCGCGCCTGACCAGCGCGCTCAGGTCCTCGACCTCGTCCTTGGGGCAGTCGAAGTCGAGCTCGTCGTGGACCTGGACGATCATGCGGGCCCTGAAGCCCTCCTCGAACAGGCGCGCCTGCACCCGCGCCATCGCGAGCTTGATGATGTCGGCGGCGGAGCCTTGCATGGGGTGGTTCATGGCGGTCCGCTCGGCGAACTGCTTCACGTTGGGGACGCGCGAGTGGATGTCGGGCACGTGGCGCTTGCGGCCGAACATCGTCGCGACCCAGCCGTGCTCGCGGGCGAAGTCGACCTGCTCGTCGAGGTAGCCGCGCACGCGCGGGTAGGTCCGGTAGTAGCGGTCGATCATGTCCTGCGCCTCGGCCGAGCTGATCTTGAGGGACTGCGAGAGCCCCCAGGCGGTCTGCCCGTACACGATGCCAAAGTTGACAGCCTTCGCCCTGCTGCGCTGCTCGGGCGTGACCTCGGACGGGTCGATGCCGAACACGCGCGCCGCGGTCTCGGCGTGGAAGTCCTCGCCGTTGGTGAACGCGTCGATGAGGCCGGGGTCCTCCGAGAGGTGGGCGAGCAGGCGCAGCTCGATCTGCGAGTAGTCGCACGACAGGATGACCGAGTCGGCGTCGGCCGGCACGAACGCCGTGCGCACCATGCGCCCCAGTTCGCTGCGCACCGGGATGTTCTGGAGGTTCGGGTCGGACGAGGAGAGCCTGCCCGTCGCCGTGACGGTCTGGTTGTAGGTCGTGTGCACCCTGCCGTCGCCCTGCACCTGGAGCGGCAGCGTGTCGAGGTAGGTCGACTTGATCTTCACGCGCTCCCGGTAGTCGAGCACGTCCGCCACGACCGGCTCGGAGCCGGCGAAGCTCTCGAGCATCTTGGCGTTGGTGGAGTAGAACCCCTTCTTGGTCTTCTTGAGCGGGCGGCCCGTGTCGGGGTCGCGCGTCGGCAGGCCCAGGGTGTCGAAGAGCACGCTCGAGAGCTGGGCGGGCGAGTCGATGTTGAACGGGCCGCCTGCGGCGTCGTAGATGCGCTGCTTGATGGTGCCGATCTGCCCGTCGAGCTCGGCGGACAGCTCGAGGAGGCGCCGCCTGCTCACGTTCATGCCGTTGCGCTCGAGCACCACCAGGCACGCGGTGAGGGGCATCTCGACGGCGCCCATGCACGCCAGCGAACCGTCCGCCGCAAGCATCGCCGACAGAAGCGGGCGCAGGGCCAGCGCGGC
>DBEYOB010000119.1:0-28512 GCA_048173955.1 Coriobacteriales bacterium
GCCGCCGAGAGCTGGGAGGTCAACGAGGACGCCACCGTCTACACCTTCCACCTGCGCCAGGACGCCAAGTTCCACAACGGCCAGCCCGTCACCTCGGCCGACTTCAAGTACTCCTGGGAGCGCATCTGCCGCGCCGACTTCACGCCCGCCCCGTCCTCGCAGGGCTATAAGGTCGAGCAGATTCTGGGCGCCAACGAGATGATGAACGGCGAGGCCACCGAGCTGGCCGGCGTCGAGTGCCCCGACGACTACACGCTCGTCGTGACCCTGCGCGCCCCCTACGGTGACTTCCTGCTCGACATGACCGACATCTCGAGCGCCCCCATCCCCAACGGCATGGGCGGCCCCGGCGATGACTACCAGAGCTTCCACCTTGCCCCCGTGGGCAACGGTCCGTTCATGATGGACGGCCAGTGGGCCGACGGCCAGTACATCATGCTCAAGCGCTTCGACGACTACTGGGGCGAGAAGCCTTACATTGACGGCGTCAACTTCCAGATCTACGCCAACGACCAGACGGCGTGGACCGAGTTCGAGGCCGGCAACCTCGACTTCACCGTCGTCCCCTCGGGCATGTTCGACATGGTGCGCCAGACCTACGGCGAGGCGACCGAGGACGGCTTCCTGGCCAACCACGGCCAGCAGTACTTCAGCGGCAGCGAGCTGTCGATCTACTATCTGCTCATCAACAACGAGGACGAGGTCATGTCCAACAAGGACCTGCGCCTCGCGGTCTCCGCGGCCATCAACCGCCAGGCCATCTGCACCACGGTCTTCCAGGGCAGCCGCGCGCCGGCCGACAACATCCTCATGCCCGGTGTCGCCGCCTATGAGGCCGGCGCCTGGGATTGCTGCCCCGCCGAGGGCGACAAGGAGCTGGCCGCCGAGTACTTCGACAAGGCCGGCTACCCGCTCGGCGACGACGGCAAGCGCGGCCTGTCGCTCACCCTGTCGTGCAACTCGGGCTCGGGCAACGAGAACATCATGCAGATGATCCAGGCCGACCTGGCCGCCTGCGGCGTCGACGCGGTTGTCGACGTGCAGGAGTGGGCTGCGTACCTCGACAACTGCTCGAACGGCAATTACCAGATGGGCCGCATGGGCTGGGTGCTGACCGCCCCCAACGCCTACAGCGTCCTGGCCGACCTGTTCGTCTCCGGCGGCCCCAACAACTACTCGCGCCACGCGAACCCCGAGTTCGACGAGGCCATCAACGCCGCCTGCCAGATTCCCGACGAGGACGAGCGCAACCAGGCCTACAAGGACGCCAACGCCATCGTGGCCGAGGACTTCCCCGTGGCGCCGCTCATGTACTACACGCACTACTACGTCGCGTCGAGCCGCGTGCACAACATGTTCCTGAACCCCGGCACGGTCGCGAAGCTCAACCGCTGCTGGCTGAGCTAGGCTAGATCGCCGGTGCCGGGCGGCGCATGTCGACGCCCGGTGGGAATGCTGATCGAATGGGCGGGCGTCCGCAGCCGATGCGGGCGCCCGCTTTTTGTCGGTGTGATCGCAGGTTCCGCCCGGTGCCGTTCGCGTCGCGCCTCGGGTGTGGGGCGCGCGGCGCTAGAGACTTTCGCCCAGCCTGACGACCCGCTGGTAGAGCAGGGTGTGCCGGTCGTCGAGTTCGCGGTCCTTGTGGAAGTGCCCGAAGTACCAGCGCCGGTAGGACAGCCGCCGCTCGAGCGATTCGAGGAAGTCGGTCAGCTTGTCGCGCTCCGGAGCCTGCCAGCCGGTGTCAGGGTACAGCGCGCGGGGGAGCAGGCCGGTGGCGCAGGTGTGCGTGAGGACGTAGTCGACCTTCCAGCCGACGCGGTCGAGGTTGCGTTCGGCCTCCTCGTACTCAGCCGCGCTGGGCAGCTCTTCGGGAAACCAGGAGAGACCTGGCACGCGCCAGGCGCGGTCGACGCTCGTGGCCCCGCCCATGGTGAAGACGGTCGCGTCGTCGAGGCGGTACACCTGCC
The DNA here is from genome assembly GCA_048173955.1 of Coriobacteriales bacterium. Lineage (GTDB taxonomy): Bacteria > Actinomycetota > Coriobacteriia > Coriobacteriales > UMGS124 > CAZUFB01. The sequence continues at coordinate 1,968 of DBEYOB010000119.1, forward strand.
CGCGCATGAGGTGGACGATGGAGGGGTAGTCCGCAAAGCGATGGATGCGCCCGCCGTGCCACTCCTCTTCGGGCTGCTCGAAGTACCAGGAGAAGCACTCGTGGTTGCCGTCGACGAACGCCGTGGTCCAGGGGCGCGACGCCAGCCAGTCGAGCTGGGCGGTCTCGTCGTTCGAGCTGGTCCACGGCATGCCGAAGTCGCCGCAGACGATGACGACGTCGTCGCGGGTGAGCGCCTCCCCTTCGGGAAAGAGCCGCGGATGCAGCTTTGCGGCGTCGTGGCCGCCGTGGTAGTCGCCGGTGACGTAGATCATGCAGGCGTCCTTCTCGACGGGTGCGGCGCCATCGCCGCGGGTTCGTTGCGGTCCTTTCCAGCATGGTGCTCCGGCCTGGTCCGCGACAGGTGGTTTGCCGGCTCCTCGTCGAAGACCTATCGAGCGCCCCGAGGATGTCGGCTTGGCGGGGAATGGGCAGGCCGTCTCCTCGAGGCACCCGATGGGTTTTGTGCGCGGAGCTTCTACCTTCCGAACCCCACGCGCACCGCCCTCGCGTCTCCGCCCAGGTCAGGTTGGCCGAAGGCCGCGCGGATGTCGCAGGCGCAAATGCGCGCCTCGTCGGTGCGCAGCGCGGTCTCCATCGCGGTGCGGTCGTAGAGACGCCGCACGCTTCGCGCGCCGGCGAAGTCGTGCTTGTCGCGCAGCCCCCTGAGGCAGCACAGCAGTTCGCCTTGGGCGCAAGGGTCCACCGTGAAGCCGTGCCGCCCGGCGAACAGGTCGAAGATGTGGGCAAGTTCGTCGTCGGAGTAGCCGTCGAACGCCAGGCGCATGCCGAAACGGTCGCGCAGCCCCGGGTTGCGCTCGAAGAGCCGGTCGATTTCGTCGGGATAGCCGGCGATGACGCACACGACCCGGTCGCGGTCCTCCTCGAGCATCTCGACCAGGGTGTCGATCGCCTCCTGTCCAAAGGTGCCGCCCGACAGCAGCGCATATGCCTCGTCGATGAAGAGCAGCCCGCCGTAGGCGCGCTCTACCACCGTGCGGGTGCGCGCCGGGGTGTGACCCACATAGAGCCCCACGAGGTCGGCGGCCGAGGCCTTCACGAACGTTCCCGAGCCGTCGGTAACCCCCGCCGCATCAAGGTAGGCGAGCAGGCGGCGCGCCAACTCGGTCTTGCCGGTGCCCGGCCCTCCGGTAAACGCCATGTGCAGGCATTCCACCGCGCCGCGGCCGTGCTTGGCCACCAGGTTGGCGATTTTGGCGAGCAGTGCGCGCTGGTGGGAGAGCCCCACAAGGCCATCGAACGCGTCGAGGGGCCGGGCGAGCGCCGTCTTGACGCGCGGTCTGATGTCGCTGGTGCGCGTGGGGTTCTCGGCCACGTCGTCGTTTGGCAGCTTGGCAAGTTCCTTGAGGGTGAAGCTGCTCGCTGTCCTGGGGTCGACCTTGGCGTAGGCGGCGATCCGGTAGGGGGACAGGGCCTCGATGGCCTTCTTGGGGTCGGCGTCCATCCCCATGGCGGCGGCCATGTCGTTGCCTTTGGCGAAAAACGGCAGGCTCGTACCCCCGTCGGGGCGCTCAACGGCGGGTGTGGCAACCATCCGCACGCCGCTTGCGCGCATCAGGTCCACGACACGGGCGGCGCGCTCCCAGTCGGGCTCGCTGCCCAGGTCGAGCATGCCTGCGAAGAACTGCGGCGACGGTGCCTGCATATCCGATTCCCCCTTCCGTGTTCGGGATTGCGGCGCCGGACGACCGCGGTTGGCGTGCGCCGCCGGACCCCCTCCCGTCCCAGGCGGAGACAGGAGGGGCGGCGAGGCCGTGCGACGTTCGTCCGGCGTGCCGGTCTTATTCGTCGTCGGCCTCGCGGTAGGTCTGGGCGATGAACGCCATGACCGCGGGGCAGGCAACCTCGTCGAGCCATTTCAGCGTGGGCGCCAGCGCGCGCTCGACGTCCTCGGGGCTGTCGGAGCGCAGGTCGCGGCGCACGACGAGCTCGCCGTCGTTGTGGTCGAGGTCGAAGTCGACCATCTCCTCGTCGTCGCATTCGAACAGGAAGCGCTCGAAGCCGGCGCGGGCCTCCTTGGGCACCTGGATACCGGGCGTGATGCGCAGGTAGGGTCGGGCCTTCCCCTTCTCCACGGTGACGCCGCAGGAGTAGTGCTCCAGACGGAAGACGGCGAAGGAGCTGTCGTCGGCCTCGGGGCAGAACTTTTGTCCGCAGACGGTCGCTCCGGTGACGGCCAGGTCGTTGTCGGTGATCAGCATGGTGGTTCCTCCTGGTTCGCGAGGTGTGTGGAAGCGGCGGGCGATGTGCCTGCCGACGTGCTAGGACATCATGCGGCGCAGCGCGGCGAGCATGCCCTCGGGCTCGTCGTCATCGTCGTCGGTGGCGGCGCGCAGGACGTCCCACGGCGCGCGGCCGGCTTCGAGCTGGGTCACCATGTCGGCGTGGGCGTGGATGGTCGAGAAGCCCTTGCCCAGCTGCTCGGAGACGTCGCCTCCGTCGAGCAGGTTGCACGGTTCGGGTCGGAAGCGCAGGTAGCCTTCGTCGTCGACCATGAGACCGGGGATGATGAACGTCTGGTTCAGCCGGCGGCACAGCTTGCGGGCGGCTTTTACGTTTTTGGAGGAGAGGTGCAGGTTCGTGTTGATGTCGACCTGTGCCAGGCCCGTCTCGGGGTCCACGACGGCGGTCGCCTCGGCGTAGCCCACGCCGAAACGCGTCCCGCAGGCGCGGAACGTCCCCTCGGGCTCCTCGAAGTAGCCGGTTTTGACGTCGGCGAGCTGACGGCGGGCGATGTCGAGGGGCGACTCGCCGTAAACGGTGGCGTTGGCGTCGATCACGTCGTCGGCGGAAGCGGCGTTCTGTCCGAAGATGGAGCTTAGGTCGTCCAGGTAGCTCATGGTGCGCGTCCCTTCCTGTGTGCGGTGGATGATGCTGGCACTATTTCAGCATAGACATCCGGCGACCTCTTGTACAAGTGGCGCACATGTTGACGGGACGGCGGGCGAGAGGCGAACGGTGGCGCGCGGGGGTGCATGCGAGCCCGGGCCGCCGGCGGATGTTCGACGAGGATGCGCGTGCGTGTCCCCCTCTCCAACCCGTGCCGCCCTTTTGCGTGATTCCGCTGTGCACAATCCTGTGTGGACGTGCATCGTGCGGCGCGCCTACGATGGGTGCGCCCCGAGGAGGAGGGGCCGCACCTGCACGCCCGTGCACCGCGAACAGGTGCGCAGAACGGTACCGTTGCAAAGAGGGGAGAGGGTATGGAAGATCTGCACGCGCCGATTGAGACGATTGAGAACGGCAAACTCACCCGTCGCACGTTCATCAAGGGGGTCGGCTGGATTACCGTCATCTCGGCGGCGTCCGCCGGCCTGGGCCGCGTCGGACAGGCGCTGGCCGACGCGGCCGGGGAGCCTGCATCCGACGAGGCGCTGTCCGACGATTCCGCCGGCGACCAAGGCGAAACGACGTATTCCTATGCATGCTGCAGCTACAACTGCACGTCGCGCTGCCTGCTCAAAGGGCACGTGCGCGACGGAAAGCTCGTGGCGGTCGAGCCGGGCGAGATTCCCGGACGTCCCGACTATGCCAACGCCTGCCTGCGCAGCATGGCCTACATCGAGCGCGTCCAGAACGAGGACCTGCGCGTCATGTATCCCATGAAGCGTGTCGGCGAGCGCGGAGAGGGCGTGTTCGAACGCATCAGCTGGGAACAGGCGATGGACGAGATCGCCGAGCGCATGGAGGTGGCCAAGGAGAAGGACGGCCCCACCGCCTGCTCGTTCTACACGTTCACCGGCAACCAGAGCAAGCTGTCGATGCAGTCGGCCACGCGCTTCGCCGGCTGCTACGGCGCGACGACCTGGGACATCGAGGGCATCATGGGCGACCACGGCGCCTCGATGGGCATGCAGATGGTCTACGGAGTCATCCGGGCGTCGCACGACACGCGCGACTACGAGCAGAACTCCAACATGATCGTGCTTTGGGGCCGCAACGTGGCCGACACGCACACCTCCGAGCTGCGCTACATCGTGCGCGCCCGCGAGCGGGGTTGCAAGGTGGTCTACATCGACCCGCGCTTCAGCTCGACCGCCACGATCGCCGACCAGTGGATTCCGGTCAAGCCGGGCAGCGACTCGGCCCTGGCAATGGGCATGATCAACTGGATCATCGAGAACGACCTGCACGACAAGGAGTTCCTGAGCAAGTACAGCTGCGGCTCCCTGCTCGTGCGCGACGACGACGGCAAGTACCTGCGCGGCGAGGACGACTGCTACATGGTGTGGGACCCCGCCACCGAGCAGGCCGTCCCTGCGACCGCCGAGGGCGTCGACGCCCCCATCGAGGGCGAGTTCGAGGTCGACGGCGTGGTGTGCCGTCCGTCGTTCGTGCACCTCAAGAACCGCGCCGCCGAGTACACGCTCGACAAAGTGGCCGAGATCACCGGGCTGCCCGAAGATGTAATCGAGACGTTTGCCCGCGAGTACATCGAGGCCCAGCCCGCCGGCATCCGCATGGGTCAGGGAATGCAGCGCACCTACAACACCTACCAGTCGTTCCGCGCGGTCGCGACGCTGGCCGCGGTCGCGGGCTACGTCGGCGTGCGCGGAGGCGGTGCGTCGCACATGGGCGGCACCAAGGCCAACCGCCCGGTTCCCGGCGAGACGGCGCCCGAGTTCAACTTCGACGAGTGGTCGAACACGGGCGAGAATGCAGCGAACCTCGTGAGCAGCTCGCTCATCTACCAGTGCGCGACCGAGCACAATCCGGTGCCCCTCGACTTCATCTGGTTCAGCTGCTCGAACTTCCTCAACCAAAGCCCCGACGCGAACCGCATCATCAACGAGGTGTTTCCGGCCATCGACACCATCGTGGTCGCCGACCCGTGGTGGACGTGGACGGCCAAGTACGCCGACTACGTGCTGCCCGCGACCTCGCTGTGGGAGTACTGGGACCTTTACGACCGCTCGCCGTGGGTGTTCTTGGTGAAGCCCGCCATCGAGCCGCTCGGCGAAAGCAAGTCCGACTGCGAGATGATGACGATGCTCGCCGAGCGCGTCGGCCTGGGAGACCTGTGGACGAAGACTCCCGAGGAGTGGGTGCGCAGCTGGCCGAACCCCGAGAGCTCCGCGTTCGAGGGGTTCGACTTCGACGAAGCGGTCAAAGGGGGCATGTGGGCCATGCCGACCGGCATCTACGAAGAGCCGCTCATCGCCTTCGAGGACCAGGTGTACTCCACGCCCACCGGCCGCTTCGAGTTCTACACCGAGGACATGGTGCAGTTCGACGAGCAGGTTCCCAAGCACACCCCGCCCATCGAGGCGTCCGACCCCGATTTGGTGGCGAAGTACCCGCTCATGCACATCACCTACCACGACCGCATGAACGTGCACTCGCAGCACTGCGACTGTCCCTCGCTGGCCTCGGTGCAGACCGAGCCGTGGCTGCACATCCATCCGATCGACGCGGAGGCGCGCGGCATCGCGCATGGCGACATGCTGCGCATCTTCAACGACCGCGGCGAGGTCAAGATGAAGGCGTTCGTCACGGAGGGCATCGTGCCGGGCGTTACGGCCACGCAGGCGGGTTGGACTCCCGAGCACACCGTCGAGGGCAGCTTCCAGAACCTGAGCCATCTGACGCTGAGCCCCGAGGAAGAGCACTATTCGATGACGAGCAGCGCCTTCAACGACATCATGGTCGAAGTCGAAAAGGCGTAAGGGGAGGGGCGACCAATGGCTGAGACGACTGAGAGCACGACGGGCGCGGCCGAGGGCAAGCAGTACGGCATGCTCATCAACACCGCGCGCTGCGTCGGGTGCCAGACCTGCATCGTGGGATGCAAGATTTTGCACGGCTGTCCCGACGGGGTGTACCTGGGGCATCTCGAGACGGTCGGTTCGGATGTGAACTACGTGGTCAGCGGCTCGTTCCCCGACGTCGCCATCACGTTCCGCCCGCATCTGTGCAACCACTGCGAGAACCCCGCCTGCGTGGAGGCGTGCCCGACCGGCGCCATGCACAAGCGTCCCGAGGACGGCATCGTGGAGTCCGACCCCGAGGTCTGCATCGGGTGCGGCACCTGCGTGGAAGCGTGCCCTTACGGCGCGCCCGTCCTGAACGAGGCCGCGGGCATCGTGAACAAGTGCGATTTCTGCCGTCCGCGCGTCGAGCGCGGCGAGGAGCCGCTGTGCGTGTGCAGCTGCCCGGCCGAGGCCCGCATCTTCGGCGACTTGTCCGACCCTGAGAGCCAGGTCGCGCTCGAGATCGCCGAGCGCGGCGCGGTCCAGCTGATGCCCGAGACCGGGACCGGCCCGTCGGTGTACTATTGCTAACCCATAGTTAACCCATCCGCGACGGGCGGGCAGAGGGGTCCACCGGGACGGGTGCGCGCTGCGGCGCCGCGCCCGTCCCGGCTCGTTCGGTCCGGGCGCACGGTGGGGCAGGGAGGGACGGGAGGAGGGAGCCATGGCCGACGAGGCGCTGCCGCAGTTTATCGACGCGAAAACGTACGCACCGGTGTTCACGACCGAGTGGCTGACGGGCCAGGACGAGCTCCGCTATGCGCGCATCCGGCTCGGCGAAGGGGAGTGCGTCTTCCGCGCCGACGAAGAGCACCGCTTCACGTACCATGTGGAGCGCGGGCTCATCAGGCTGTACCTGTCGTCGGCGGCGGGGAACCTCAAGACGCTGTTCTACCATGCCAAGGGGACGCAATTCGGCTTCCAGGGTTTCCGCGAAGACCGCCTGACCAGGACGACGGCCGCCGCGGTGGTGCCGAGCGCGGTCCTCGCCATAGACTATGCCGACCTGTTCGCCTTCTGCGACCGGCACCCGTCCTACTACCGGGCGTATGCGGCGTACCTGTTCCAGATTATGAACTCCCAGACGAGCGAAATCGCCAGCCTGTCGTTCCAGACGGGGATGCGCCGCCTCGCCGCGCTGCTCTACGCCCTCGCCGCGCGCGGGGGAGGTGCGGCGCCCGGCGCGGTCGAGGTGCCCTATACAATCGACCAGCTGGCCGAGATTATCGGGTCGCACCGCAACACGGTGAGCAACGCCCTGGGGCTGCTGCGCAAGCTCGGGTTCGTGTCGGGCAGGTCGCGGCCTATCGAGGTGTGCGACCTGACGGGGCTGAGGCGCTATCTGGACGAGGAGGGCTGACGGCATGCGGGAGAGCGCGGGGAGGGTGGCGGTCGGCGAGTGAGCGCGTGCCAGGGGCGGGCGGGATGGTCAATGAGGGCGCACTTGCATGCCCGGGCAGGCGTCCGTGCACGGGAAATCGTGCGATGGGTGAAGAATCGGGAGTTACGGTTGAACGCGGGCGGGAAAAATATGCGAAGGTTGGCACGGATTTGGGAGGAACAGTCTCGGTTTGTTTGCGGATGAGCCTTCTGCCAGGTGTTTTCTTGCTCAGATATAACTTTGACCTGCATGCTCGATTCAGGGGCGCTCTTTGGCTCTCTGAAATCCGCCTCGAAGTTGCCCTGGAGCCATCCGTAACTTCGGTTTTTTCAACCAACGCGCGATTTTGCGTGCGTGGGCGCCCCGCCGGCATGCCTGCGCGCGTGCGTTGTCCCCCCGCCCGGCGACGCGTTCCCCGGGTCTTTCGCATCCGGCTCAGCACCATGCCTTCCCGCTCGCAAAACCCTCCCGCAAAAAACGGGGCGCCCGGCATCCCGGTGCGCCCCGAAGGGTTCGCCGTGCGGTGTGGCCCGTTACCTACATCGGCATCGTCGGGGCGGTGAAGGTGCGGGCGGCGTACTCGCGGTCGAGGTCGTAGAGGCCGTGGCAGTCCTTGCCGAACAGCTCCATGTTGGTAATCATCTCGGAGGCGTTGGCCTCCTCCTCGCCCTGCTCCTCGATGAACCAGTCGAGCATTTTCATACTGCGGTAGTCGCGCACCTCGGCTGCGGCGGCGTAGCACTCGTTGATTGAGGCGGTCACGTACTGCTCGTGCTTGAGGGCGGCCTTGAGAGGCTCGACATCGTCGGCAAAGCTCGTCTCAGGCTTGGCGATGGCCTCGAGAGTCACCTTGCAGCCGTTGTCGAGCAGGTAGCGGCGCAGGATCTTGGCGTGGGCGACCTCCTCTTCGACCTGGACCATGTACCAGTTGGCGAAGCCCTTGAGGCCGCGGTCCTCGTAGTAGTCGGCGATGTCGAGGTACAGGTAGGCCGAGTACAGCTCCTTGTTGACCTGGGCGTTGAGGATGTCGGCGACCTTGCTGTCGAGTGCCATGGCACTGCTCCAATCCGGCCCTTTGTTGCGGGCCCCGATGCGTCTGTTCTTGTACGACCTGTACCCGCCTCCGACGCCGCGCCGGCATGTTAAGGTGCACTTTGGCTAACTTCCAGACATTCTGCACAGAGGCGCCGGCAAGGGTCGTGCGTCATGGCACGAAAGCGGGGTCGCGCACCTATGGAGCGGAAGCGGGGGTCGTGAACTACGGTGTGAAAGCAGGGCCGTGCACCTAAAAAACGGCTGATGCGTGCAAAACTGCGTCGAGTGAATTCAAGCTAAGATTGAAGGTTCCGTCGAAAGATGTATAAATGAAAAGCATGGTTACCAAACTGGATTACATATTTTCTACCGTAACGAGCAAACGCCTTCAACGGGCCAAATGGACCGTTCATTCGACAGCGCCTTGCACACATCGGGGCTTATTCAGTGGTTTGATATTTTGCACGACCGCTCTGCATGCACGCGGTGCGACGGCGCGGGCGTGCAGACCATCGCTTGCGACTTTCTGACAATCTTTCCACCTCGGCGCAGCGGTCCCGTCGGGGCGCTACAGTAAAAGCTGGCGCAATACGGGTGCCGTCGGGCGCGGGCGCCTGCAGGCACGGGTGCCGGCGGGGCGCGCCGGAGGGTTCGGCGATCCGGCCCCGGATGGCCTGGTCTCGAACGCCCCGGTTCCGGCCCCGAGTGTTCCGGCCGACATCCGATGCGTGGCCGTTCGATGTGAAAGGAGTGCGGCGCGCCATGGCGACGATTCTGGTAGTGGATGACGAGCGGCCCATCGCCGACCTCGTCGAGGTCTACCTTGCAAACGAGGGTTTCGACGTGCTCAAGGCCTACGACGGTCGCACCGCGCTTGCGTTGGTCGGCGAGCGGCCCGTCGACGCCGCGGTGCTCGACGTTATGCTGCCCGACGTGAGCGGGTTCGAGCTGTGCCGGCGCATCCGCGAGACGAAGCTCTTCCCCATCGTCATGCTCACTGCCCGCGTGGCCGACGCCGACAAGATCAACGGCCTCGCCCTGGGTGCCGACGACTACGTGACCAAGCCGTTCAATCCGCTCGAGCTGGTGGCGCGCATCAAGTCGCAGCTGCGCCGCCGGCTGCGCTACGACCAGGGGGAGGAGGCCGCGGGCCGCTCCGCCGTCGAATACGACTTCATGGGCCTGGTCATCAACAACGCTTCCCACAAGGCGACGCTTTACGACCGGCCGCTCGACCTCACACCGACCGAGTTCGCCATCCTGTGGTACCTGTGCGACCATCGCGGCAAGGTCGTCTCGAACGAGGAGCTGTTCGAGGCGGTATGGGGCGAGATGTACCTCGAGAGCAGCGCGAACACGGTGATGGCGCATATCGCGCGCCTGCGTTCGAAGATGGGCGAGACGGCCCGCAAGCCGCGCATCATCCAAACCGTCTGGGGAGTGGGGTATACCATTGAGCAGCAGTGATCCGAGCGCGACGCCTGCGGACGCGACGCCTGCAGGTGCGACGTCCGCAAGCCCGGCGCCCGCAGGGGAAACGCGCGGCGACAAACCCGTCCCGTCCTGGTCTGCCCCGCACCGCAAGGCGCAGGTGCGCTGGGCCCTTACGGGAAAGCTGTTCGTGCGCTGCGTCGCGGCGCAGGCGGTGTACCTGGCCCTGCTCATCGCCGCCATGTTCGTCGGCCGCTACGTCTGCATGCAGCAGGTCTGGTTCGGCAACGAGTTCTGGTATCCGCTGTTCAGCGCGATAAACGACAACCCCGTTCTTGTCATAGGCATCTTGTTCGTCTTGGGCATGAGCGCCATCTTCCTGTTCTTCTGGTGGCGCACCGTGCGCTATTTCGACGACATCGCCGTCGCGACCGAGCAGCTCGTCTCCTCCGACGGCGACGCCTCCATCGAGCTTCCGGCCGACCTGTACCCGATCGAGCTGCGCCTCAACGCGGCCAAGCGCCGCGCGCTCGACGCCGAGCAGCTGGCCCAGGCCGAGGCCAAACGCAAAAACGACCTGCTCGTCTATTTGGCGCACGACCTAAAGACCCCGCTCACCTCGGTCATCGGCTACCTGCAGCTGCTCCGCGACGAACGGGACATCTCGCCCGAGGTGCGCGCCCGCTACGAGGGGGTGGCGCTCGAGCGCGCATACCGTCTCGAGGACCTCGTCAACGAGTTCTTCGAGACGGCGCGGCTCAACCTGAGCGAGTCGTCGCTGGTGTGTTCGGACGTGAACCTGTCGCGCATGGTCGAGCAGGAGCTGTTCGAGTATCGACCCATCATGGAGCCGAAGGGGCTTTCCTACCGCATCGAGGCCGAGCCCGACGTCGTCGTCGCCTGCGACGTCGGAAAGATGGAGCGCGTGCTCGACAACCTGGTGCGCAACGCCGTGAACTACAGCCATCCCGCGACCGAGATCCTGGTCGAGCTCGGACGCGCGGAGCGCGGCGGGGAGCCGGGGGCGTCCCTGCGGGTGACGAACCGCGGCGACACGATCCCCGCGCCGCAGCTCGAGCGGCTGTTCGAGCAGTTCTACCGCATGAGTAGCTCGCGCGACGCGGACACGGGCGGGGCGGGCCTGGGCCTTGCCATCGCGCGCGGTCTGGTGCACGCCCACGGGGGCGAGATCCATGCCGAGAGCTCCGACGGTACGGTGACGTTCGCGCTCTGGCTGCCGCGGCGGCCTCCCGCCCTGCGCTGAGGCGGCGGACGCCGACTCCCGGCGGGATGCGGCCGTCGACCGATGCCGCGGTTTTTCGCTGGATAGTTGCCGACGGGCCTTACGGTGTGGCGCGGCCGATGCGTACACTGGCGGCTGCTGCACCGCTGCCGGCCGCATACAGGCCGGGTCTGCCGGCGCCGTCCGACCGCGGGCGGGGTCGGGGCGGACGCGTTTCGGCGGGGCGGCCCCGTGGCGGCACGGCATGCCGCATCGGTCCTCGAGGAGTTTCAACCGCATGAAAGCAACCGCTCAGGGCGCCGTCTCCGGCGTCAACCACGTTGCCCTGCTCGCCGTGCTCTACGGCGCGGCGTTTTTGGCGGGGTTCAACGAGAACATGATGAACATGGCGCTCATGTCCGTCATGGGGGAGTACGGCGTGGGCTCGGTCACGGCGCAGTGGCTCGTGACGGGCTACATGATTGTGGCCACGGTCGTGGTCGTGTGCATGGCGTTTCTCTACCGCCGCTTCAAGCTGCGCACCCTGTTCTTTGCGGCGGCGGCGTTCACGGCGGCGGGCTCGCTCATGGGCCTGTTCGCGATGAACTTCCCGTTTTTGCTGGTCGCCCGCCTCGTCCAGGCGATCGGCTCGGGCATCTTCATCCCCATGATGATGAACACCATTCTGGTGGTGGCGCCCAAGAACCGCCTGGGCACGTTCATGTCGATTGGCGGGTGCATGATCACGTTCGGCCCCGCCCTGGCGCCGGTGGTGTGCGGCATGCTGGTGACGGCGCTCGGCTGGCACAGCGTGTTCGTTGTCCCGCTCGCGGTCATGGCCGTGCTGGCGCTTCTGGGTTGCGCGTTCGTCAAGAACCTGAGCAACGAGGATGCCCATCTCGACCTGCCGTCGGTGGGGCTCGCCGCGGTGTTCCTGTTCGCGCTGTCGTTCGGCCTGTCGCAGGTTGCCTCCAACGCTGTGCTCGGCGCGGTCTTCCTGGCGGTCGCCGTCGCCTCGGCCGCCGTCTTCGCGGTGCGGCAGACTCGCTGCGACTACCCCCTCATCGACATGGCGCCCATGAGGAGCGTCCGGTTCTGGCCGGCCGTGCTGCTCGTGGTCGTCGCGATGATGACCACGTTCTCGCTGAGCGTGCTGCTGCCGCTGTACTTCGAGGGCGCGATGGGCATGACCGCCTTCATGGCGGGCGTCCTCATCCTCGTGCCGGTGCTGGTGAACGCCGGCTGCACGCTTGCCGCCGGGCGCATCATGGACCGCAGGGGGGAGTGGCCGCTTTTGCCGTGCGGCTTCGGGCTCGTGCTCGTCGGTGCCGTGGCGATGGTGTTCGCGGCGCCCGCCCTGGCCGCCCCGGCCATGTTCGTCGCGATGCTTGCGGTGTACGCGGGCATCGGCCTGTGCTTCTCGCCGTCGCAGACGGCCGGCCTGCGCACGCTGCCGCCGCAGCAGAACCCCTTCGGCGTGGCGCTCATGACAACGTTCGTGCAGGTTGCCGCCTGCATCGGCCCGTCGCTGTTCACCGGCATCATGTCGTCGGCGCAGGTGGGAGCGCTGGCGGCGGGCGCGTCCGAGAGCCTGGCCGCGGCCGAGGGGTTCGCCGCGGCGATCCGGGTTGCCTCGGCGATCGCGGCTGCGGGCCTTGCGGTCGCGCTCGTCTATTCGCTGGCGGCGCACCGGCGCGACGCCGTGGCGCGCCGGGCGGCCGTGGGCTCCCCGGTCGCTGCGGCGCCTGCCGAGGGGGCGGCTTCGCGGACCTCTGCCGCCACCCCGCTCGCCGACGCCACCCTGGCCCAGGTCATGGAGGACGAGCCCTTCACCGTGGCGTCCGACGCCCGCGTGCGCGACGCGATGCGCGTGCTCGTCGAGCATCGCGTGAGCGGACTTGCGGTGGTCGACGGGCAGGGTGCCCCGGTCGGCTTCGTGTCGGACGGCGACATCATGCGCTACCTGGCGACCCAGCATCCGCTGGTGACGTCCGCCTACTCGCTCATCGAGGCGGCGGGCTCCCAGACGATCGACGAGCGCATGGCGGAGCTCATGGACCTGCCGGTCGGCCAGATCGCCACGTCCAAGGTCGTCGTGCTCGGGGCCGGGACCTCGCTCAAGGACGCCTGCCAGCTTTTGGCGCAGCACCGGTTCAAGAAGGTCCCCGTGGTGTCGGACGGCCGCGTCGTGGGCGTGGTGAGCCGCTCGAACGTGCTGCGCTTCGCGATGGAGTCGTGCCTTGCGGCCGAAGGGGCCGACGCGGGTGCGGAGCAGGCGGTGCCGGCTGCGGACGCGCCGTCGCCGGAGGGGTGGCAGGGCGACCGGGCCGCATCGGAAGACGGAAACGCATAGCGACGAGGGGGCACGGTGGGGAAGAGGGAGAAGACGGCCAAGGGCGCCGCCGGGGCGGAGACGACGTTCTGCCGGAGGCACAGGGGGCTGGTCCGGCTCGGCGTGGCCCTGGCGGTCGCGGCCGCGGTCGTCGCGGCCGTCGCCGTCGCGGTGCACGTTCGCCAGCAGCAGGAGATCGTCGAGGCCGGCGGCGTGGCGCTGCCGGGCGAGCTTGTCCCCATCGAGGGGTCGAGCGGGCGCACGGGCGCCTTCACCGCCCGCATCGCGTACACGAGCATGGCGGCGGACGAGGACGCGCACGTCGCGACCGACGTCGCCTGGGACGACGACTGGTTCTTCGGGGACCCCACCGTCTACAACCACGAGCTTGCGACGACCTGCGCGGTCCTTTCCGCCGTGGCCAACGCGGAGTCCGACTATTACCATGCGCACTCGACCTCGCCCGCCTATATGGAGGACGCGCTCGCGGCGCTGGGCTTCGAGGAGATTTCGACGTCGTCGTACCGCTACCGCAGCATGGTCGTCGACGAGGTGGTCGACCTGCTCGCCCGCTCCGGCGACGTGGTCGCCTACTCGGTCGCCACCAAGCACCTCGTGAGCTCGACGGGGGAGGAGAAGACCCTCTACCTCGTGTCGATTCGCGGAAGCTACGGCTCCGAGTGGCTGAGCGACCTCAACATGGGCCACGCCGAGGACTACGAGATGGACGAGATCGACCACCAGGGCTTCATGTTCGCCGCCCAGGAGATTATCGACGACCTGTCGCGCCGCCTCGGCGAGGATGCAGGCGGCGATATCGCGCTGCTGTTCACCGGCCATTCGCGCGGCGCGGCGGCGGCGAACCTCGCGGCCTCCTACGCCGACGACATGACCACGGGCCTGCGCACGCTCGCCCCGCTCGACGGCATCTACTGCTACACGTTCGCCACGCCCGAGGTCACGACCTTCTCCAACACCGACGACCCGCTGTACGACAACATCTTCAACATCCTGAACCCGAGCGATCTGGTGCCGCGCCTGCCCCTGGAAGCGTGGGGCTTCGGGCGCTACGGCCACGATCTGTGGCTGCCCGGCTACGGCGACGAGGTGTTCGAGGAGCGCTATCCCGCGATGCAGGAGACGTTCGAGGAAAACGTTGGCGTCGCGTGCCCGTATGTTCCGAGCGACCGGGAGCGGGTCGACGCGTTCGTCGCCGACCTTGCGCGCGAGGTGCCGACCGAGGCAGACATCGAGACGGTGCGCGGCGTCGCGTCGCTCGTGCGCGACCTTTTGGCCGACCTCGACCCCATGCAGGTGCTCTATGGGCACTATCCCAACGTGTACATCGCCTGGATGCAGGTCATAGATGCCGAGGGGCTGCGCGCGGGAGGGGCCGGCGCCGACTCGTGAGCCCGGTCGGCGCCGGCCTTGCGGCTACACCACGTACTCGAAGGTGGGGCTGTCGGGAAGCGCGAACGTGCGGCGCTCGGTGCCGTTCAGCAGGTTCGCCAGGCGCAGGGCGCGGACGTTGGGCGCGACGTGGGTGCGGTAGTAGTAGGTGAGCGATTCCGAGCACATGACGCTCGTGTACAGGCTGATGTCGTAGATGGGGCTGCCGTCGGCGTTCGTCCCGCCGGCGAAGTTCGCGAGGTCGACCCCCTCGGGGACCGTCACGGTCGAGAACCCGTTGAACATGCGTGCGACGCAGTCGGCCTCGTCGGTGCCCTTGACGAGGAACTGGCGGGTGTACGCCATGCGCACGAAGCGCGAGGGCGACGAGTAGTCGCCCGGAACGCCGGAGAAGCCCGTGCCCGAGCCGAAGCGCGCAAGCGTGACGCCGTTGATCTCGACGTCGGGTTTGGCTTGCGGGCAGAGACCCAGGTAGTTGCGCAGGTTTGTGAGGTGCCAGGGGTATTCGGGAGCGTTCGTCATGACGCCCATCGTGGTTTCGTGCAGCGCGACGGTGCCGTCGGCCTGCGGTTCCACGATGAGCGAAGCGCCCGAGCGGTCGGTGAAGTGGAAGTGCACGGGGGCGATGAGGCCCTGTGCGGCGTCGTCGACGAAGGCGACGGTCCGGGCGAGCTCGGAGACCTCGGCCAGGTTTGCGCACTGCCCGAGCGCAAAGCCGATGAAGACGAGCGGGTTGAGCTTGGTCCTGCCGCCGGCATCCCCGTCGAGCGACAGGTAGGCCGCCGGCGGGAAGAGCTGCATCGAGCCCATGAGGCCCTTCTCGTTGATGCCGTCGTCGAGCAGGGGCGTCTCGACCGGTGCCCCCATGCCCAGAACCGCGTAGGGGGTGGCCGTGGCGGACGAGTCGGGGGTAGCGGGGTAGTGGTGGAACAGGTAGCTGCGCGGCTGGAACTGGACGGCCAGCTCCGCGGGCGCGGCGTCGAACGTCCTGCCGAGGAAATGGAGCGAACCGTCGGTGTTTTGCCAGGTGTAGCTGGTGCAGCCGATGTTGGCGGCGTCAGGCATGGATAGCCTCCTTGTGTGGGCCCGTCGGGGCACGGATTGCCTGCCGACCGGGGCTGTCTCTCCTATACCCTGCACGCCGGGTTCCATGCGGTCGGGCGGTCACTCCACCGTCGCAGCGCACGCGTCGGCTGCGAGAAGGCTGCGGTAGACCGAAGTTTCTATGGGGTCGCCGAGAAGCGAGGTTTTTTCGACTCAAAGTAAGATGCTTCTAACATATACTGGAAACACCATTTCTTTTGCTATGCCGCGGCGGGTGTGGCTTGCATGGGGCGCGGTGGATGACGGGCGGAGGGGAGCGACATGGTCAATGGGCGGCGAGATTCCGGAAGGCGCTTCGATCGGGCGGGGTTGGGGGTCTCGTGCTCGCGCCAAAGCGACCCTTTCTCCGCCCCGTCGTTCGATGCCTGCCACGACCTCATCCAGGCCATCGTGTCCGCCCTCGAGGCGCGTGACCCGCACGCCGCCGAGCACTCGCTGCGCGTTGCGGACATGGTCGAGCGCACCTGCGTGCTCATGGACCTGCCGGAAGGGCAGCGGGACGCCATCCACATCGCGGCGCATCTGCACGACATCGGCAAGATCGGCATTCCCGACGCCATTCTGCTCAAGCGGTCCCGGTTGACGCCCGACGAGCATGCCGTGCTGCGCGACCACGCCCGCATCGGGGCGGAAATCGTGGGGAGCGTCCCCGGGTTTGCCGCCGTTGCCGACATGGTCCGCCACCATCACGAGCGATGGGACGGCGCGGGGTATCCCGACGGGCTCGCGGGCGCGGCGATTCCGTTCGGAGCCCGCGTCATCGCCGTGTGCGACTCGATCGACGCGATGCTCGGCAAACGCCGCGCCAAGCGCCCGCTGTCCCAGCGCGAGTGCGTGCAGGAGGTGTTCGCGGGCATGGGCACTTCGTACGATCCCGACATCGCGTGGTTCGTCCTCAAGCGCTGGGATGCCATCGTCGGCCCCGTCGATTTCGACGATTCAGATGACTTCGAAGCGGATGGGGCCGCCCTCTTCCGCCGTTTGAGGTGTGCCGTCGTCCCGTACGGTGTCGGCATAGAGCCGCGTCGCAGCGCGTAGCCGCCGGCAGTCGGCGGTTCAGGCCGACGCCGTGGCGCGGGGAGGGCACGTCGGCCGTGCCGGGATCTCCCTGTAGCGGCATTTTTTCAAGATGGGGCAGGTTTGGCGCACTCCGCAGGGGGTGCGCTGTTTTAAAGTGGTAGAGGGCATAAAGTACGGGATGCGGAGGCACTGGACGGTTCGGGAAAGCGTGGGGAAGGGGTTGCGCCATATGGGATTCGGCATCGGCGTCGGTAGGGGTCTCGGCTGTCTGGCCGTCGTCTGTGCGGCCGCGCTGGGCGTCGCAGGCTGCAGCGGCACGGCTGTGCCCGATGCGTCGGTGACGCTTTCGGCCCCCTCGATCGCGGCCTCCGCCGACCAGGAAAAGACGGTGACCTTCCCCTCGCTCTATTTCGAGCAGATTGGCGAGGCGGCAGACCACGCGGCCTATCTGGAAGGCGCCGGCTACGCCGATGTGGCCGAGAACGAGGACGGCAGCTTCACGGCAACGATGTCGGCGGACGAGTACGACCGGCTGGTCGAGGACGCCTATGCCACGGCGACCTCGATCATCGACGGTATGCCGGACGACCCCGCTCACCCCGGCGTCGTCGCGGTCGATTACGACGAGCCGTTCGCCACGGTGACGGTGACGTTTGCGACCGACGCGCTGACGGCCGAGGATGCCCTCGCGTCGTACACGGCGGGGGAGGCGGCGACGGTGTACCAGCAGATTGCCGGGCTGCCCGTCGGATGCGACGTCATCCTGGTGGGCTCGGACGGCAGCGAACTCTCCGAGACGATGTTCCCGGTCGAAAGCGACGCCGAGGCGGCCGCCGAGTAGGTGCGCACGGAAGTGCGGCGACCTCGCCGGGAAGCCCGCGCGGCGCGCGAAAGCCCGTGCGCGCAAGCCCGTGCGGCACGAAAAACCGGACGTTGGCTGAAGAAACGCCCGTTGCGAACGATTCGCAAGCAATCGGGGTGCGCCTTCATGCAACGTCCGGTTTTACAATGCCGAAAATCCGTAACTCAGTATTCCTTATTGAAAAGTAAACTTTCAGGTGTCGGTGGGATATCGCCCTGCGGACAAGAACGTCCCGCTTCCAATCGTTCGTAACGGGCTATTTTTCAGACACCGGGGGCAGCGCCGTGCGCGCTGGGCTGTCGGCCGGAACGCCGCCGTCGGATTCGGGTTCGGCTTCGGGTTCGGCTTCGGGTTCGGGCTCAGCCTCAGGCTTGACGGCCTCGGCCTCGGTTGCCGCCTTGGCCTCGGTTGCCACCTCGACCCTGGCAGCCGCCTCGGGCGCGCCAGGCAACGCTGTCGCGCCGGGCACCTCTGCCTCCGCGGGCGTTTCTCCGCCGTCGGCGCCGGGCGCTTCTTCCTCCCCCGTCGCCGCGCCCGTCTCGATCTCGGCCTTGGCCTCCTCCGCGACGCGCCTGTCGTGGGCAGCAATCAGGGACTCGCGGCCGTTCACGAACAGGCCGCACATCGAGACGAAGCCGACCGTGGGCAGAAACGAGAGCACGGCGTGCCACACCACGCCCGTCGACCCCATCAGGCCGCGGTTGCCCAGGCGTGTGACGGCGCACAGCTGGTACAGCGTGAACGGCAGGACGAGCATGATGCCGAGCAGCTCGAGCCATAGGCCGAGGTTGAGCATGAAGTAGTTGCCGGCGGGGCCGGGGAGCACCGCGAACGAGGCGACGCACGCCGCCGCGGCGACCGTCAGCAGCACGCTCAGGGGCATGAGGACGAGGCGGCCGACGAACCCGACGGTGAGCATGTGGGATGTCCAGCGCTCGTCCTCGTTCTTGTCGGGATGCATAATCGCCGCCTGGAACACGAACCACAGGATGGCGACGAACCAGACGGCGATGGGAATGAGGCCGGCCGGGGTGAACACGAGCATGCCGCCGAGCTCGTAGAGCGGGTTGGAGGCGTAGCTGTAGCCGTAGATAGCCCCCGCCTGGCCTATGCCCGCGAAGTGGTAGCTGACGTCGACGCCCGCACAGAGGGCGTAGCCGCATGCGACCAACAGGGCGACGGTGAGCAGGTACGCCACCGGCCCGATCCATCCGAAGAACCGTCCCATCTCTACCTCCCGCGCTTGTGCGGGGCGTCCCGTCCGGACGCATCTCCCGCTGGGCTTATCTTACCCGCGGCGGCCTGCGTTTGCGAGGGTTGTTCGACGTTCGGCCGCCGGCGCGGGTCGCTGCGATGCCTTGTCCACAAAGCTTGGCGGATTTTGGGCCGCGGGGCCCGGGCCGAAAAGCTCGAACCGGGACGCGGGCACCGGGCGGGCCCGAGACGCCGGGCGGGCCCGACGCGCGAGGCGCCGGACCCGCCCGATAACCGAGACGCCGTGCCGACGGCGCCGGTGCGGCTAGTACTGGCTGGGATGCTTGCTGAAGAAGTCCGTGCGCGGGGGAAGCTCGCGCACCAGGTGGGCGCCGGGCTGCCCGCCGCATGCCCGCACCAGGTCGTCGAGCCCTTCGAAGGCGTGGTCCCAGCTGAAGAAGACACGCGGGTCGAGCTGGAAGTAGTCGCAGATCATCTCGCATCCCGCGGGGACGGCCGGATGCATGAGCAGCGCGGCGCAGCGCAGCTCGGCGAACGCGTCGCGCAGGGCGCCCTCGAGCGCGGCGGGGTCGCCCGCGCCCTCGTTGGCGTTGCGCGCCGCCTTGCTCGCGTCGCTCCAGCGCTTGTTGGCCGCACGGATGAACTCGTCGGCGACGCGCAGGGCGCCGGGGAAGTCGAGCACGTGCATGCGCCGCTCGTAGGCGAGCAGGGCCTCCTCGATCGCAGCGGACACCTCGGGCGCGGGGGTACCTTCGGGCAGCTTGAGCTGCAGGGCGTCGGCGGCTCCGTAGAAGCACGAGCGCGCCAGGCGGTTGAACACGTTGGTGAGCAGCGCCGACTCCTTGAGCGCCGGGTCGGCGACGCGCGGGTCGTCGCGCTTCTCCGCGGTCTCCCACGGCTTGGGCGAGAAGCTCACCGGCTTGTCGGCCAAGCCGAGCGAGAGCCAGTGCGCGCGCAGCTGCTCGGGGGTGTAGTGGTCGAGCAGCTCCATCGCCATGGGCGGCTTGACGGCGCCGGAGCTCGACGCCTTCTTCCCCATGAACAGGATGTGGTAGTTGGCCACCGGGATGCTCTGGGTGAGCCCCCAGTCGAGGGCGTCCCACAGGGCGGGCTGGGCCACGCAGTAGAAGTAGATGTTGTCCTGGCCGATGAACTGGAACTGCGCGCAGTCGTCGCTGCACCACCAGTCGCGCCAGTCATCGGACGCGTAGCGCCGCTTTCCGCTGCGCCCCGCCTGTTCGGCATCGCCGGCGAGAAGGGTCTGCGTGAACGAGATGGGCGCCCACAGCGACTCGGGCCAGCACCAGGTGGTGAGCCCCTCCACCCCCTCCATCTCGGGTGCGGGGACGCCCCAGTCGATGTTGCCGGTGATGCGGAAGGGCAGGAGCGTCTTGCCGGTGCGGAAGCGAACGCCCGCGGCGGCGAGCCTGTCGCGCGCCTCGTCGCGGTCCTGCCAGTTCGCAAAGGTCAGGTCGAACGAGGACTTGCCCTCCTCGGCCGTCAGCTCGTGGGCGGGAAGCTCGCCGGCGACGGCGTCGTAGGCCTCGCGGAAGCTGTTCTGGATGTAGATGACGGGGGGCAGCAGCCATTCGGCGACCGTCGAGGTCACCACGGGGCGCACACGCGGGTCGAGCTGCTGGCGTGCGACCTCGCCCTCGATGAAGGCGTGCTCGGCGGGGAGGTCGAAGTACCAGTTGTCGACCGGGCGGAGCTCGGGGGTGCATCCCGTGAGCTGCGAGACGGGCTTGATGAGCTCCTCGGGTTCGAACTGGTGCCCCAGGTCGCACTCGTCGGCGTAGGCCTTCTCGCTCTTGCAGCCGCGCACCGGGCAGAAGCCGCGCACCTGGCGGCCGTTGAGGAACTGGTTCGCCTGGGGGTCGTAGAACTGCTTGGTCGAGCGCAGCCTCAGCGCCCCGCGGTCGTGCAGGCGCGTCTCGACCTGGGCGGTGAGCTCGTCGTGGAACGTGCGGGCGGGCTCCAGAGCGCTGCCGGCGAACAGGTCGAGCGAGATGCCGTATGCGTCGAGCGCGCGCTTCTGCGAGGCGTGGTTGGCCTCGACGTAGTCGACGATCGTGCCGGCGTAGCCCTCGTCCTCGACCTTCTTGCGGTAGCCCTCCATGATGGGCGATCCGTAGCAGTCGGTGCCGCTCACGAAGACGACGTTCTCGGCGCCGATGCGGTCGCGCAGGAAGCGCGCGTAGAAGTCGGCGGGCACGAAGACGCCGCTGATGTGGCCGAAGTGCAGGTCCTTGTTGCCGTAGGGCATGCCGCCGGTCACGACGGCGCGCTTGGGGAACGCGGGACGCTCGTGCGTGCCGGTGGTGGTGGGGTCGTTGGGCATGGTCTGTTACCGCCTTGCGTGTTCAAAGCCGCCAATTATGGGGGTAAGTATAGTCTGCCCGCGGCCGCGGCGCTTGCGGGGTCGCAGGCCGGGCAGACTTTGCACACGCGCGGGGCGGCTGCGCGGCGGGCGTCGCCGGCGGGTCGTCGGCGGGCGGCCGGCGGGCGTATACTTCCGATTGCGCCGGCTTGCCCGGCGGGGTTCGGCATAGGCACGGGGGGCGGGCATGCGCAAGGTACTCGACGTCGACATCCTGAACGATGGGGCCACCCAGAGGCTGGTGGGGCGCGCATCGCTGGCGATTGCGGCCTTCGGCGTCGCCGGCGCGCTCGCTCTGGCGCTGGCATGCGGCTGGCGGCCGGGCGGCGTCGGGTGGTGGCTCGCCCTCGCGGCGTTCTACGTCGCGTGCCTGCCCGTGCACGAGCTCGTCCACGGGGCCTTCTTCAAGCTGCTCGGACCGCGGGGGACCAAGGTGCGCTTCGGCTACCAGGCGGGCATGCTCTATGCGGGCTGCCCGGGGGCGCGCATGGGGCGCGGGCGGTTCGCCGCCGTGCTGCTCGCGCCGTTTCTGCTCGTCAGCGCCGCCTGCGCGGCCGGCGGAATCGCGTTCGGCAACCCGCTCATGGCGTGGGCGATCGGCTGGCTGCACGCCGCGGGCTGCGCGGGCGACCTCTACTTCGCCTGGCTCGTCGCCCGCCATCCCGAGGCGGACGCGTGCGAGGACACCGAGCGCGGCATCGCGCTGTGGTCGAGCGCCGGGCCGGACGATGCCGCGGTCTGAAGGCGGCGCCGCGGGCCGAGGCGGTGCCGCGGTCGGAGCACGCCTACGCCACCGTCCCGTAGCGCATGCCCCAGCCGTGGGCGGTGATGATCGAGTTCATCTGGTCGGCCAGCTGGCCGCGGGTGTAGGTCCCCGGCGGCATGAGCTCGACGACCTCCATGATGTCGGCGCTCACGTCGTGGATCTCGGCCTGGGTCACCAAATCGAGGCGGTCGACGGTTTCCGAGGAGCGGAAGGCGGCGTCGACCAGGTCCTGGAGCACGCCGTAGTCCTCGTCGTGCACCGCGTTGATGGGCGCGAAGGGGGCACCGTCGCGGGCGTCGTCTCGGTAGCCTGCCATGGGCTCGTCCTGCCTTTCCCGCCCAATCCGGGCGTTTGCCGTGACCGATGGGCGGCGCCCGTCGGTGCCTGCCGCAGCAGCGGTGTCTACTGTAGCGCATGCTGGTCGAACTGGCTCCGCAGGCCGGACCCTTTCCGTCGCGCACTGCACATTTCCGACCGAAAACGGGGTTGTCGTAGCAAATCGAACGGGTATGCATGACGATATCGAGGTGCCGAGCGGGCCTCGAGGGAGACTCCGTTTGACATGACGGCATTTCTGCAGGTCGCAGTGGAGCGGGGCGGTTCGGGGCGGTTGCCTGGCGGTGAAACGACCGTGCATACCCGGAAGATTTGCTACGTTTCGGCCAAATCGTGTCGGAAGTCCGGGGCGCCCGCCCCGCCGGCCTGCCTGTGCCCGCCCCGCCGCACCGTCGGGCCGCTCAGGTCGCGGGTGTTTGCGTGGTCGTGCGCCTCCGCTCCGCGCGACCCCGGGCATAGGCGCTATGATGTCCACACGTTGCGGCTCCGTCGCGGGGCCACCGGGCCGGAGCACGTCCGGTCCGCATCCGTTACCGACACAGGGAGACGCCCATGCCTTCTACATTCAGCGGCCCCTCATACTACGACACCCTGCCCGACGCCGAGCTCGCGGCCGAGGTGGCCCGCCTCGAGGCCGAGGTCGACGCGATCCGCGCGCGCGGCCTTGCGCTCAACATGGCGCGCGGCAAGCCCTCCTCCGAGCAGCTCGACCTCTCGCGCCCGATGCTCGATGTGCTCTCGTCGGACTCCGACCTGACCGACGGCGGCGTCGACTGCCGCAACTACGGCTGCCTCGAGGGCATCCCCTCGGCGCGCGCCCTGTTTGCCGAGGTGCTCGGCGTCGCGCCCGAGCGCGTGGTCATGGGCGGGGAGAGCTCGCTCACCCTCATGTACGACGCCATGGAGCATGCGATGGTCAAGGGCATCATGGGGGAGAGGCCCTGGCTGCTCCAGATGCAGGAGGCGCCGCTCAAGTGGATCTGCCTCGTGCCGGGCTACGACCGCCACTTCGGCATCACCGAGTACTTCGGCTTCGAGCTCGTGAGCGTGCCGCTCACGGGGTGCGGCCCCGACATGGACCAGGTCGAGGAGCTTGTCAAGGACCCGCGCGTCAAGGGCATGTGGTGCGTCCCCAAGTACTCCAACCCCTCGGGCGAGACGTACTCCGACGAGGTGGTGCGCCGCATCGCGAACCTGCGCCCCGCCGCGCCCGACTTCCGCGTCTTCTGGGACAACGCCTACTGCGAGCACCATCTCTACGAGGAGCACGACGAGCTGGCGAACGTCTTCGACGAGCTCGACGCCGCCGGCAACGCCGACATGCTCTACGCGTTCTGCTCCACGAGCAAGATGACGTTCCCGGGCGCCGGCGTGTCGGCCATGGCGGCCTCCGAGGCCAACATCGCCGACCTCAAGCGCACGCTCAACCACCGCATGATCGGCCACGACAAGCTCAACCAGCTGCGCCATGCGCGCTACTTCGGCGACCTGGCCGGCCTGCGCGCCCACATGCGCGCCCAGGCTGCGGTGCTGCGCCCGCGCTTCGAGCTCGTGGAGCGCCGCCTGCAGGAGGGACTGGGCGGCCTCTGCGTGGCGCGGTGGAGCAGCCCGCGCGGCGGCTACTTCGTCTCCTTCGACGGCCCCGAGGGCAGCGCCAAGGCGATCGTCGAGCTCGCCAAGTCGTGCGGCGTGACCCTGACCTCGGCCGGCGCCACCTATCCCTACGGGCGCGACCTGCACGACGCCAACATCCGCATCGCGCCGAGCCTGCCCGAGCTCCCCGAGCTCGATGCCGCCCTCGAGGTGTTCGTGGCCTGCGTCAGGCTCGTGAGCGCCCGCCTCGCCCTCGAGGGGCGCGCCCGTGGCTAGCGCCCAGGGCGCCCCCGGCGCCGGGGAAGGGCGCGGGGAGGGTCCCGCCGCCCCCCTCGACGAGAAGGGCGCGATGGTGCGCTCGATCTTCTCCAAGATCGCCCGGCGCTACGATACGTTCAACGCGCTGAGCAGCCTGGGCATCTACCGAAGCTGGCTCAAGCGCGTGGCGCTCACGGCGGCCTGCGCGCCCGACGAGCGGGTGATCGACGTCGCGGGGGGCACGGGCGACGTGGCCTTCGAGCTGTGCCGCCGCTGCCCGCCCGCCTCCATCGAGCTGACCGACTTCACGCCTGAGATGCTCGCGGTCGCCGACGGGCGCATCGCGAAGGGGGTGGCGCGGGGCGTTCCCGTCGCCACGGCCGAGGCCGACGCCATGCACCTTCCCTACGGCGACGCGTCGTTCGACGTGCTGACCATGGCGTACGGCCTGCGCAACTTCAGCGACCGGAAGCTCGCCATGCGCGAGGCGGCGCGCGTCCTGCGCCCCGGCGGCCGGGCGGTGATCCTGGAGTTCGGCACGCCTCCGAACCCCGCGTGGCGCGCGCTCTACAACGTCTACCTCGGGCACGTCGTGCCCCTGGTCGGCGGGCTGGTGTGCGGCGACCGCTCCGGGTTCACCTATCTGGCGCGGTCGATTCGTGGGTTCCCGCGGCAGAACGTTGTCGCGGACGAGTTGAGGGAGTCGGGCTTCGCCGAGGTTGAGTATCATGACTGCACCGGGGGCATCGCGGCCGTGTACCGCGCCGTCAAGGCGGCCGGCCCCGCCGCCTGCGCCCCCGCCGGAGAGACCCGTTAGGAGGATCGCCCATGCTGTTGACCGCCCGCTACGTTCTGACGGTTTCGAGCAGCTATATCGAGGACGGCGCCGTGCTGGTGCGCGGCGACAAGGTCGCCGAGGTGGGCAAGGCCGCGGACCTTCTGGCGCGCCATCCCGACGAGGAGGTGCGCGACTTCGGCATGGCGGCCATCATGCCGGGCTTCGTGGACTGCCACTCGCACCTGGAGTACTCAATCATGCGCGGCATCCTCAACGACGTCCCCTACGCCGCGTGGAAGACGTTCATCCTCGAGAAGGAGGCCCTGCTCACCGAGCAGGACTGGCTCGACTCGGCGGTGCTCGGCGCCTACGAGGCGATCTCCGCCGGCATCACCACGGTCGCCGACGTCACGCGCACCGGGGCGAGCCTGCCCGCGGCCGAGCGCCTCGGCCTGCGCGGCATCATCTACCGCGAGGTCGGCGCGGCCGACCGCGACCAGGTCTTCCGCTCGATGGAGGAGGCGGTGCGGCAGATCGAGCAGTGGGGGTCGGCCTCGACGAGCGGCCGGTTCCGCTTCGGCATCAGCCCCGACAGCCTCTACTCGTGCCATCCTCAGATTCTGCGCGAGGTGGCGCGCTATGCCTCCGACGGGCGCGTCCCGGTCGCCATCCACCTCGCGGGTTCGCAGGACGAGTGCGACTTCATCCGCTACGGATCGTCGCCGTTCTCCATCGCGAGCGACACGGAGACCCACCGCGTGCTGGCGGGGCGCCAGTCGGTCGACCTTCTGCCCGCCGGCTGCTCGCCGGTGCAGTACGCCCTGAACTGGGACATCCTGTCCGCGCCCGAGGTGCTCGCCATCCACTGCGTCAAGGTCGACGACTGCGACGTCGAGACGCTGGCCGAGGAGGGCGTCAACGTGTGTGTCTGCCCGCGCGCCAACGCGAAGCTCGGCATGGGCGTCGCGCCGGTCGTGCAGATGAGGCGCGCGGGCATCACGGTGGGTCTGGGGACCGACTCGCCGGCTGCGGCCGACAGCATCGACCCCATCGAGGAGATGCGCTTCACGATGCTCGTCCTGCGCGCCACCAACGGCAAGGACGGGTTCATCCAGGGCCCCGACATGATCCGCATGGCGACGCTCGACTCGGCTAAGGCGCTCGGGATGGACGACGTCATCGGCTCGCTCGACCCGGGTAAGCAGGCGGACATCGTCGCGATCGACCTCTCGGACTCGCGCCAGGCGCCCACGCACTTCCCCACGTCCGCCGTGGTGCACACGGCCGACAGCGACAATGTGATGATGACGATGGTCGGCGGCAGGATCATCTACGACGCGACGGACCGCTTCGGCCGCCTGCTGACGGGCGACATGCGCAACCTGCGCCGCATCACGCAGAACATCGAGGCGCTGCGCGTGAGGCTGCGCTCGTAGGGCCCGTGCCTCACCGACGTTTTTTGGAAGGCGCCCCGCAGGGAGGCGCCCGCAGGAAAGGTATGGTTACATGAGCAACGACGACCAGTTCTTCGAAGAGGAAGAGAGCCTCGCCCGCCAGCAGGCGGGCGCGGGGGTGCGGTCCGGCCGCGCCGGGGCCGACGCGCGCCGCGAACC
>DBEYOB010000120.1:0-2593 GCA_048173955.1 Coriobacteriales bacterium
CGACCGCGTCCTGGCAGCGCGGAGCGAGAGCGCCGCCCGCATCGACGACGCGCGCTTCGCAATCGCCCGCATCGAGGAGGTCGATCCCAGGGAAGGCGAGTACGAGGAGCTCGAGGCGCTGCTGCCACGGCTCGAGAACGCCGAGTCCCTCGCCGAGGGGGCGAACGCCGCCTACGAGGCGCTCCAGGGCGAGGGGGGCGCGCTCGACGCCCTGAACGCCGCCCTGCAGGCGCTCGAGCAGGTCGGCCGCTTCGACCCCGACCTGGAGGCGATGGCCGACGGGCTGCGCGAGGCGCTCTACCCGGTCGAGGACGCCGCCAGCAGCCTGCGCCGCTACCGCGACGACGTCGACTTCGACCCCGCCGCGCTGGCGCGTGCCGACGAGCGCATGGGGGCCCTGGTCGGCCTCACCCGCTCGTTCGGCCCGCGGATGGAGGACGTGTTCGCGCGCCTCGAGGAGGCGCGGTCGCTCGTCGCGCTCGTCGACGACACGGACGAGGCCGAGAGGCGCGCTCGCACGGCGCTCGATGCGGCCGAGGGCGAGCTGGCCGCCGCCGCCGACGCGCTGACGAGGGCGCGCAGGGACGCCGCCCCGCGCTTCGCCGCGAGCGTGACCGAGCAGATGGGCCGGCTCGAGATGGGCGGTGCCCAGCTGCTCGTCGACGTCGCGCGGCTCGACCGTGCGCGGTGGGGCCGCCAGGGCGCGGACCACGTCGAGTTCCTCTACCGGCCGGGGGAGGGGCTCGCGGCGCGCCCCTTTGCCAAGATCGCCTCCGGCGGCGAGGTGAGCCGCGTCATGCTTGCGATCAAGGTCGCCCTCGGCAGCCATGACGACGTGGAGACGCTCATCTTCGACGAGATCGACACCGGGGTGGGAGGGTCGACCGCGCGCGCCATCGCGGCGGTCCTCGACGACCTTGCGCGCACACATCAGGTGATCGTGGTCACGCACCTGGCGCAGATCGCGGTGGTCGCCGACCGCCACTATGTCGTGAGCAAGGCGGCCTCGCCCCTCGACGGCAGGCCGGAGACGCGCATCGACGCGGTGGAGGGCGAGGAACGGGTCCGCGAGATCGCCCGCATGCTGTCGGGCGACGAGTCGGCGAGCTCGCTCGAGCACGCGCGCGACCTGCTCGCCCGGACGCCCCGCGCGGCGGGCGCCGCGCGCTGAGGGGGCGCGGAGGATTCGGTCGCGCAGGGAGCGGTCGATGCCGGGGCGGGATGCCGCGGGCGGCGCACCGGTGCGGGCTGTGCGGGATGTCGAGGGCCGGGGTCCCGCGCCAGGCTACTGGTTGAAGATCCAGCCCAGCAGGCCCTTCTTGCCGCTCGGCGCCTCTTCGGCGGGAGCAGGGGCGGCCTTTGCGTCGGCGCTGCGGGAGGAGTCGCGCGCGGCGGCGTCCCACGTGCCCTCCCAGACCGCGGCGACCAGGCGCGCCGCGTCGGCGTCGGAGGTCTCCGGAGAGCCGGCGAGTACGCCGGCAAGCCCGTACACCGCGAAGCGCAGGGAGGCGGGGAGGTCTCCCGCCGTGCGGCACGGCGCGTAGGCGTCGGCCTCCCCGGAGGAGGCGCGCTCGGCGAGGACGCCGGCGCAGCTGCTCAGGAACGTGAGGTAGGAAGAGGGGGTCTGGCCGTCCGCTGGGGATTTGCGCAGCAGGGGGCATGCGTCGACCAGGTTGGGCCGCACGGCGGCGACGAGCGATGCCGCCCAGGCGTCCAGGTTGTCGACGGCGCGCCCGTCCCAGGAGCGCTCCCAGGCGGTGAGCGCCTGGCCGAACTCGGCCACGTAGCCGTCCATCACGGCGGCGAGAAGGTCGCCCATGTTCTCGAAGTAGTGGTACAGCAGCGGGCGCGAGACGCCGACCTCCTGGGTGATCGCCTCGGCGGTCAGGCGGCTGGGGCCGTGCTTGTCGACGATGCGCTTTGCGGTCTTGACGATCTGCTCTCGGCGCTGCTCTGATGTCTTCGACATGGTGGTCCCTCTTTCCTGTGGGCGCTTTCCCTCTTTGTATCCCGCCGCGGCAGGGTTGAAGCGCTGTGTTGTGGACGCTCCGTCAAACATACATGCATTTGGCGCGAAAAGCTATTGCATCCGGGCGATGCAACCGTATAATGCATAAGTTCCCTTTCGCCGAAGGCGGTAAGTACCTCGGGGCGGGGCGTGGCGCAGTTTGGTAGCGCATCTGCTTTGGGAGCAGAGGGTCGCTGGTTCGAATCCAGTCGCCCCGACCATGCGGCGGTAGTTCAATTGGTAGAGCGTCAGCCTTCCAAGCTGATTGTTGCGGGTTCGAGTCCCGTCCGCCGCTCCATAGGTTTCTCTTCGCGGCCCGCATGCCATCGGCATCCGGGCCGTTTTGATGTGTAGTCCGGGAGTGTCCATGTCCACAGCGCTGCATTGCACGGCCTTCGTCCTCTGCGTTCTCATCCTGGCGTGCGCCGCGGCACGCGTCGTGCGCCGGCGCGAGCCCGTCGCCCGCAAGTCGGCCGCGGGGGCCGCCACGTGGCTCGCAGCCCTCGTCGCCTTTGCCGCATACGACGCCGCCGGCATGGTGCGCTGCGACAAGCCGTGGCCCGCGCCGCTCGCCCTGGTGCTGCT
>DBEYOB010000121.1:0-6890 GCA_048173955.1 Coriobacteriales bacterium
CGCGCCTGGTCGCCAGGGGCGGGCCGACCAGCACGCCCTCCCCGGGGAGCACGGGGGACGGGCCGTCGGGACGGGCCTCCCCGGACGGGGCCGCGCCCGCACCGCGGGCCGCATGCCCGCCGCACCCGCATGTCCGATGCCGTTCCATAGCCACCCCACCACTTCGATGTTTCCCGTGCCGCCTCGGCGCCGTTCATCTACCCTAAACGCCGCGGCCGTATAATGCAACCCGTACCGCAACCGACCATAAAACCGCGCGGTGGGGTTCGACGCGCCGCGCCAGGTGCAAAGGAGCGACCCATGTTCGGCAAAAACGCGACGCAGGCAATCGACGAGGCGCGTGCCGAAGGCGTCCGGACCGGCACAGGCGCCCCCGTCACGACCCTGCCGGACGGCCGACGCAAGAACCTCGTGGTGACCATCGGACGCCAGTACGGCAGCGGCGGCCGCGAGATCGGCGAGAACCTGGCCCGCCTGCTCGGCGTCGCCTACTACGACAAGAAGCTCGTGCTCGAGGCGGCGGAGAAGAGCGGCTTTTCGACCGAGGCGTTCGTAAAGCAGAACGAGTCGGTCCCCCGCGGGCTCGCCTGGCTGTTCTCGTACTCGTCGAAGGGCTTCATGAACAGCGGCGGCATCCCGCTCGACGACCAGCTGTTCATCGCCCAGGCCAACGCGATCAAGGACATCGCCCGCGCGGGGAACTGCGTCATTGTGGGGCGCTGCGCCGACTACGTGCTCGACGACATGCACGACGAGCTCAACATCGTCGACGTGTTCGTCCGCTCGACCGAGGAGGCGCGCCTAGAGCGCATCGCCCGACGCAACGACCTCACGCCCGAGGGCGCGCGCGAGCGCCTCAAGCAGATCGCGCCCCGGCGCGCCAACTACTACGAGCGCTACACCGGGCGCAAGTGGGGCGACCTGAACCACTTCGACATCGTCATGAACACGGCGTGGCTCGAACCCGCCGCCGCGGCGCAGGTGCTCGTGGAGTACCTCGTCGCGCGGGGCTACATCACGCGCGATGAGCTCCCGCTCGACCCCAACGAGCCGCGCCCGCACGAGTAGCCTGCGGGCGCGCGGGCGGGCGGGGGCGTGCGGGCGCGGAGGAGGCGTGCAGGCGAACGCGCGGGTGCGCCGGCTTGCAGGCGGAGCGAGGCTTGCGGGCAGGCGAACGCGCGGGCGTGGGCGCCCGTGCCGCCCGCAAGCCGGTGGTTGCACCTGAAAATGCCGCAATGCGTGCAAAACCACCTCGAGTGAACCCTCGAGATTTCGAGAGATTGCCGAATAATTTACGTAATGTACTGTTGATTTATCGTATTGCAAAATCAACTTGCAGAAGAGGTCTCACCTCAACCGGCAGAGTCCCTTTTGGGCGTTCACTCGAAGCAGATTTGCACGCAACCGCCCCTTTTCGGGTGCAGCGCCCGAACGCCGGTGCATCGTCCGGTCGAAGTGATGGCCGGATCCCGATGTATCATCCAATCGCAGTGGTGCCCGAACACCGGCCGGACGCCTCGCAGCCAGGGGCCCACCGACCAGGCAGGACGGGCCTCCTTGGCTTTTGCCGACCGGGCCCCATCGGCTTCCACCAACCCGCCCCCGCCGGCGCGTGCCAGCGGGGTTCCCGGTTCCCACCGGTTCCCGCCGGCGGGACCTACGCCGTGGCGACGCCCGCCGACGTGCTGCGATGGTGCGGCGCCCCCACGCAGGGGCCGGGCGCGGCGGCGCAGTCTTCGCTGTCGTCGACCAGGTCCTGCAGCGTGTAGCCGTTAACGTAGGCGGCGATCATCTTGTCGAGGCCGAGCCAGAAGGCGGCGGTCTCGCAGTCGGGCTGGCGCGGACAGGGGGCGTCGTCGCGAGCAAGGCAGGAGACGGGCGCCGTGGACCCCTCCGTCGCGCGCAGAATCTCGCCCGCGGTCATGGAGTCGGCCGGCTTGCCGAGGACGTAGCCGCCGCCCTGGCCGCGGCTGCCCTGCAGGAGGCCCGCCGCGCACAGCGAGCGCGCAAGCTGCTCGAGGTACTTGACCGAGATGCCCTGGCGCTCGCCGATCTCGCGCAGCGAGATGTTGCCGGGCCCCTGGTGGCGCGCGATGTCGATCATCATGCGCAGACCGTAGCGTCCCTTTGTCGAAACGAGCACGGGCATCACCTGCCTTTACGTCGCCCTGCAGCCGCGCATCGCACCGCGGCGATGCGCCGGAGGAACCCCTCCGGCCGACCCGAAGGGCCAGGCGGTCCGCCCGCCTGGCCGCAAGCGCCTACTCCGTGGCGAGGGCCTGGGCCTCGCGCAGGGCGCGCGTGAGCTGGTCCGCGCAGGACGTGGGGCGGTTGCCGCAGGTGTTGCCCTCGAGCAGCTCGACCACCTTGTCGGTGGGCATGCCCTTGACCAGCTTGCTGATGGCGGCGAGGTTGCCCAGGCAGCCGCGCGTGAACTGGACGCCTTCGATGGTCTTGCCGTCGTCGGACAGCACGACGTGGATGTTGGTGCTGCACACACCCTTGGGCGCGAAATCGGTCTCGATCATGGCTCGGTCCTCTCCGGTCTCTCCTCGGGTTTTCAGTCCTAGCGCAGCGTACCCATTCGCGCATGCGGTGCGCAAACGGGTACGCTCGTCTTGTGCGTACACATATTATACCTACGGGTTTGTAGGATTAGCGAGCAAACCGCCCGGGGACCTCGCGCTCAGGCGCCGGCGGGCGCGGGGGCCGAGACCTACTCCAACCGCGAGAGATACGCCCGGGCATCCATGCTGGGAACCGTCGAAGCACGGTAGGCCGTCTCGTCGCGCGTAATGATGGCATCGGCCCCGCACAGCTCCGCCGTTGCGCGAACCATGCCGTCCTCGAGATCCGGTTCATTCGAAGAGAACGCCACGTCGAGGACGGCATTGGTGAGTTCGGCGACTTGGACGACCTGGCGAAACCCATCAAGGCGCAGGCGGACAATCTCCTCGTCATGATAGTGGCGGCACAGAATGTAGTAGGCGTCCTTGATACACCCGGCCGGAATCACGACTTCCCCGTCGTCGTAGAAAAGCTCCTCCAGCAAATCGACAGCATCGCGATGATGTTCCCGCTTGGCGCTCAGGTAGTCGAGGATGACGTTCGTATCGAGCACGACCCTAGCCAAAGCGCTCCATCCTCTCATCGCCCAGATAATCCTTGTCGGACCGTCGCTCGTCCCACTCAGGCTCGTGTGCACTGTTCTGTTCGATCGATGCAGTGAGAGCGCGCAGCCGGGCGAGCCGCTCCTGCCTTTGGAGGGCGCTCGCATCGGCAGGGCATATCGTCACCCAGGGTTTCCCACTTTTCAACACGGTAAGGGGAAATCCGCATGCGTTGACCTCCGCCGCAAGCTCGCTGAAACGGTTCTTCGCCTCGCGGACGCCAACCGGCTGCAAAACCTGCTCCATTGAACGCCCTCCTCGGTAGATGTAGCTACATCATACTAGATGTAGCTACATCGCACAACCTCTCACTCCCCGCTGTAGCCCTCGAGCTTCGAGGTGCAGTGCGGGCAGCGCGTGGCGTCCTCGGCGATCGGCTCGCGGCAGAAGGGGCAGCGGCGCTCCTCCGGCTCGGCGCTTTCGGCAGCATCCTCCGCAGCGGCGTCGCCGTCCTTGCCGCCCAGCCCGGGGATGACCTTCTTGCCGAGCTTCTGGGCGTTGTTGAGCGCCTTGACGATGGCGAAGACCACCGCAGCGGTGATCAGGAAGTTGATGATGACGCCGATGAGCGCGCCGAAGTTCACGACGTTGCCGCCGAGGTCGACGGAAAGTCCGCTCATCTCGCTCGAACCGCCGGTCAAGAACGAAATGAACGGGTTCACGATGTCGTTGACCAGCGTGTTCACGATCGTCGTGAACGCACCGCCCACGATGACGCCCACGGCGAGGTCGATGACGTTGCCGCGGTTGATGAACTCTTTGAACTCGGCGATGATGCCCTTCTTCTCACTCTGTGCCATGATTCCTGCCGACCTCTCCCTCTCGTTTGCGTTTGTCCAACTTGCCGCGCGCGATTATGCACAATACGCGCGTCCCGAAATGGCGCGGCCTCCTGTTTGGGGCATTGCCAACCCGAAGTTGCCAACCCGCGGTTGCCAACCCGCGGTGAAACCCCCGAAGTCCCGGCACGGCAGCCTTCGCACGGGCGCGGCCACTTTCATACGGCGCCGCCGCCTTTGCACGGACACCGCCCCTACGCGCCGAGCCCGAGCTCTTCGGCGATGTAGCGCCCCGTGACGCTCGCGGGGCACGCCGCCACCTGCTCGGGCGTTCCGCAGGCGACCACGCGACCGCCCGCGTCGCCGCCGCCCGGGCCCATGTCGACCACATAGTCGGCGTTGGCGATCATGTCGAGGTCGTGCTCGATCACCACCACGGTGGCGCCGTTGTCGATGAGGCGCTGCACCACGCCGAGCAGGACCTCCACGTCGAGCGGGTGCAGGCCGATCGTGGGCTCGTCGAACACGAACAGGGCGTCGCCCTGGCTGCGGGTGAGCTCGCTCGCCAGCTTGAGGCGCTGCGCCTCGCCGCCCGAAAGCGCCGGGGTCGCCTCGCCGAGCGTGAGATAGCCCAGGCCCAGGTCGTGCAGGACGGCGAGCTTGGCCTTGGCCGAGCGCAGGCCGGTGTCGCCGAGCGCCTCGCGCGCCTGGTCGACGGTGTAGCCCAGAAGCTCGGGCAGGCTGATGTCCTCGGCGAGCCTGACGCCGTAGGCCTCGCGCGCGTAGCGGCTCCCGCCGCAGTCGGGGCAGGGGATGTCGACGTCGGGCAGGAACTGCACGTCGAGCGAGATCTGGCCCGTCCCGTCGCACGTGGGGCAGCGCAGGCTGCCCGTGTTGTACGAGAACGCCCCCGCCTTCAGGCCGCGCTCCCGGGCCGCCGGGAGCTTGGCGTAGGCGCCGCGCAGGTCGTCGAGCACGCCCGAGTAGGTCGCCACCGTCGAGCGCACGTTGGCCCCGATGGGCGTGGCGTCGATGAGGTTCGCCCGGCCGATGCCCGGCGCCTCCACCGCGCGCACATGCGCGGGCAGCGCCTCCCCGGCGATCGAGGCGCGCAGCGCGGGGACGAGGCTTTCGAGCACCAGGGTCGTCTTGCCCGAGCCCGACACGCCGGTGACGGCCGTGAGCCTACCGCGCGGTATGGCGATCTCGAGCGGCCTGACCGTGTGGATCGCCCCGGTCTCCAGGAAGACGGCGCCCTGGTCGAACAGCTCGTCCGCCGCGGCCCTCGTTCTGGTGCGCACGGTCCGCTCCCCCGAGAGGAAGGCGCCGATACGCGAGTGCGGGCTGCGCTCGACCTCGTCCACCGTGCCCTGCGCGATGATTTCGCCGCCCGCCGCGCCCGAACCGGGGCCGATCTCGACGATGTGGTCGGCATGGCGCAGCACGCGCACGTCGTGGTCGACGAGCACCACCGAGTTGCCGTCCGTCAGCAGGTCGTCGACGACGCCGAGCAGGCCGTCGACGTTGGAGGGGTGGAGCCCGATCGAGGGCTCGTCGAGCACGTAGAGCACGCCGGTGGTGCGGTTGCGCACCGCGCGGGCGAGCTGCACGCGCTGCCGCTCGCCGGTCGACAGCGTCGAGCTCGCCCGGTCGAGGGCCAGGTAGCCCAGGCCGAGCTGCTGAAGGCGCTCGATCGGCTCGGCGGTCTCCGTGCAGATGGCGCGCGCCATGGGGCGCATCTCCTCGGGCATGAGCGCCGGCACCGCGGGCACCCAGGCCGCCAGCTCGTCGAGGGTCATGCGGGTCGCCTCGCCCAGGTTCATGCCGTCGACGACCGGGCCGCGCGCACGGGCGGAGAGCCGCGTGCCGCCGCAGTCGGGGCAGACCTCCTCCTTGAGGAACTTCGCCAGGCGCGCCAGGCCCTTCTCGTCCTTCACCTTCGACAGCGCGTTCTCGACCGTGTACACGGCGTTGAAGTAGGTGAAGTCCATCTCGCCTACGTCGCCCGTCTTCGAGCTCTGATAGAACATGTGGTGCTTCTCGGCCGGCCCGTGGAACACGATCTCGCGCTCCTCGGGCGTGAGGTCGCGGAAGGGAACGTCGGTGCGGACGCCCATCTCGCGCGCGATGTCGCGCATAAGCTTCCACATGAGCTGCTGCCACGACGCGACGGCGCCCTCCTCGATGGAGAGCGACTCGTCGGGCACGAGCGTGGACTCGTCGACCGTGCGCACGATGCCCGTGCCCCCGCAGGTCGTGCAGGCACCCCCGCTGTTGAAGGCCAGGTCCTCGGCGCCCGGGCCGTAGAACTGCCCGCCGCACTCCGGGCAGGTCGTTGGCAGCATGAGCGCCACGTCCATGCTGGGGGGCACGTGGGCCCCGCAGTGCGGGCACTGGTGGCTGCCCAGGCGCGAGAAGATCAGGCGCAGGTAGTTGAGCAGCTCGGTGGAGGTGCCGAACGTCGAGTGAACGCCGGGAATGCCCGGGCGCTGGCGCAGGGCGAGCGCGGCAGGCACGTGCAGGACCTCGTCGACCGTGGCGCGGGCGGTCTGGCCGATGCGGCGGCGCGTGTAGGTCGAGAGCGCGTCCAGATAGCGGCGGCTCCCCTCGGCGTAGAGCGTGCCGAGCGCCAGCGAGCTCTTGCCCGACCCCGAGACGCCGGCGATGCCAACCAGGCGGTTGAGCGGGATGTCGACGTCGACGTTCTTGAGGTTGTGCACCCGCGCGCCGCGCACCTCGATGCAGTCCGGCTGCTCGCGGGCGGCGCGGGCGGCCGCCGGCGCAGGCGAGGGGTGCGGACCGGAGCGGGCGGAGTCGGCGGAACTGCGGGAAACGTCGGGACGGCGGGAGGCGGCGGGGCGGGGCATGGACGGCGACCTTTCGAGAACGGGACGACCGGCGGGTACGGGACCGGGCGGAGCGCGCGGGCGGGCAGGTGGGG
>DBEYOB010000122.1:0-7389 GCA_048173955.1 Coriobacteriales bacterium
GCGGGGCTGGCCACAGCGGGGCAGATGCCCGGGTTGGCCTCGGCGTTCGCCGCCGAGCAGCGCGTCGCGCGCATAACCGCGCTGTTCGTGGAGCGCTTCGGGCTCACACCGCGCGAGGCCGACGTGCTGCCGCTCATCATCAAGGGGCGCACCATCGCCCGCATCCAGGAAGAGCTCCACATCTCGCAGGGAACGGTGAGCACCCACACCCGCCACATCTACCAGAAGGCGTGCGTGCGCAACCGTCAGGCGCTGCTCGACCTGATCGACGAGCTGCCCGAAGAGGACCTTGCGGAGGCGGCCGGGCCGGCGGGCACGCAGGCGGGATAGCGAGCGGGCCGAGGCCGGGGCCGGAGAGGGCGGGGGGTGGCAAAAGCGAGGAGCGTTCAATTTCGCCTGATTTGGCTATCAAATGTTGACACATCAGCCAAACGGGGCGATATTGAACGGATCCGACGTGCGCCCGTCGTCCCCGACCGCCCTTTCCGTACGCCCGAACCCCGCATTCGGCACTAAAACCGCAGGTCGGCGATAAAGATGACGAGATACGCCCGCCATCGGCCCTCACCGGACCGATCGCAGCTCGCTTTCAACCGTTCAATATCGGACCTACCGGTTGTCAACTCGAACTTTGATAGCCAAAAGAGCGGATATTGAACGAAACGCGCGGCCCGGCCCGCCGACCGCACCCTCCGATAACGCTATACTCTCGTGGGCGGCACCGAACCCGCGGCGCCGCACCGCGAAACCTCGCAGAACAAGGAGCGCCCCATGCCCGTCCTCATGAACAAAGGCAGCGACCCGCGCCAGGCGGCGTGGCTGTTCTACACCGACCGCGAAACCCTCGACGCCTTCGGGGGCGCCGCGGCGCAGGGCCGCTTCGATGCCGGCGTCCTCACCGTCGACGACGCCGACCTCGGCGCCGCGCGCAAGCCCAGCTCCGAGGTGCCAGTCTATCTCGCCGTGGCGACGCTCGTGCCCGAGGACTTCGACCTGGCCCAGCTTGCAGCGACCGCCGGAGACGCACAGGGCGCCGAGCAGGACGGGCCGCAGGATAGCCAAGGGAACGGCGCGCAAGGCGACACGCAGGACGCCACGCAGCCTTCCGACGAGTCGGCCGGCGAAAACTCCGACGAGGAGCGCCCCGAACAGGGGGCGGACCCGTCGCTCCCCTACACCCCCGTGCCCGCCCCCGAGGGGACGCGCGTCCTCGTCGGCACCACCACGGCAGCCGCGGCGCGCTCGTTCATCCAACCCCGCGAGGTGGACGGCAAGCCGGTGGCGACGGAGCTGCCGGGGCTGCCGATGCTCGTCGCGCTCATCGACCACCTGCGCGACCACGGTGGGATACCCCCGTACGCCATCTGGCACGTCGACCCCCAAGGAATCCTGCGTATGGCCCCGGCCAAGCAGCTCAAGCCCATGGCGGGCAACGTGATCAAGTGCAAGCTGTAATCAAGTGCAAGCTGTAGTCAAGTGCAAGCCGTAGGCTGCAGGAGAAGGGCCGCGCGTCCGGAGGGCGAAACGAGCGCGCGTGGCCGTCCGCGCCGGTCGGCGAGCAGGCGCGCCTCCCGCCGATAGCCGCTCCGGCCCGCTGCCTACCCGTCGCCTACCGGTACAGCCCCATGAGCGTCCCCATGACGCGGTCGCGCCCGTAGCGTTGCGCGCGCCCGACCGCCGCGGACGCCATGGCGTCCCGCAGGGCAGCGTCGTCCATCAGGCGGAGCACGCAGGTCCGGAACGCCCCGACGTCGCCGAAGGGGTAGAGCATTCCGCACCGCTGCCCCTCCGTCGCCCCCCGCGCCGCCGGCGCGCCGTCGCCCCCCGCGCCGCCGCGGTCCCCGCCTCCGCAGGCCCCTACGCCGCCGACCAGGTCCTCGTGCCCCTTCACGGCGCTCAGCACCAGCGGCAGGCCGCACGCCATCGCCTCAACCGCATGGAAGGGAAGGCCCTCGTAGCGGCTCGCCGACACGCACAGGTCGGCGGCGGCGCGCCAAACCGACAGGTCCTCGACGTATCCCGGCATCCAGACGCGCCCGGCAACGCCCAGCCGCTCGGCGCGCCCGCGGCACGCCTCGAGCAGCTCCCCGCGGCCCGGCAGGGCGAGCACCGCGCGCTCGGGCAGCCCCGCCATGGCGTCGACGAGCATCGCCTGGTTCTTGCGCGGCGAGAACTCCGCGGCGTAGAGCAGCACGAAGGCGTCGGCGGGAATGCCGAGCTCCCGGCGGGCCCGCTCGCGCTCCGAAGGCCCCGCAACCCGGCAGCGCGCCAGGTCGACCCCCATGCCGTCGACTTGGACGACGCGCCCCCGGCACAGCCGGTGCCCGACGGCGATCTCGGTGTCCTGGGCGTTCATCGTCACGATGTCGTCGGTCACGCCGGCCACGAGCCGCTCCGCGCCCAGAAGCAGGGTCCGTTTGGCAACGGGCGTCGCCGCGTCGAACAGATAGCCGTGCACCGTGTTCACCACCCGCGGGCCCCGCCGCGCGACCCCATGGGCACCGTCCGCACGGCACGCCCCGCCCGCGCCACCCCCGCGCACGCCCGCAAGCGCGACGCCCAACCGGACGAAAAACGCCGCGAGCGACGTGTGCACGAGCACCTCGTCGAACCCCTCGCGCCTCACGAGCGCCGCGACGTCGCGCACCGCGGCGGCGTTGCGCGGTGCGGTCATGCTCTTCGTGAACGGCTCGACCACGCAGCGGACGCCCTGCGGCATGCCGGAAGGGTCGCCGCCCGCCAGCGCCACCACGGTGCACCCCTCGTCGCGCAACGCCTCGATGTAGGGAAGATGGAAGCTGCGCAGGTGCCCGAAGGTCGACGCCGCATACAGCACGCGCCGGAACCCCGCGACCCCCTCCGATGGCCGCATCTCGCAATCGGTGCCCACCCGTCCCCCTCTCGCATGCCGCCACCCACCGCCGTGGCACCCGCGGGCGCCGGATGCCATTATGGCATGCCGTTTTGGTGATGCGATGCCGCTTTTCCGCGCAATGCGCGCAACTTGGCCCGTTTGACCGCGTTCACCGAGCGCCACTCTACTATGATGGATGAGTTTGCTGCCGGAAACGACGATGCCGTGAGAGGTGCGTGTCATGGCGAAACTGGGTCAGCGGGCGCTCAACACGCTCTCGACCGTCTTGGACATGCTCATCGTGGTCGTCTCGATGGCCATCGCCTTCTGCCTGCGCTTCTACGTGTTCGAGGGCGAGGGGCCGCTCGGCTCCCTGCTCGACCACATCCTGTGGGCGACCGCGTTCTCCCCCGTCTACGTCTTCTTCTACGGCCTTCTCGGCGTCTACGACCGCCGCTCGTCCGAGGACACCACCCACGCCCTCGGCCGCCTCATCGCCGGCAACACGCTCGCCACGATGCTGTTCATCGACTGCATCTTCGTGTTCCGCATGGTCGACTTCTCGCGCTGGCTCATCGTGATGTTCTGGCTCCTGACCGTCGCCTTCTCGTGCACCAAGCTCGTCGTGGTCAACCGCCGGGTGCAGGCGCGCCACCGCAGGGGACTCGACCAGCGCCGCGTGGTGATCGTCGGCTCGGGGAGCGCGGCGCGCGAGTACGGGAAGGCCGTCGGCTCCGAGCAGGGGGGCGAGCTCGTGCTTCTCGGCAACGTCGGCAGCGCGCCGCTCGCGGACGGTATCGACCACCTGGGCGGCTGCGACCGTCTCGAGGACGTGCTCGAGGCCTGTCGGCCGGACGAGATCGTCGTCGCGCTCGACCCCCTCGAGCAGCGCAACCTGGGGAACGTCCTGCTCTCCTGCAAGGCGAGCGGCAGCAGGGTCGCCGTCCTGCCCTCCTACCACCAGTACCTCTCCCGTCGGCCCAACGTCTCCATCGAAGGCGGCCTCCCCCTCATCAACGTCAGCCACGTCGCGCTCGACAACATGGGGTTCGCCTTCGCCAAGCGCGCCGTCGACGTCGTGGGGTCGATCGCGCTCATCGTCCTGACCTCGCCCGTCATGCTCGTCGCGGCGGTGGGGACCCGGCTCTCGTCGCCGGGACCCGTCATCTTCAAGCAGCTGCGCGTGGGGCGCGGGCGCAGGACGTTCTACATGTACAAGTTCCGCTCGATGCGCGTCAACGACGAGCAGGACAGCGCCTGGACCACCGACGGGGACCCGCGCCGAACGCGCTTCGGGGCGTTCATGCGCCACTACTCGATCGACGAGCTGCCCCAGCTGTTCAACGTGCTCAGGGGCGACATGAGCCTCGTGGGCCCGCGGCCAGAACTGCCCCAGCACGTCGAGCACTTCAGGTGCAGCGTCCCGCTCTACATGGTGCGCCACCAGGTGCGCCCCGGCATCACCGGGTGGGCGCAGGTCAACGGCCTGCGCGGCGACACCTCGATCGAGGAGCGCGTCAAGTACGACCTCTACTACATCGAGAACTGGTCGCTGCTGTTCGACCTGCGCATCCTGCTGATGACGCCCGCCCGCGGCGTGGTCAACAGGCAGGAGTCGCTCATCGGCCGGCCCTGATTTGCCCGCGGCCCGGCCGGACCCCGGCTGCCGGCCCGCTCCTAGCGGCCGACCTTGACCTCCCCGCGCTCGTAGACGCCCTCCCAGAGCAGCGGCGGCTCGGCGGATCCGTCGGAGCCGGGCTGGGCGGTGTCGACCTGCCCGAACGACACCTCGACGTAGCCGGTGTAGCGCGCCAGGTTCACCTCGAGCACGGCCTCCTCGGAGGTGCTGAAGCGATGGCTCGCGTCGGGGGCGACCGCAAACTCGTCGGTCGTCACCTCGCCGTGGTTGTCGACGGCGCGCACGTAGAACACGGCGCCCTCGGCGGCGGTGCGGTCCATGAACAGGTAGAGCTTGTTCTCCCACACGCAGACGCGCGCGGCGCCGTCCGCCGTCGCGTACACCGTGCGGGCGTCGTCGCCGGCAAGCGCGCGCACCCGACCCGGCAGCGTCGCCTCGCTCACCGCGATGACGGCCGTGAGCAGCGCGAGCGCGACGAGAGCGATGCACGCCGCCTTGGGAAGCCTGCGGAGGCGCGCACGCCGCGGCCGCACGGCACGGCCCGCATCCGACCCCCCGTCGGAGGAGGCGACACCCGAGGCTGCGGAGGCCGAGGGCACGGCGGCCGGAGAGTCGGCAGACGGATCGGCAGCGCCAGGCCCCTCCCCCGCCAAAGCGTCGGCAGGTTCCCCGGCCGGCACCGGCGC
Organism: Coriobacteriales bacterium; assembly: GCA_048173955.1. GTDB lineage: Bacteria > Actinomycetota > Coriobacteriia > Coriobacteriales > UMGS124 > CAZUFB01. The sequence goes on from DBEYOB010000122.1 coordinate 5,180, forward strand.
GGGCGCCTCGACGTCGAACGGGGGCAGCTCGTCGGGCCTCGGAAGCCTGCGCGTGTCGAGATAGGCCTGGTAGGCGTCGCACAGCCCCTGCACGTTGGTGCCGAAGGCAATCTGGCGGCCGCGGTCGAGCCAGAGCACCTTGTTGCACAGCGCCCGCACCTGCGCGACCGAGTGGCTCACCAGGATCGTCGTGGCGCCGCCGCCGATGATCTGGCGCATCTTCGCCTCGCTCTTCTTGCGGAACGCCCCGTCGCCCACCGAGAGCACCTCGTCGAGGATGAGGACCTCGGGGTCGACCAGGCTGGCGATCGAGAAGGCAAGGCGGCTCTTCATGCCGCTCGAGAGCTGCTTGAACGGGCGGTCCTGAAAGTCGCGCAGCTCGGCGAAGTCGATGATCGAGTCGTAGGTCGCGTCGACGAACGCGCGGCTGTACCCGAGCATCGCCGCGCGCAGGTAGGTGTTCTCGCGCACCGTGAGGTCGCCGTCGAAGCCGCTCGCCAGCTCGAGCAGGGCGGCGATCTTGCCGTGGCACTCCACCGTCCCCTCGGTGGGCACCATGATGCCGCTAATCGCCTTGAGCAGCGTCGACTTGCCGGCGCCGTTCGACCCGATGATGCCGAGCATGTCGCCGGGCTGCAGCTCGAAGGTCACATGCCGGTCGGCCCAGAACTCGGTGACGTGGTACTCGCCCTTCAGCCGGCGGATCAGGTACTCCTTGATGCCGATGTCCTTGAAGTCGCCGGTGATGTAGCGGATCGAGACGTTGTCGCACTTGATGATCGCAGACATAGGTGCACCTCACCCGCAGCCCTACACGTAGTACAGGAAGTCGTGGTTCTTCTTCTTGTAGATCAGCGCACCGATGGCGAAGGCCGCGACGGCATACCCGATGGCGAGCGCATGCAGCCCGACCGACGGGATCATGCCGTCGATCACCACCTGGCGGAAGTAGGTGATGTACACGTACACCGGGTTGCAGAGGAACAGGTTCTGGATGAGCGGCGAGTAGCTCGTCGTGGTGTAGAAGATGGCGGACATATACATGAGGAGCATCGTGAACACGCTCCACAGGTACTGGATGTCCTTGAAGAACACGAACAGCGCCGACAGGATGAGCCCCACGCCGATATTGAACAGCATGAGGCACACGATGGGCACGAGCAGCGCGAAGAACTTCCACGTGAACGTGATCTGGTCGATGAGGCAGAAGATGAAGAACACGCACAGCGTGATGCCGAAGTTGATGATGGTCTGCACGTTCTTCGACAGCAGGAACATGTATTTGGGCACGTTCACCTTGGTGAAGATGGCCGAGTTGGCCGAAAGCGACGTCATGCCCTGCGAGGTCGCCTCGCTGAAGTAGGAGTACACGAGGTTGCCGCAGAACAGGTAGATGGTGTAGTGGTCCATCGCGTTGCCGAAGAACTGCGTGAAGACGACGCGCATGACCAGCAGGGTGAGCAGCGGGTTGAGCACGCTCCACAGCATGCCGAGCACCGTGCGCTTGTACTTCGTCTTGAAATCGCGTGCCACCAGCTCCTCGAACAGGAACTGGTGCTCCTTGAGCTTCTGGAGCATCGACCATCCCTTACGAACGACTACAGGCCGGAGCCCGCCGCGCACGGCGCATGCCGGCGGACGGCACACAAGCATACATCGGGCACCAGTATCGTTCAAACGGATGCGGAAGGCCGGCGGCGGGACGGCGCTCCGAGCGGGCTTCCGCAGAAAAAGCCGAGGGCGGGGGCGGGGTGCTGGGGAAGTGCGAAACGGGGGCGGAACGGGGCGGGTCAAGTCAGGCCCGGTCGGCCAGGCCGGGCAACCGGCAAGCCGCCAGAGCGACGCCCGGACGGCCCGACAACCCCGGTCTCGGCGCCCGTGTCAGCACAAATCTGGGGGCTGTTGGCCAAAACACGCGATCGTGAAGGGCATTGCCGGCGACGGTGCGGAGCGGTGGCGGCAGTCTGAAAAACAAGCTTCCGCATTCGCAAAGTTGGTTTGCATGCTTTCGATGCCGGCCCCTTGCCGACCCCGCGCGATGCGCCCCGGCGGACCCGGATGCCCTTCACGATCGCGGTTTTTGGCCGGCCGGGCGCGCGTTCTTTGACACGGCAGCCCGCCGGGGGCGAAATCTATTCGCAGGTTGATCTTTCGGGGGCCGCCGCGGGAGCCTGGCGCGGCGAAGGGCGCGCCGGGGCGGCGGGCGAGAG
>DBEYOB010000123.1:0-2615 GCA_048173955.1 Coriobacteriales bacterium
GCCGACGGCAGCTGGTCGGCCTCGATCGACCCGGCCGACTTCGGCTGGCAGTCCGGCACCTACGCGCTGGTCGGCTCGATCTGCGACGCCGCGTGGGCGGGCATCGACGCCGGGAGCACGCACGCCAAGCTCGAGTTCGGCGGCGAGAAGATCGCGGCCTCGGTCTCGTCGGACGGGAAGACCGTCGTCGTCACCACGTCCGGGGGCCGCTACGCCCAGTCCTGGAACGTCTCCCTGGAGGTGTCGAGCGCTTCCAAGACCATATGGGTCGCCGCCGCGAAGCAGTCCGACGGCTCGTGGGTCGCGCGCGTCGACTCCGAAGACCTCGGGGGCGGGCTCCTCACGATCTGCGCGTACGCCAACGTCGGCAGCCAGACGCTGAGGCTCGACAGCACCCAGGTCAGGACGCATTCCGCCACGCCGAGCGTCACCTGCGTGGTGCAGGCGACGCAGGACAACATCCTGACCACCGCGAGCGGCGGCGCCTTCGCGCGCGCCACCAACGTGGCCTTCGCCGTCTACAACGTCTCGGAGGGCACCTCGCAGACCGCCTGGTTCCAGGCGTACAAGCAGTCCGACGGGAGCTGGGCGACCGAGATTCCCGCCGAGGTGAACGGCGTGGGAACCTGCATCGTCGGGGCCTACGCCACCTATGACGGGACGACCTCCCAGCTCGCGACCACGCGCTACACGTACAGCGTCGTCCCCCAGCTCACGACCGAGATCTACCTGGGCGGCGGCGACTACAGCGTGTCCTACGGCATGGCGGGCCTCAAGGTCCAGCGCATCCAGCAGGCGCTGGGCATCGGCGACTACAACTATCCGCGCTACCTCGACCAGACCGTCGCCGCGGTCAAGAGCTTCCAATCCCGCGCCGGTCTGCCGGTGACGGGCGTCGTCGACCGCAGCACCTGGCTCGCCCTGGGCCTTAGCGAGTACGAGTGGACCACGCTCGGCGCGTATGCGAGCCCCGTGCGCGTCTCGGCGACCGCCTCGGCCTCCGAGCGCGTCGAGGCCATGATCTCGCGCGCCTACGACTACCTCGGCGACAGCTACGTCTGGGACGCCTCCGGTGCGCCCGGGCAGGGCGTCGACTGCGCCGGCCTCGTCATGCAGGCCCTCTACGCGGCAGGTTTGGACACGGGCATCATCAACCCCGTCACCCACTCGACGACCTCGTGGGGCGACCACGACGCGCTCAACTTCTATTACTACGGCGGCTTCACCAAGGTCTCCCTCGCCGACCGCGTCCGCGGCGACCTGATCTTCTATGGCAACGGGACCATCGACCACGTGGCGATCTATCTGGGCAACGACCAGATTATCGAGGCGTATCCCAACAAGGTTCAGACGAACACCCTCTGGAAAGCGACCATTCTCGGCGTCACCCGCGTGTTCTCGTAACAAATGCACGGCGGCGGAAGTACCATATAGGGCAGGAACGAACGCCCGGGTCGGCCATCGCGGCCGGCCCGGGCTGACAGTCAGGGAGGATGCATGAGCAAGAAGGGAAGACCCGCGGTCGCCGCGCTGCTGAGCGTGGCGCTCGCATCCCAGATCGCCCCGCTGGCAGCGCACGCCAACCCGTCGCAGGAAGAGGCCGCAACGGCAGCCGCCGAGACGAGCGTGGGAGAAGCCCCGGCGGGCGCGGGTGAAGAAGGAGGTTCCGCGGGAACGGCCGCGGACGCCATGGGGGAACCGGAGGGGACGACCGATCCCACCCCGCTCCCCGAGGGCTCCACGGCATCCGGCCCCGCGGCGGACACCCCGGCCGAGGACGCGCCCGCGGACACTCCCGCGGATGAGCCCCAGGACGACACGGAGGGCTCCGAACCGTCGACGCCCGCCGAAGAGCCCTCCGGCGACGAAGGCGGCCAGGGCGCGACGCCCCCCGCCGAAGAGCCCTCCGGCGACGAGCCCCCGTCGGACCCCGTCGCGCCCGCAGACCCCGACGAGCCCGAGCCGTCCCCAGCTGAGGACGAGACGTCGCCGGAGGAGACCCCGGATGCCGGGGCCGACGCCGCGGTGCCCCCCCGCGCAGAACGCCGCCCCCAGCGAACCGCCTGCCGCGGCAGAAGACGACGCGGAAGAGGCAGACGCCGAAGCGGAGACCGATGAGGCCCAGCCCGAGGAGCTGCTCTCCGCCGTCGCCCTGGGAACCGAGTCGGTCCGCGCGACCGTCTCCTCGAACGGCTCGTCCATCACCCTGTCCGCCTCGGGCGGGCAGTTCGACCGCGCCTGGAACGTCTCCTTCGAGGTGAGCGGGTCGCGCGGGACCACTTGGGTGGCGGCCACCCGCCAGGCCGACGGGACGTGGAGCTGCACGCTGGCGAGCTCCTCGGTCGGATCCTCGACGGTCCGGGCGACGGCATGGGCGAACGTCGGCTCCGCGCCCGCCGCGTCGTTCGGCACCGCCTCGGCAAAGATCCCGACCGCCCAGGCCAGCATGTCCCTCGCGTTCGACGCCGCCTCGGGCAAGCTCGTCCTCTCCGCGCGCAACGTGTCGTGCCCCTCGGGCGTGACCTTCGTCTCCGCGGGCGTCTCCGGGCCCTCCGGCCCCGAGCGCTGGTACCGCCTGTCCCAGCAGGCCGACGGCACCTGGTCGGCCTCGGTCG
>DBEYOB010000124.1:0-24471 GCA_048173955.1 Coriobacteriales bacterium
CCCCGTCCCCAAGCGCAGGCGCCGCGCGCGCTCGCACGCCTTCCGGCTCAACGTGCGCCGGGCCATCACCGACAACCTCGCGCGGTTCTTCGCCGTGTTCGGCATCGTCGCCATCGGGGCGGGGGTCTACGCGGGGCTGCGCATGTTCGTGCCCGACATGTACGCCTCGGCCGACGCGTTCTTCGACCGCTACAACTTCGCCGACATCCAAGTGTCCTCGCCGCTCGGCCTGACCGACGACGACGTCGAGGCGGTGCGGCAGGTCGAGGCGGTGCGCGGCGCGACCGGCGTGGCCTCCTACGAGATGTCGATGGCCGACGGCGCGGGTGCCACCTACGAGGTCCAGGTCGAGGCGCTCGACATGGAGCTCTACGCATCGGTGCTCGGCGAAGACGACGGGCGCGACGGGGACCAGTCAGCCGTCTCGCGCCTGGTGCTGCGCGAGGGACGCCTGCCGGAGAGCCCCGACGAGATCGTCATGTCCACGAACGGCCAACTCAAGGAGGACGACGTCCAGGTAGGCGACGTGCTCTCGGTCAACGAGGTCGTGGGGGCCGACGAGGTCGGCGACGTGCTCGCCCAGCGGGAGTTCACCGTCGTGGGCCTCGTGCAGTCGCCCGAATGGCTCAGCAACTCGACCGGCCTGTCGCCCACCTCGGGGGCGCGCATCACCAACTACGCCTACGTCGACCTCGACGCCATGGCCGACCCCGGGCTCTACACGAGCGTCATCGCCACGACCGACGCCGCCATCGACGAGGTCTCGTTCACCGACGCCTACGCCGAGGCGGTCGAACCGGTGCGCGACGCCTTGAAACAGGCCGCCCCGGCGCGGGAGCAGGCCCGCTACGACGAGCTCGCCGCCGAGCTCGACGACACGCGCGCCGAGCTCCAAAACGCCCTGCAGCAGGCGACCGACGCGCAGGCCCAGGCGCAGACGGGCGTCGACGCCGCCCAGGCCGCCGTCGCGCAGTGGCAGCCCGTCGTCGACGAGCTCGCCGCCTACGACGCTGACACCCTGGCCTACCTGGGCCAGACCGAGAACCTCGCCGCTGCGCAGGCGGCGCTCGCGCAGGCAAACGACGCCCTGGCGACCGCGCAGGACGGGCTCGCGCAGGCGACCGACGCCGCCGCGCAGGCGACCGACGCGCTCGCCCAGGTCGACGAGACGGCCGCCGAGCTCGAACCGCAGCACTGGTACGTGCTCGACCGCAACGCCAACCCGAGCTGCTACCTCTACCAGGCGACGGCGTTGCGCATGGAGCGCATCTGCCTCATCTTCCCCATCTTCTTCTTCCTCGTGGCGGCGCTCGTCTCGCTCACCACGATGAGCCGCATGGTCGAAACCGACCGCGTCGAGATCGGCACGCTCAAGGCCCTCGGCTACACCAAGAACCGCATCGGGCTCAAGTACCTGGCCTTCAGCGGCCTCGCCAGCACGCTGGGCGCCGCCGTCGGCATCGTCGCCGGCGTGCTCACGCTGCCGCGCGCCATCTGGACGCCCTACTCGCGCATCTACATCGACTTCGCCTTTTTGGCCGGCTTCCACCAGCCCGACTGCCTCATCGCGCTGGGCCTCTCGGTCGCACTGTCGCTCGGCACGACCTGGTTCGCCGTGCGCCGCACCCTGCGCGAGTCGGCCGCGAGCCTGCTTTTGCCCGCGCGGCCCAAGGGGGGCCGCCGCATCCTGCTCGAGCGGGTGCGCCCCCTGTGGCGCCGCATCAGCTTCTCGCACAAGGTCACGGCGCGCAACCTGTTCCGCTACAAGAAGCGCATGGTCATGACGGTCGTGGGCGTGGCTGGCTGCACGGGCCTGGTGCTCACCGGCTTCGGCGTGCAGGACAAGCTCGACGGCTTCGTGCAGGCGCAGTACGGCGGCGTCTACACCTACGACGTGGTCGTGAACTTCGACGCGGACGCCGACGCCGCGGCGGGACGGGGGGCGGGCGCCGACGAGTCCCAGCTCGCGTCCCTGCTCGACAGCGAGCTGGGCGCCGGACAGTGGACCTACGTCGCCAAGCAGGCCGCCGTCGCCGAGAACCCCGGCGGCGACCCGGCGCGCATCGCCTACGGCATCGGCGGGCGCATGGACCAGACCGGCGGCTCGACCCAGGCCGAGATGCGCGACGCGCGCAGCGACAGCACCGGGGCCGACGAGGAGGGCATCCTGCGCGACGTGTTCCTCTTCACCATGCGCGACGGCAGCGGCCAGGGCCTCATCAACATCGACGACTACCGGACCGGCGAGCGCCTCGAGCTGCCCGACGAGGGCTGCGTCGTCACCGAGCGCCTAGCCGAGCAGCTGCTCGTGGGCGTGGGCGACACGATCGAGCTGACGTTCGACACCGAAGACGACCCCGTCGAGGTCGAGATACGCGGCATCATGCACAACTACGTCGGCCACTACGTCTACCTGAGCCCGCAGGCCTACGAGGCGGCGTTCGGCAAGGATCCCGCGTACAACATGGCCGTCGGGTGGAACTCCCGCGGCACCGACGAGGGCGTGCTGGTGGCGCGCCTGGCGGAGGGGAGCCCCGCCGTGGTGAGCGCCAGCCTGCCGAGCGACGAGGCGGGCGGCTACGAGGACATCGCCTCGAGCCTCGACAGCATCGTGGTCATCCTGCTCGTGGTGTCGGGCATGCTCGCGTTCATCGTCATCTACGCGCTCACCGAAATCAACCTCGAGGAACGCCGCCGCGAGATCGCGACGCTCAAGGTGCTCGGCTTCATGAGGCCCGAGGTGCGCGGCTACGTCTACCGCGAGACCTACCTCCTCGTGGGCATCGGCATCCTGTGCGGCCTGCCGTTCGGCGTGTGGCTGTGCGACTTCATCATGCGCGCCGCCGAGTTCGACAACGTGATCTACTTCCGCACGATCGACGCGCCGTGCTTCGCCTTCGCCGTGCTGTTCACCGCCGCCGTGGCCGCGCTCGTTACCCTCGCGATGCGCAGGAGGCTGTACGCGATCGACATGGTCGCCAGCCTCAAGTCGGTCGACTGACCCGCCGTCGGGACGGACCGCCCGCGCCGCCGGGTTTGTGTGCGTCCGGTGCCCGGAGCCGCACGGCGCTGCCGCGATGGAGCTCGTTGGTACGAAATGGCATGCCGGGCATGCCGGTTGCAAAAGCGACTGCGCCCGAAGGCGCGGGGCGCTATAGTGCTCGCCGTCAACCACGCGCCCCCGGACGGCCCGCGAAGGACGGGACCCGCGGAGGCACACCGACTGCGAAAAGGAGTTCGCCATGATGAAGATTTCCGCCCGCAACCAGTTCGCCGGCACCGTCTCCGAGGTCAAGAAGGGCGCCGTCAACGGCGTCGTGACCATCGACCTCGGCTGCACCAAGATCAAGGCTGACATCACCAACGAAGCCATCGACGAGCTCGGCCTGGCCGAGGGCGTCAAGGCGACCGCCGTCGTCAAGGCCACCAACGTCCTGTTCGCCACCGGCTCCGAGAAGCTGCCCGTCTCGGCTCGCAACCAGTTCGCCGGCAAGGTCAGCAAGGTCGTCAAGGGCGCCGTCAACGGCCACGTCTCCCTGACCACCCCCTGCGGCACGGTCGTCTCGGGCTCCATCACCAACGAGGCCATCGACGAGCTCGGCCTGGCCGAGGGCGTCGACGCCGTCGCGCTCGTGAAGTCGACCGACGTGCTCGTGGCGGTCGAGGCGTAAGAACCGTCCCGCCTGGTCGGCCCGCGCGGGCCGACCAGCCCTCCCACGCAAAGGATTCAAAGATGCCCATCTCCACGCGAAACCGCTTCTCCGGCACCGTCGCCGCCGTCAAGGAAGGCGCCGTCAACGGAACGGTGACCGTGGAGGTGGGCGGCCTGTTTCTCAAGGCCGGCATCACCATGGACTCGATCCGCAGGCTCGGCCTCGCGGAAGGGTCTCCCGCCGAGGTCGTCGTGCGCGAGCCGGCGGTCATGTTCGCCCCTGGGACGTGCCGCCTGCCCGTCTCGGCCCGCAACCAGATTGCCGGGCGCATCGCCTCCGTGGAGCGGGGCGACGTCGAGGCCGCCGTGACGCTCGCCGCATCGGACGGGAGCCTGGCCGTGACGGGAATCGTCGCCGCCGCGGAGCTCGACGAGCTCGGGCTCGAAGCCGGGGCGCCCGCCCTCGCCCTGATCAAGGCGACCGACGTCTTGGTCCGCCTTCCGGAATAAGGCGCCCGCGCCCCTTGCGACCGCCTGCGCCCCGCGGCGGCGCAGGGGCGCACGCCTGTGGGGCCGCTCTTCCCACGAGGCGCATGCCCAGCCATCGCGTGCATATTTTTGGATGCTGATTGCAACTTTTTCCTACGGCTGTCACCGCTCGGACGTCTGGTTAAATTTACCGAAATCGTTTACATTAGATATTCTACCAGGCTCGTTGCGCGTCAAAAACGCCCAAATGTCACTTTTAACCATCTTTTTGTCACGAATACATGTTGAGGTTGTCGCGAAAAGGACTTTCTTGGGTTTCTAATGCGATAGAATCCATCTAAAGTGTATTAATGGCACCTTAAGCGCGGGCATCCGAATGCCCTGTTCCAACAGCAGGGCACCCAAGCGCTCTACGGAGGGGTGAAGGTGAACAAGAAGCTCTTTGACTCCGAACTGAAGGTCATGAACGTCATTTGGCGCGAAGGCCGTGCGACGGCCAAGCACATCGCCGAAGTCCTCAGGGACCAGTACGGCTGGAGTGCGAGCACCACGTACACGCTGATTTCCCGCTGTATCAAGAAGGGTGCCATTTCCCGTTCCGAGCCCAACTTCCTGTGCACCCCGCTCGTGTCGCGCGACGAGGTTCAAGCCACCGAGACGGACGAGTTCATCGACAGGATGTTCGACGGGTCGGCCGACAAGCTGTTCTCCGCCCTCGTCAGCCGCAAGAAGGTGTCCGAGAGCGAGATCGCACGCCTGCGCCAGATTGCGGACGGCATCAAGTAGACGAGCCGGACGCATCTCCCGAACCCGACGGAAAGGCGGACGCCCGCACCTGCGGCGCCCGCCTTTTTTCATGCGACGGCGCAGTTGTCGGCGAAGTTGGTAAAATTGCCCGGTACGCAGACCGCCGCCGGATGCAGGGTGTCGCAACCGGCGGCAACGGACGACTCGGGGTGGTGCCGTGCAAACCAGCGGGCATAGGGCGCCGGACGCGCGCGTCGCATGCGCGGGGTTCGGCCTGGGGGCCGCCATCGTCCTGTACGGGCTGCTCGTCTGGTCGCCGGCGTCGCTGTTCTCCTACAGCCGCGACGCCCTCTACCAGGACGTCGGATACCTAGCCTCCACCGTCTTCGGGGTCGCCCTGCTCGTCGCGGGCATCGGCACCGGCCTGCGCATGCGCCGCCGTGCGCCGGCGCACAACAGCGTATGCGAAGGCGATGCCGCGGCGGCCCCCGCGGCCCCCCTTTCCGGAAGCGCCCGTGTCTGCGCAGGATCCCTGATGCTGTGCGCCGCGCTGTGGGTCCTCGCGATGGCGTGCGCACAGCGCGGCGGATGGACAGCGTCCGCCTCGCTCTCCTTGGCGGGGGCCGCATCGGGCGTCGCGCTCGCCGCGGCGCACCTCTGGTGGGTCGCCGCGCTCGCCCGCCTCGACGCGCGCCGCGCCCGGCAGGGGCTCGTGCTCGCGGCCGCCTTCTCGGGCGCCGTCAACCTGAGCATGGCGGCGCTCCCCCACGGGGCGGAGCGGGTCGTCGCCTTTGTGCTCGTCGCATGCGACATCGCGCTGACCCTGTGGTCCGCCCGCCGCACGGCCGGCGGAGGCACCGCACCGTCCGGCTCCCCCGGCCGCACGCCGCGCGAGACCGCGGGCGCGCTCGCGCCCATCCTCATCGCCTCGGCGGTCGTGACCCTGGCCGCGCCGCTCGTGAACACCGTCCTCATGGTGGACGCCCTCGAGCTCGGGCTGCGCATCGCGGTCGGGGGCGGCATGGACCTCGCCGTCGCCCTCGTCCTTTTCGCGCTATGGGTGCTGCCACGCCGCGTGCCCTCGCCCTTCTCCGTCATGCTCGGCTACATCGCCGTGTTCTTCGCGGCGCTCGTGCTCATGTGGATCGCCGGCGCAGAGGCGGCGCGCTTCGCGCTCCTCTCCCTGGGCTCGGCCGGCTTTTTCCTCGCCATCTACCTCATCGCCGACGCCTGCCTGGGCGTGGGACGGTCCGGCGGGCCCCATGCGGCGGCGACCTTCGGCGTGTGCGGCGGCATCTTCATGCTGGCGCGCGTCGCGGCGGACGTCCTGGCGTACTCCCTGCTCGGCGCCGGCATCACCGACGAGGCGAAGATGCTCGTCACGGTGTTTCTGCTCGTCTACCTGCTCACCTGCGCGGCCTTTTTGCTCTTCGGCGGCATCAGGAGGCGCGGGGTCCGCCGCGATGAGCGGCGCGGGCCGGACGGCGGGGAGCCGGACGCCGACCGGCCCGCCCTCCGACGGTCGGAGGCGGACCCCGCGGCGGACGACGCGACGCGCTGCGAGCGGATCGCCGCGACCTACGGCCTTTCGCAGCGCGAGCGCGAGGTGCTCGCACTCATGATGCGCGGGCGCAACGTCCCCGCCATCGCCGAGGAGCTCGTCCTGTCGCGCAACACCGTGCAGACGCACGTGCGCCACCTCTACGAGCAGCTCGGCGTCCACAGCCGCCAGGAGCTGATTGCGTTCGTCGAACGGGACCGCCAGGGATAGGATTGGCGGGCGGACGGCGCGCAGCGGACGGCCGAGGCTGCCGCAGCGACCCCGCGTGACGCAAATCGGCCCGCCGCCATACCTTTTTTCGCGTTGTGCAAATCCGTGGGCCCGACGGCTGCAGACCGGTATTTTATTTAGCGATTGATTACAGTGTCTGACCAGGCATTTTATCGAACAGGGAGGCGACGCCCCGTTCCCTGCGGCGCTTTTCGCGGTCGCGAAAGCCCTCTCCAACTGTATTTCGGTGATTCCGGATTCGCACAACGGCGAAAAAGGTAGGCTGACACCCCGTTATCTGTCACGCAAGATTCCAAACGGAGCGTTTTTATACTAATTTTGATATTACTTGCGCTGTTTCGCGCCCTCCGCGTAAACCCCGCCGTTCGACCGGAGCTGCACCGCGTCACCACCGTTTCCAATTAAGCCATTTACCAGCATACTATTACACTAGTATATTGACAGCTCCCATACTATCGCATTAGTATAGAGTCCAAAGGTGGCCCCGCGCCAAGGGCCCGACCATGATTTCAGCGAAAGGAACCGCGATGGGAGATGCAACGAGCAGCCGGACCGCCGCCCCAAGCCCCGCCGGCGCCGACAGCCTCAAGCTGTTCGACTCCGAGCTCAAGGTCATGGGGGTCCTGTGGCGCGAAGGACCCTCGACCGCACGCCATATAGCGGAGGTGCTGGGCGAGGAAACGGGTTGGAACATCAACACCACCTACACGGTCATCAAGCGCTGCATCGCGAAGGGCGCCGTCGAGCGGTCCGAGCCGCACTTCATGTGCCGGCCCCTCATCACGCGCGAAGAGGTGCAGCGTGCCGAGGCCGACCAGCTCGTCGACCGGATGTTCGACGGTTCGCTTGACAAGCTCTTCGCGGCGTTCATCGGCCGCAAGAAGCTGTCCCACGAGGAGGCGGACCGGCTTAGGCGCCTGATCGACGACCTCGAATAGCGAACGGCGCAGGTACGGGACCAGTCGAAGGAATCGGGGCGAACCGAGGAGGCAATCGTGACGACCTTGCTGCAGATGAGCGTTTCGGGCGCGCTGATGGTGGTCGCCGTCGCGCTCGTGCGCCTGGCCGCCCTGCACCGCCTGCCCAAGCGGCTCTTCGTCGCCCTGTGGCTGCTGGTGGCGCTGCGCCTGCTCGTCCCGCTCTGGATACCGGCTCCGACCAGCGCGTTCAACCTGCTCCCGGCGGGCTGGGCGGCCAGCGCGGCGGCCGGCGGCCCCGCAACCGGCACGAGCGGTGCGGCCAGCGCGGTCGAATCCGCCCGCACCGCTGCCGACGTCGCCTCGGTCGCGACCGCCGACGCGCCCGAAAACGCCTGGGCGGCAGGAGCCAAACCCGAAAACCCGCCGTCTACCGCGGCGACAGCGGGTGCGGCGGCTTCACGTCACGAACCTGCGTCGTCCGGACCATCCGGGTCGGCAGCGCTTTCCGACGCGGCCGCGGCCGTGGAAGCCGGCAACGGCGGCAGCGCATCGGATGCAGCGCCGGATGCCGCGCGCGGCGCAATCCCCCTCGGCCGTGTCGTCCCCATCGTGTGGGCCGTCGGCGCGGCCGGATGCGGGGCGTTCTTCGCCGCATCCTACGCATGGCAGCGCCGCCGCTTCGGGGACGCGCTGCCCGTCGACGACCCCGCCGGCCGCCGACTCGCCGACGGCCTCGTCGCAGGCTGCGGGCTGCGGCGACGCGTCCGGGTGCGCCAATCCGACCGCGTCGCGACCCCGCTCACCTACGGGACCGTGCGCCCGGTCGTCCTCATGCCGGCTGACTTCGCGTGGCGGGACGCCGACGCGGCGCGCTACGTCCTCGTCCACGAACTGACCCATATCCGCCGCTTCGACGGGGTCTTGAAGCTCGTCCTCGCCATCGCGGCATGCATCCACTGGTTCAACCCGTTCGCCTGGGCCATGTACGCCCTCGCGAACCGCGACATCGAGCTTTCCTGCGACGAGGCCGTCGTCCGCTCGTGCGGCGTCTCGTCGCGCGGCGCATATGCGCGCACGCTCCTTGCCATGGGGGAGCGGGAAGGCGGCCTGGTGCCGCTGCTGCAGAGCGGCTTCGGCAAAACGGCACTCGAAGAGAGAATCGGAGCCATCATGAGAATCAGACGGACATCGCTTGCGGCCGCCGCGGCCTCGCTCGCGCTCGTCGTGGCCATACCGGCGGCGCTCGCCACCTCGGCGGTGGAGGAACCTGCCGCGCAGACTGGGAGCGAAAGCGGGGCAACAGACACGCAGCCGGTATCGCCCGAAAGCACGGCATCTGACGGGGATGCGCCCGAGGCAATTGACTCAGACAACTACGCCGTCCCCGTCTCCGACGGCTCGAGCACGGCGTACTTCGCCACCTTCGGAGGCACGACCTCCCTGTCCGACGCAAACCCGGCTCGACCCGACGATTTGCTCGCCGCCTACTCCGACGAAGAGTGGGAGATGCTGGCGGACTTCCTGCGGGAGGCATGTGGGACGATCGGGCCCATGGAGGCTGGCGCCTCCGCCGAGGCCGCCCTCGGGCACTCCGGCACCGGCGACATGGGGCACCCCCACACCGGCAAGCTTTCGGTCGCCGAGTTCCGCCTGGCCGCGCTCGAGGCCTTCGGGTCGACCGAAGGCCAGGCGCTGCTCGACAAGCTTGCGGCCGACACCGACCTGGCGGCCTACATGCAAGGCGTGACCTACCTCTCCGCAGCCGACGGAGCGCCGGCCCTCGACGACGACGTGGCCGTCGCGACGCTGGCCTACCACCTGCTCGTCCCGCTCGTTTCCGACGATTGGGACAACCACGCGTTCGAAGGCTCTGTCGCCCTCGCCGACGGCAGCGCCGCCTCGTTCGCGATAACCGTGCGGGTGGACGACGCCGAGCTCGTCTCGGCCAACGAGTACGCCTACACCGCCGCCTGGGTCGAGCAGAGCGTGCGGCACGCCGCGGAGGCCGTCTCCAATCCCGACAACGCCTACGCCGCCGGCGGGCTCACCGCCGCAGAGCTCGCCGAAGTCGCATCGGCCATGGCGGACAGACGCACGCCGGCCTTCGGGTTGGTGGTCGACCTCTCGCTCGCCTACCCCTCCGACGGGCAGGGGGCGCTCGACAGCCGGCAGGCAGCAAGCGCCACCTATGCGCTGGCGACCGGCCCCCTGACGCTCGGCGGGACGGGGACGGACACGACCCACCGGGGTGCAGGCGAGCGCTTCGCCCGCTCCCTGGCGGCAATGCGGCTGTTCAGCAGGTACGAGCAGTTCGGCCTGACGCTGAGCACCGTCGTCATCGCCGACTACGTCAACACCGACGCCTTCGACGGCATCGTCCGCGGTGCGGACGGGACGGAGTACTCCCTGCCCATCGGCCAGTCGGCATACCAGATCCATCTGGACGGCACACCCGTGGCCCGGGTTTACGACCCCGCATGCCGCGACATCGTGAGCTCCTGGTTCGGGCTGGTCGGCGTCGTCGCCGACTCGGTGGACGTCGTCATCGAGCGCAACAGTGACGGCGCGATAACCGGCGCCCGCATCGCCGAGGCGGGCGAGGTCGACGAGCTGATGCGTCTGCGCGAGATCGGGTAGCGGGGCAATACGGCGGCGGGGCGGCGGGTGACGCGCATCGATAGGACGACGAGGGGCGGCGCGTAGCGCGTGGCCGGCCGGTCGGGAATGCCGCGCACTCCCGTTCCCGCCGGCCTGCCCGACCTGCCGGTTTGAACGGCCGCCGGCAAGCGGCTACACTGGCATCGCCACACTGGCATCGCACGCGAGCCAGACACCGCCAGCGCCAAGGGAGCCCCGCCCTATGCCTCAAACCACGTCTCCCGCACCGTTCGCCGCGCCCGACGCCGACAGTAAGACCGTCCGGGCGGAGCTGTTCCCGTTCCGTCTGCTCGGCATGGGGCTGTGGATCGTGTGGCAGTGGTGCACCCACTGGACGGTCACGCTCTATGCGACGGGTGTTCCCTTGGCAGGAGGCGTGGACTATGCCGCCTACGACCTCACCATGCGCGTCGTCGACATCGCGACCATGGTGTCCTTCGCGCTGCTGTGGCGGCGCTTCACGCCCCTGCTGTCGTACGCGCGCCTCCAGGCGATCGCGCTGGGATGCGTCGCCCTGGGCACCGCCGGGCTGCTCGCGTCGATCAACGGACTTGTCCCCGGGATGCCGGCGGCGATCCTGCTCAGCGCGCTGGCCGCGTTCGGCGGCGCGGTGCTGTTCCTCTCGTGGGCCGAGGTCTACAGCCGCCTCGAGCCCAATCGCATGCTGCTCATGGGGCTCCTCTCGCTCGTGCTCGCCGGCGCGGTCTCGTTCGTCCTCAACAACCTCGCCTCGCCGCTCCCCCTGGCGGGGTCCGTGGCGGCGCCGGCGCTGTCGTTTCTCCTCTGCTGGGCGTCCGACCGCTACGTGGCACCCCGCGAGGCCGACGCGGACGCACCGGCGCGGGTGCGCTACGGCTTCCCGTGGAAACCCGTCGCCGTCATGGCGTTCGCCGGGTTCACGGCCGGCTTCGGCAGCTTCACGCTGTTCGGCCAGACGGCGAGCACGCGGATGCTGGCGACGTTCGTGGTCGGCGCCGTGCTGCTCGTCGCGCTCGCGGCGTTCAGGGGCAAGGTCAAACCGGGCCATCTCGCCAACACGGCGTTCGCCCTCACCGCGGTCGGCCTCATCCTCGTCGCCGCGATCGGAAGCGTGAACCCCAAACCGGCAGCCTTTCTCATCATGGTCGCCTACATCACGCTGTGCGTCTTCGGCCTGTCGCTGCTCGGCAACCTCAGCCTGCGCTTCGGCATATCGAGCCTGTGGCTGTTCGGGCTCGGCCGCGCGGCAAGCGAGCTCATGATGGGGCTCGGCAGCTACGCGCGCTTCATCCCCGGCGCGGCGCATCTGGCCGAGAACGGCTACGAGCTCGCCATTCTGTCGCTGGTCGAGCTGGTCTGCCTCGTGCTGGTGGTCATGCTCTGGAGAAGCGAGCGGTCGTTCTCGTCCCACTGGGCCGTCGAGGCGATCGACATCGAGTCGGGGCGCGCCGTCATGTCGGAGCGCGAGAAGGTCACGGCAGGCTGCGGCATCATCGCCCGCAGGGCCGGCCTGACCGAGCGCGAGCTCGAAGTTCTCGAAATGCTGGCGCTCGGGCAGAGCTACCAGGAGATCTCGCAGGGCCTCTACCTGTCCATGGGGACGGTCAAAACCCATGTGCGCCATATCTACGGCAAGCTCGGCATCCATTCGCGCGAGGAGGCGCACGAGCAGGCCAGGTCGGCCTTCGCCCCCTCGGACGAACGTGACGCCGCGGAAAACGGCAGGCGCGCCGACCCCCTTGCGAGTCGGCGCGCCCGATAGCTGGCGCTTGAGTTTGGCGGCAACCCGCACCCGACGGCAGCGTGCGAGGGCCGGTCTTGGCGCCAGGTCCGGCTGCAAGACCGGACGGGCCCGGCGCCGGATGCGGCGAACCTACGCGCTCAGGTCCTCGGCGATGTAGCGGCCGGCAAGACGGCCGGTGCTGAAGGCCATGCCGAGCGAGGTGCCCTCGTAGCAGTGGTAGGGGACCATGAGGATGGTGCCGTTGTCGACGCCGGCGCAGTAGAGGCCCTTGATGGGGGTGCCCATGTTGTCGATGACCTGCAGGCGGTCGTTGGTCTTGACGCCGCCCATGGTCACCCAGCAGCTCGGGGCGTACTCGAAGGCGTAGAACGGGCCGTCCACGACCGGCGACAGCAGCGAGGCATCCTTGTAGTAGTCGGTATCCTCGCCCGCGTCGGCGAACCCGTTGTAGCGCTCGACGGTGGCCTCGAGCTCGGGCGCGTCGATCATCGAGGCGAGCTCGGCAATCGAGTCGGCCTTGAAGCCCCAGCCGTTGTCGATGGCGCGCTGGATGTCGGCCTCGAGGTCCTGCGTGGACTGGGAGGCGACGGTCTCCATGTAGGTCTGGTCGTAGACGCCGTAGAACGTGCCGCCGACCTCGAGGGAGATCGTGCCGCCCACGGCGAGCGGGAACTCGGCGTACTTGCCCTCGTTGGTGAAGCGGCGGCCGTGGGAGTTGACGAGCAGGCCGCCCATGATGCCGATGGAGGCGCAGGCGTTCGGGTTGCCGAAGCTCCACGGGTCCTTGGGGGTCGAGCAGGCGAACTCGTTGCCCGCGATGCCCCAGTGCGTGTCGAGCGCGGCGCCGGCCTCGACCATGGAGTTGATGCCCGTGCCGTCGGACAGCGTGTTGCCGAGCGGCATGACCTGGGTGCCAAACTTCTCGAACATCATGTCGGCGTTGCCCTGGAAGCCGCCGGTGCAGACACAAGTCGCCTTGGCCTTGATCTGAATCTCGTTGCCGTCGGCATCGGTCGCGCGCAGACCCGTGACCGCACCATCCTCGACGATCAGGCCGGTCATCGGGGTGTTCATGAGAACCTGGCCGCCCTTATCCTCGATCCAGTTCACGAGCGGCATGAAGCGGTCCTCGCCCGACACGGAGTACGGGGTGACGCCGTCGGCGCTGAACGAGCAGCGAACCTGGTAGCCGGCGTGGTAGCTGTCGGGGAGGACGACCATCTTGATGCCGAAGTCGTCGGTGAAGCGGTCGACGGTGTTGCCCGAGATCTCGAGCGCGGCCTTGACGACCGGGGCGTTAATCGACCAGTGGGCCCAGTCCATGATGCTGTTGAAGGCGATCTCGACGTCGAAGCCGTCGCCGATCTCCTGCTGGATCTTGCTGCCGACGGCGAGCGGGCCACCGGCCTGGGCGCCGTTGGCCATGGCGACGCTGGAAGCCTTGTCGATGACGATGACGTTCAGCCCGGCATCGACGGCCTCGATGCCCGCCCACAGGCCGGCCGCACCGGCGCCGGCGATGACGACGTCGCACTCGAGCGCCTGCGACGCCTCGGCGGGAGCGGTCTCGGCCTCCTCGGCGGCCTCGGGGGCAGCCTCGGTCTCGGCGGTCTCCTCGGTCTCGGCGGCCCGGGCGACACCGGCGGCCAGCGTTGCGCCGGCCACGGCGACACCGGCGACGAAGCCCCTGCGCGTCATGGTGTTCTCCATCGTGCAAACCCCTTTCGTTGCTTGCCTATCGCTGCTTGTCCCGCGCGCCGCGGTATGCGTGCGCACCTGGAGCGCAGTTTGGCGCACCGCGACGGGTCGATAAAGACTGACCTGGGTATGACAGGGCATCATACGCAGGTCATACTCGACAGCTACCAGCGTGATACTGTGGTCTTATCTTGACTGGACGCGTAAGACTCCAGTATTATAGAGACGGTTTCGAGACCTCGGCTTCAGGCGGCCGCCGCAGCCGACCCCGTGCATCGCCCCATACCGTGGGGAGTCGGGAGGGATCCATGGACGTCAAACTGTTCGATTCCGAACTCAAGGTGATGGACGTGCTCTGGCGCGAGGGCAACGTCCCCGCCCGCCGCGTCGCAGCCGAGCTCACCGAGAAGTTCGGATGGAACGTCAACACCACGTACACGCTCATCAAACGCTGCATCAAGAAGGGCGCCGTCGAGCGAAGCGAGCCGGGCTTCATATGCCGCGCACTCGTGCCGCGGGAAGAGGTGCAGCAGGCAGAGACCGACGAGCTCATCAACAAGCTCTACGACGGGTCGGCCGACAAGCTGTTCGCTGCACTGCTGAGCAGCAAAAAAATCTCCCGAGAAGAAATCGGGCACCTGAGGAAGCTCATAGACGACTGCGAGCGCCAGGCTTAAAGGAGATCGGTCGCAACGGAGGAGGTGGCATGATGGAGGAGCTCTTCGCTATGAGCGTCGCCGGGGCCGCCATGGTGCTCGCCATCCTCATCGTGCGTGCCTTGCTGCTCAAACGCCTGCCCAAGTGGGTGTTTGCGACGCTCTGGGCGCTCGTCGTCGTCCGCCTGCTCGTCCCGGTGTGGATTCCCTCGCCCACCAGCATCTACAATCTGGCGGTGCAACCACGGGCAGAATCGTCGTCTCAGCAGACGCTCCAGCAATCTAATCAACTTGCAGACGAGGAGCTGACCGCATCGACACAGGTCGCAGAGCCCTCCATGCCCTCCAGCGCGCCGGAGGAGACCGGCAAGGAGCAGGGTGCCGGTGCGCTGGAGAGGAGTGCCGGTGCGGCACAGAATGCCAGTGCGTCAGAGGAGACCGGCTCACCACGAGATGCCGGCGCTCGATCGACGGCCTCGGAAGCCATTTCCGCACCGTCCCCGGAGGAGCTTTTCGGGCTTTTCGACAGCGGCACGACCCCGTCGGCGGTCGTGACCGTATGGGCAGCCGGCGCCGTGAGCTGTGCGGGGTTCTTCGCCTTCTCGTACCTGCGCCTGCGTCGGGAGCTCGCCTCCTCCCTGCCGGTCGAAGCGTCCGAAGCCCGCCGATGGCTCGACGGCAACCGGCTGCGCGTGCGCCCGCTCCGCATCCGCCAATCCGACCGGATCTGCAGCCCGCTGACCTTCGGCATCGTCCGGCCGACCATCGTCGTCCCCCGCACGTTCGACTGGGCCTCCGACCATGCGCGCCACACCCTTGCCCACGAGCTGACCCATATCCGGCACTTCGACACCGTGTTCAAATTCCTGCTCGTCGCCGCGGCCTGCATCCACTGGTTCAACCCGTTTGCCTGGGCAATGCTCGTCTTTGCCAACCGCGACATCGAGCTCGCCTGCGACGAGGCAACCGTGCACCGCCTCGGCGCCGAATCCCGGTTCGACTACGCGCGCTCCTTGCTCGCCATGGAAGAATCGCGCATCTCGGCGGCACCGTTGCGCACCGGTTTCGGTGGCGCCGGGATCAAAGAGAGAATCGAGGTCATCATGACTACCAGGAGAACCTCAGTCTTTACCGCCCTGGCATCGGCGCTGCTCGTCGCCGGCGTACCTGCGGCATTTGCGACGACCGCACTGACCGTCGCGCCCGCGGACGATGCTCCGACCGCGCAAGCCCCCGCGGCCGAAGACGCCCGCGAGACCGAAACGGCAGCGGAGGCGTCGACCGTCGAGCAGATGACCGCCGTCGACCTCTCGCGCCACGACATCCCCGCCACCACCTACACCTACCCCGACGAGACGTGGGCGGCCATCGTCGAGCTGTGGGAATACATCCAGGACGAATCGGTGTCGGTCGCCGACCTGCACGACACCATGGCGGCCAGGGGGCTCACCTACCAGGACAATCCCGAGCTTTTCGACACCATGCGAAGCGACCTGCGTCTCGCCGAGGCCCGCTATGAGAACGACCTCGCCGCATTCGCGTGCAACATGCTGGGGTCGGAGGCAGGCATACCCCTGGCGGACTCTATGTCGTTCGAGCTCGAAGAGGGGGTTGCCGGCCTCTACTATCAGGTCGGAGTCTCCCTCAACAGCAATCCCTCGCTTGTCTCGGCGCTTGCGCTGCATCGTACCTTGGCAAACGCCTTCGAACAGCTCGGCACGCTGTTCGACGGCGGTAAGCTCTTCTAGCTGGCAGACATCTACGACCAGCCGACCATCATGGGGTACGTGCTCGACGACGTGATCGAAAGCCTGCTGCAAAGCGACTTTCCCGGGATCGACCTGAACGTGCACGGGCGGTATACGTTCCGCCCCGCGGGGTCTGGGCAGGCCCTGCTTGAATCCGGCAGCTTCTCGGTCGCTGTCGAAGGCGCCCGAGCGCTCGACTTCGCATGGCCCGTCAACGAAAACGGGCAGACCTACGGCTCGTCTTCGGACATAGCGGCATACCTTCCCGACGGCGGCAGCACCGGCAATGTCGGCTATACGCTGCTCCCCGACCTCGTCGAAATGATCGGCGACCACGACGTAAGCGGCTACGTCCGCAAGGAAGACATGTACGACCTCTCGGAAAACGGCCCGCGTGCCAGGGCGTTCTTGGCGGCCGCCGAGGCGGGAGCCGATTCCTTCGAATACACCGTCCCCGTATACGCCCAAGACGGGACGACCGTTGTGGACGAGATCGACATGGGCGGCGGCATCGCCAGCGCCACCATCGTGCAGCAAGACGAAGGCGACGAGGACGCAACATCGGGTGCATAAGAGACGCGCGAAGGAAGTTGCATAAGAGCAGCCGGCCCGAAAGAAGGCCGAACCAAAAGGCCGGACCGTTCACTTTCGCCTCTTTTGGCTATCAAATGTTGAGTTGACAACCAGTAGGGGCGATATTGAACGGATGCGTGCGGAAAGGAGGCGACCCTCCGCCGTGCATGCACGGGATTCACGCTCGCCGCACAGAGCCTACCTGCGCCTTCTTTGCCTGACCTTGTGCGTACGCTCGCGGATAGACCGCCGGGGCGGACGGACGGGCGACTCAGTTCGTTCAATATCCGTTCCACTGGCCGATGAGTCAATATTTGATAGCCAGTAAGGGCGATAGTGAACGGCCCGCCCCGGCCGGATGAGGGTGGCCGGCCTCCGGCGTCCCGCCGCCGCACCCCATCTGCCCCGCCACGTCGCGTTGACCACGACGTCCGCCACCTGGCGGAACCCTCCGCCCGCATAGCACATCTTCGACATACCGTCAGCAAGCCCTCAGACGCCCCGAGGGTTCTTTCGCCAACCGCTCCCGCCCTCTGTCCGCCCCGTCGACCAGTGCGGCACCCCTTGGCGCAATACTTGTCGCAACATGCCAATCTACCTGCGTTTACATACTGTTTAACTGAAATTCAGTGAAGCATGCGCGGCGGCATCGGTCCACCATAGCAGCCGTTATCCGCCGCCACGCGGCAACGTAGGAGAAACGGGAGGATTCGCATGGATCACAACGTCTCGCGCAGGAACTTCGTCAAGGGTGCCGCCACCGGCGCGTTCGGCCTCACCGCCGCAGGCGCGCTCGGCACCGCCGGCATCGCGCTCGCCGACGAGGCCGAGGCAGCCGACGCCGCAGCCGAAGAAGCCGCCACGCCCACCACGAGCCAGACCGCGCCCGTGAGCGAAGGTGCGCCGAGCAAGGCTGCCATCTACCAGCAGCTCGCCCAGCTCAACCCCGACGACACGAGCGACTGGCGCTCCAACTCGATCGAGGACTTCACCCAGACCAAGCTGTTCTCGGAGTGGCAGTTCGGCCCGTTCACGCTGCACCACCGCATGATCAAGTCGGCCGCCGGCTCGCTGTACCTCCCCGAGGTCACCGACGAACGCATCATCGACGAGTACGTCGAGTTCGTGAAGAACGGCTGCGAGTTCGTGTGGGTCGAAGACTACGCCAACCTCATGCCCCACTATCCGGCCACCTACAAGGCGCGCGACGCCTCGAACGCCATCCTCGACCAGGTGGCCGCCGCCATCCACGAGGCGGGCGGCTACTGCGGCTACCAGCTCTCCCTCATGGGCGCCTCCTTCAGCGGCTTCGACGCGAGCACGGCCGCCGAGTTCGAGTGCGCCGAGGCCGACGACCTCACGCTCGAGGAGGTCAAGCAGGTCCAGCAGGACTTCATCGACGTCGCGGTCATGCTCCACGACGCCGGCTTCGACGCCGTCGAGATCAACGCCGCCGGCAACAACATCGGCCAGGCGTTCCTCTCCCGCAACCGCAACCACCGCGAGGACGAGTACGGGCCCCAGAGCTTCGAGAACCGCGCCCGCTTCGTGTGCGAGATCATCCAGGGCATCAAGAGCGCGTGCGGCGAGGATTTCCCCGTGCAGGTGCTCATCAACGGCATCGAGGCCAACGACGTCGACCTGGGCCAGGACGACGCCTTCACCACGGTCGAGGAGAACTGCGAGCTCGCCAAGCAGCTCGAGGCCGCAGGCGCCGACTCGCTGCACGTCCGCATCGGCCCGTTCGGCTACCACCCCTGCGAGTTCGCCGGCGACATGTACTTCTCGGGCTACGGCATCAACGGCAACACCGCCTACGGCACGCAGTTCGACTTCGACCGCCACTGGGAGGGCCTGCTCGACGGCAACCACTCCGGCTGCGGCCTGATGCTCGACGTCGCCGCCAAGATCAAGGCGGCCGTGAGCATCCCCGTGGGCTCGGTCACCTACATGGACCCGGCGCACGCGCCCGACTTCTTCGAGAAGGCGCTGCAGGACGGCAAGGTCGACTTCTACAACATGACCCGCCCGCTCTACGCCGACCCCGAGTACATCACCAAGCTGCGCGAAGGCCGCATCGACGAGATCCGTCCCTGCAACCGCTGCCTGCACTGCCACTTCGACTACGACGAGACCGGCACCTTCTACGAGCACTGCCGCGTGAACGCCACCCGCATGCGTGCCTTCACCGACGCCATGCCCGACGGCCCCGCGCTGCCCGCGCTCTCGGGCGACCCCAAGAACGTCATGGTCGTGGGCGGCGGCCCCGCCGGCATGGAGGCGGCGCGCGTCGCGGCGCTGCGCGGCCACAACGTGACCCTCTACGAGAAGAACGGCTATCTGGGCGGCACGCTGCCCTTCGCCGCTGCGATCAAGAGCCAGCACGAAAACATCGACGACCTCAACAGCTACCTGCAGCGCCAGCAGGAGGTTTGCGGCGTCACCGTCGTGACCGGCCAGGAGGTCACCGCCGACTTCGTCCGCGAGCAGGCTCCCGACGCGGTCGTCGTGGCCGCGGGCGGCGTGGTGCAGTCGACCGGGCTCACCGGCACCGAGGCGACCAACGTCGTGCCCGTCGCCGACGTTCTGAACGCCGAGATCGGCGAGAACGTGACCATCGTCGGCTTCTGCGCGCCCGCGCTCGACACGGCGCTGCGCCTCATCGCCGAGGGTAAGCATGTGACCATCGTGATGGACCAGCCGCTCGCCAAGCTGGGCAAGGGTTGGTCGGCCCACATCAAGGAGGTCGTGCTGCCGATGGTGTACACCAAGGGCACCCGCGTGTGGCCCAACGCCACCGTGACCTCCGTGGGCGACGGCGAGATCACCATCAACGGCGAGACCGGCTGCGACATCGTGGTGAAGTGCGACACCGTGATCGAGGCCCTCGAGCTGGCGGCCAACACCGCACTCGCCGACGAGCTTGGTAGTGAGTTCGAGGTCTACACCGTCGGCGACGCCCTGGTCGACGAGGCCAAACCGCACAACATCGCCGAGGCTATCGCCACCGGCAACCTGACGGCCCGCGCGCTGTAAGGAACCTGCGCGCTGCAAGGGGCCCGCACGCTGCAAGGGGCCCGCGCGCCGAACGCCGCGGAAGCCCCGCGCTGAAAACCGCGCGCACCGGAAGAAGATGCGCGCTCAAAAGGCATCGAACGGCGCCCGTCCTTCGCAGCTCATAGCGGAGGGCGGGCGCCGTCGGAACCGGCGTGTCAACGAAACCGGCGTCGTCTGGCCAAAATCCGCGATCGTGAAGACCATCTCGACCGAAACGGCCCCCTGTGACCAGTATGCCGACATGTCCCAACGATGTCATAGCGGGAAAACCGCAGGAAAGCATTGAGGGGATCGGCATCAGCGGGTCGGACAGGGGTAGAGCTGCCCTTCACGATCGGGCTTTTTGGCCAGCCGGAGTCAGTTTGTTTGACACAACGCGAAGTAACGCGGCGTAGCGCGGCGCAACGCAACGCGGCACGGCTTGATGTGGTGCTCGGGGCCGGCGCGTGCGGTGCCCGGGACCAGGCCTGCTCCAAACCAGCAGGATTGCGCCCGGCCTCCCGATGGTCCGCCCCGCACCAAACCTGCTATGCTTCTTGCGAAGGCCCCATCGAGGGCCCGTCCGCCGTCGCGCCCGCACGGGCGCCCGAAAGACAAGGAGTCCCGCCATGATCGTCACCACCACTGCCAACGTCGACGGCCGCGAGGTCGAAGAGTACCTGGGCATCGTGTTCGGCGAGGTCATCACCGGCATCAACGTGCTGCGCGACATCGGCGCCGGCCTGCGCAACTTCTTCGGCGGCCGCTCCGAGGGTTACGAGCAGGAACTCCTCTCCGCTCGCCAGCAGGCGCTCCAGGAGATGGAGCAGCGCGCCGCCGAACGCGGCGCCGACGCCATCCTGGGCGTCGACATGGACTACGAGGTCCTGGGCGCCGACGGCTCGATGCTCATGGTGACCGCATCGGGCACCGCGGTGCGCCTGAGGTAGGGCAGGCACCGGGCGGCGGGGCGGCCCGGTGCCGCAGGCGACCTCGGCTTCTCCGCACAAGCGACCGCTTTGCGGCGGGAAGCCCCTCGCCTTCCGCTCTCGCCTTGTTGAACTATCGGGCCACATGGTCATTAGGCCGATGAGTGCGTGTTGCCATGCTTGGGCGCGGCTGTGCGGTGGTCAAACGGACACCGAGTGCATGTTTCCCGAAAAGTGTTGGTCATTTTGCCATCGAGTGTATGCAAATTTGGGACACAGCGAAGCATCCGTACACGACGGCATGGGAAAAGCGCAGGTACACGGCATGCCCTTCGATGACAATGGCGAAGAGGGTGGCCAGGGAGCATACACTCGTTGGTAATTTGACCAGCACTTTTTTCGAATCACGCACTCGAGCCCTTATTGACCACCCGGCGAGCCGACGACCGCCACCGGCAACGCGCTGGCCCGCCGACCGCCCGGTAGCAGCCGCCCGCCCGGCGAGCCGACAGCACCCGCCCGGCCGACATCGGCGTCAGCCGGGCGGGCGCGTCTTCCTCACGCGTCTTTCTCACGCGTCTTCCTTGCATGCTTTTCTCGCACGCCTTCCCTGCGTCCCCTACGCGCTCACCGCGGCGCCGGCGGTGCGGCCCATGGAGACGGTCGCGAGGATGCCGGTGCCGGTGCCGGGGTAGTAGCTCCCCATGAAGCCGCCCACGACCTGGCCGGCCGCAAACAGATGCGCGATGGGCTCCCCGGCGGTGTCGAGCACATTGCACGTCGCCGGGTCGACCTTGAGCCCGCCCACGGCGCCCAGGTTGAAGTCGTAGTTGCGCACGGCGTAGATCGGCAGCTTGCCGATGGGCTCCATACCGCAGCAGCGCGTGGGGAACTGCGAGTCGGTCCCGGTCGCCTCAAGGTCGGCGTTCCACTGGTCGATCGCCGCCTGGAGGTTGGCCGCCGGCACGCCCATCTGCTCGGCGAGCTCCTCGACGGACTGGCCGCGCAGCACGGTGCCCGCGTCGACCGCGGCGGCGATGTCGCCGAGCGCCTGGATGCCGCCCACGGCCGCGCCGCCGAGCATCGCGGCGTTCTCGTCGAACACGCTCCACATGATGTGGTCTTCCTGGGCAAAGCCCGCGCGCAGCACCCACGCGTAGTGGTCGGACTCGCTTACGAAGCGCCTACCGTACTTGTTGACGAGAATGCCGGGAACCTCGACGTTGCCGGGCAGGGTCGGCGTGCCGCCCACGTTGTTGCCCAGGCCGATGAAGCCGCCCATGCCGGTGAGCGCGGCGCCCACGCTCATGCCCATGCGGATGCCGCCGCCGGTGTTGGTGGGCACGGTCATGAGGTAGCCGTCGGTGATGGCCTGCACCATATGCTGCGAGAACATCTTTGCCATCTCGAGGTTGCGGTCGAAGCTGCAGGTGGCGAGCACCACGCCCTTGGCGGCGCCGAAGCGGCGGCCGTCGGCGGCCACCACGCCGGTCACCGTGCCGGCCTCGTCGACCACCAGGTCGGTGACCTCGTTTTCAAGGACGAACGCGCAGCCGGCCTCGTCGCAGGCTGCCTTGAGCGCCGCGACGTGCCAGGCGCCGGCGCCCAGGCCGTCGGCGTTGGTGCCGGTGGCCATGTGGATGCGGGGCACCTGCACCGCGGGGTCGACGTTGGGGATGATGCCGTTGCCGTACACCGTGTCGTACACCACGCCGAGGTCCTGCATGAAGGAGATGCACGCCGGGGCGTCGTCGCAGATGGTGCGCACGAGCTCCTCGTCGAGCTGGCCCTCGCCCGCCGCCAGGTAGAACTCCGCATGCGCTTCGGGGGTGTCGTCCTCGACGCCGGCCGCCTGCTTCTGCACGTCGGTGCCGGCCGCCTGGATGACGCCCGAGGAGTTGTTGGTGTTGCCGCCCACGCTGGCGGCAGAGTCGATCAGGATGACGCTCGCGCCGTTGCGGGCCGCGACCAGACCGGCCACCAGGCCCGCACCGCCCGCGCCCACCACCACGACGTCGGCCTGCTCGTCCCACATGCCGTCGTCGGCCGCCGGGGCGGCCACCGCGAAGCCCGCCGCCGACGCCATCGCCGCCATACCGGCCGCGGCACCCGCCGCGACACCGCCGCGCACGAACTGCCGGCGGGTGACGCCCCTCGCACCTTCCGGCACCCTTGCGCCCGTCGCACCCATCGTCGAACCCATACCCATGGCAAACCCCTTTCCCCTGTCGTCATCGTGTCCCCGCGCATCCCGGACGCACGCGCCCGTCCGATGCGCGGGCGGGCACCGGACGGGCGCCCGCTTGCCGCAACGATATCACACCGGGACGGCGGTGCGCCATACCACGCTGGGTGTGAACGGCCTCCGTGCTGGGCGAACCGCCGTCAGCAGGCCTCGCCGCGCACCTGCTCCTCGATCAGCTCGATGAGCTCCTGCTGGGAATGGATGTCCATCTTGCGGTAGATGCTGCGCATATGGGTCTTGGCGGTGTCGGGCGCGATGCCCAGCGAGCGCCCGATGTAGGCGGCGGTGCGGCCGCGCGCAAGCAGGCTCAGCACCTCGCGCTCGCGCGGCGAGAGCGCGCAGCGCGCGGCGATGGCCGCACAGGCCTCGGGAATCTCGTCGGTCACCTCGGCCGGCTCGCCCGCCGTGAGCCACTGGCGCAGGGCGCTGCGCGGATCGTTGAACACGAGGAGCGTGACCACGAAGAACACGAGCACCACCGCCGCGCACAGCAGGGCGACGCCCGTCTCCCCGCTCGCGCGCACCAAACCGTAGCCGGCCGCCATGCCGGGAATCTGCGACGCCTGGAACACGGTGTAGCCGAGCGCGTAGGTCCGCACGACGGAGCGCCCCACCCGCCGGGCGAGGTCTCCCCAGTACACGACCATGAAGAAGTAGAACACGGCGAAGCCGAGCTCGTCGACGCTCGCGGCGACCCAGGTGGAGACCGCCTCGACCGACGCCAAGGCCAGCCCCGCCACCGTGAACACCAGGCCCACCGCGTAGATCTGCGACGCGCAGAAGCGCTCGCTCAGCATCCGGCTCGCCGCCAGGAGCACCGCGCCCGCAAGGAGCTCGGCGAGCGTCGTGCCGAGCGGCGAGAGCAGCGCGGCACCTGCCGGGCGCACCACGAGCACGCCGTTGATGAGCCCGTAGGCCAGGCCGACCAAAAACGGCAGGATGAGCAGCGTCCAACCGAAGTTGACCGCCTTCGCCGCACCGGGCGGAGGGGGCGGGGCCGGCTCGTCGGCCAGGCGGCGCGTTCCCAGGCGCACCAGCCACGAGCACGGCAGCGCGACGGCGACGAGCACCGCAGCCTGCGCGGCGGGCGGCGCGAACAGCAGCCCGCAGAACACGACGGTCGAGACCACCAGCGACGCGCCCATGTCGATCAGCCCGGCGCGCAGGCTCATGCGCGAGAACATCTCGCCCCAGGCGATCTTGAGCAGGCCGATCGACGCCCCGCCCATGCACGACCCCGCGACGAACCACGCAAGCCCCCGGCCGCCGACCGTCGCCGCGGCGATGCCGGCCGAGCCGCCCACGAGCAGCAGGCCGCCCAGCGCCATCGCCCCGCGCGAGCCGACGACCGTGGCGAGCGCGTCGCTCAGGCAGAGGATGACGACGAGCATCGCCACCGTGGCGAACAGCGTGACGGCGGTGGGCACCGCGAACATGCCCGAGAGCTGCGCGGCCGCGCCCGCACCGAGGGCCGACTTGCCCACGAGGCACGTCCAGACCCAGATGCAGGCGAAACTCGCCCAGCGCGGCCAGCCGTGGGACAGCTCGCGGCGCAGGCAGGCGCGCCAGGAGGGGTCGGCCGACGCGGCGGGAACCGCAGGCGCG
>DBEYOB010000125.1:0-1607 GCA_048173955.1 Coriobacteriales bacterium
GGGGTCAGCTGCGCCACGGCGGGGCCCAGCACCGCGCCGAGGGGCGCCTCGGGGTCGGCCGCGCGCACGAGCACGTGCTGGCGGAAGCGCCCGTCGACGCGCGATATGACGCACTCGACCGGGCCGAGCACCTCGGCCGCCACGCCGGCGGCGCGCAGGGCTGCCGAA
Source organism: Coriobacteriales bacterium (assembly GCA_048173955.1). GTDB lineage: Bacteria > Actinomycetota > Coriobacteriia > Coriobacteriales > UMGS124 > CAZUFB01. The sequence continues at coordinate 169 of DBEYOB010000125.1, forward strand.
GACGCGCGGGCGGCCTCGGCGCAGGCGACCGACACGTCGCGCTCGCTTTTGCCCCACACCACGATGTTGGCGAGGCGGGCGTAGGGCGGGTACCCCGCCTCCTCGCGCAGCGGGAGCTCGCTGTCCGAGAAGACCGCGCGGTCGTGCCGTGCCGCCGCCAGGATGGCGGGATGGTCCGCCTGATAGGTCTGGATCACGACGCGCCCCGGCCGCACGCCGCGCCCGGCGCGCCCCGCCACCTGCTCGAGCAGCGCGTAGGTCCGCTCGGCGGCGCGGAAGTCGCACACCTTGAGCACGGTGTCGGCGTTGATGACGCCGACGAGCGTGACCTCGGGGAAGTCGAGCCCCTTGGCGATCATCTGCGTGCCGAGCAGGACGGCGGAGGGGGCTTCGTCGAACGCGGCGAGGCAGCGCTCGTGGCCGCCCTTGCCGCGCGTGGTGTCGGCGTCCATGCGCACGACGGGGAAGCCCGCGGGCAGAAGGGCGCGCAGCTCGTCCTCCACGCGCTGCGTCCCAACGCCGAACTGCCCCAGGTAGCGGCTGCCGCACTGGGGGCATGCCATCGGCATGGGGTACTCGCGCCCGCAGGTGTGGCACACGAGCCTGCCGGTGTCGCGATGGTAGGTGAGCGAGGTCGAGCACATGTCGCAGCGCGGCACGAACCCGCAGTCGCGGCAGAGCAGGAAACGCGCGAACCCGCGCTGGTTGAGCAGGAGCACCGCCTTCTCGCTGCGCTCGACGACCTCGCCCAGGCCCGCCGTGAGCGGGCGGGAGAACATCGAGCGCCATCCCGTGGCGAACTCCGTCGCCATGTCGACCACCTCGACCGGCGGCAGGGGGCGGGCGCCGGGTCGCTCGGGCATCTCGACGCGCGTCCAGGGAGCCCCGGCGTGCTCCCCGCGCCCGCAGCGCACGAGCGCCTCGAGCGAGGGGGTTGCCGACCCGAGCACCAGGGCGGCGCCGTGGGCGCGCGCCATGTGCGCCGCCACCTCGCGGGCGTGGTAGCGCGGCGCCTGCGACTGCTTGTAGCTCGACTCGTGCTCCTCGTCGATGACGTAGAGGCCCGGGTTGCGCAGCGGCGCGAACAGCGCCGATCGCGCGCCCACGACCACGCGAGCCGCCCCGGTGCGCACCATGTCCCACTGGTCGTAGCGCTCCCCCACCCCCAGCCGCGAGTGGAGCACCGCCACCGCGTCGCCGAAGCGCGAGCGGAACCGGCCCACCGTCTGGGGGGTGAGCGAGATCTCGGGCACGAGCACGCAGGCGTCGCGCCCGTCCGCGAGCGCCTCCTCGATGGCGGCGAGGTACACCTCGGTCTTGCCCGAACCGGTCACGCCGTCGAGCACGACCACGCCGCCCTCGCCCGCCTCTCGGGCGGCGCGTATCGCGCCGAGCGCCCGGCGCTGGCCCTCGGTGAGCTCGGCGGCGGAGCGCCGCGG
>DBEYOB010000126.1:0-2274 GCA_048173955.1 Coriobacteriales bacterium
GTGTCGACCACCGTCACCATGAAGCGCACGCCAGCGAGCGCCGCACGCGCCATGGCGAGCGCGGGGTCGACGTGGTGCAGCGAGGTGAGGTGGGTGTGGCTGTCGGCAAGGGGGCCGTACGCCGCGGGGCAGGCGACCGGGACGCCCTTCTTCGTCGCGAAGAGCGTCCCGAGCTCCGGGACCGCCGCAAGCGCCGACGGCTGCTCCTGGTCGGCCATCGCCTACGCCTGCCCGCCCGGGATGTCCTCCTCGGCGAGGCGCGGGAAGAGCGCGGCGCCCTTCTCCACGGCGCAGCCGCCCGCATAGGCGCCCCACGCGCAGGCCCCCTCGAGGTCGCGCACCGGTTCGCCGGGCAGACCGATGCGCCGGGCCACCTCGGCCGAGGTGGCCGGGGTGAACGGGGCGAGCAGCGTCGCCGCGATGCGGATGGCCTCGATGAGGCTCCAGATCACGAAGGCGAGCTCGTCGGCCTTGGCCGGGTCCTCGGCCGCCTGCTTGGCGAGCGACCACGGGGCGCTGTTCTCGATGTAGAGGTTGGCCGCGGCGACGAAGTCCATTACGTCGCGGGCGGCGTCCTGGTAGTCGAAGGCCTTCATGTGGTCGGCGTAACGGCCGTAGAGGCCCTCGGAGGCCGCGCGCAGCGGGCTCTCGCGCACGTCCCAGCCCTCGCCGCGCGCCGGCGAGCACCCGTCGAAGTACTTGGCGCTCATGTTGAGCGTGCGGCTCACGAGGTTGCCCCAGCTGTTGGCGAGGTCGGCGTTGTAGACCTGGGCCATGCGCTCGAAGCTGATGGCGCCGTCCATGCCGTGCGCCACGTCGGTCATGAAGTAGTAGCGGTAGCCCTCCACGCCGAGCAGGTCGATGACCTGGCGCGGGGCGATGGCGTTGCCGCGGCTCTTGGACATCTTCTCGCCCTTGCCCGTCTCGGCGTTGCGCACGAGGAGGAAGCCGTGGGCGAGCACGTGCTCGGGGAGCGGCAGCCCCGCGGCCATGAGCATCGCGGGCCAGATGACGCAGTGGAAGCGGATGATGTCCTTGCCCACGATGTGCTGCTGGGCGGGCCAGCGCCAGGCGAACTCCTCGGCCGCCTTCGCGTCGGGGTCGCCGTAGCCCACCGCGGTGAGGTAGTTGATGAGCGCGTCGAACCACACGTAGGTCACGTGGTCGGCGTCGAAGGGCAGCGGGATGCCCCAGTCGAACGTGGTGCGGGTGATCGAGAGGTCCTTGAGGCCGCCCTCGACGAACGAAACCACCTCGTTGCGGCGGATCTCGGGCTGGATGAAGTCGGGGTGGGCGGCGTAGAAGTCGAGCAGCGGCTGCTGGAACGCCGAAAGCTTGAAGAACCAGCTGTCCTCGCTGATGCGCTGCAGGGGACGCCTGCAGTCGGGGCACAGCGGCGTGGCGCTCTCGTCGAAGTTGCCGTCCACGTCCTCGTTGGCGTGGCGCACGTCGGTCTCGGTGAAGAACGTCTCCTCGGGCACGCAGTACCAGCCCTCGTAGCTGCCCTTGTAGATGTAGCCGCGCTCCTTCAGGACCTCCCAGAGGTGCTGGACCGAGCGGATGTGGCGCTCCTGCGTCGTGCGGATGAAGTCGTCGTTGGAGATCTCGAGCTCCGCCCACAGGTCCTGGAAGGCCGGGGCGAGCGAGTCGCACCACTGCTGGGGCGTCATGCCGTTGGCGGCGGCGGAGTCGGCCACCTTCTGGCCGTGCTCGTCGAGGCCGGTGAGGAAGAACGTGTCGTAGCCGTCCATGCGGCGGAAGCGCGCCTGCACGTCGGCCACGATGGTGGAGTACGCCGTCCCCAGGTGCGGGGCGGCGTTGACGTAGTAGATGGGGGTGGTGATGTAGTAGGAGCCCTTGGGGGCCTCGCGGTCGACCGTGTGGTCGGCGCACCCGCAGTCGCAAGCCATAGACGATACCTTTCCGAACGGTGATTCCAGTCTGCCCGCCTATCGGGGCCGGCCCGGTGCGGGCCGGCGTTCATATGGGGAACATCGTAGCATCTGGGACCGCCGCGGGGAGGCGCCGGCGCCTAGAACCATACAAGCTGCGGCGGCGCCATGCGGCGCGGGCGGGGCCGATGGGCGGGGCGATCGACAGGTGGGCGGATCGGCAGACAAGCGGGCGGGCTGACAGGCGGGCGGGCGGATCGTTCCGCATAATCGGGGTTCGTGCTAGGCAGGAACGATCCTCGACAGGCGAGAAAAACTGGCCTGCGCATGCCGTACGGAAAAACCGACGCGCTGAACTGGGGTTTATGGGCACCCCCTCAAC
>DBEYOB010000127.1:0-4675 GCA_048173955.1 Coriobacteriales bacterium
CCTCCTCGATGTCGTCGCGCACGCCCCAGAACCCGGGGTGCCTGTCGATCGCGCGCCGTCCGAGCAGGCGCAGGGCGGGCGAGGTGAAGCACAGCAGCGTGAAGAACGAGCAGAGCACGCCCATGCCCAGCGTCAGCGCGAAGCCGCGCACCGAGCCGGTCGTCAGCAGGAACAGGCCGACGGCGGAAATCAGCGACACGATGCCCGCGTCGACGGCGGTGCCGATGCCGTGGCGCGAACCGCTCACCGACGCGTCGCGGACCGCGCGGCCCTCGCGCAGCTCCTCGCGGAAGCGCTCGAGGACCAGGATCGAGGAGTCGGCCGCCATGCCGATGGTCAGCACGACGCCGGCGAGGCCGGGAAGCGACAGGGCGAACAGCCCGGCGGAGGAGAGCAGCGCGCACAGGCCGAGGTACACGACGCCGAACACGAGCAGCGCGCCGGCGGTGACCAGGCCGAGCCCCCGGTAGAAGAAGAGCAGGTACGCGAGGATGACCGCGAAGCCCACGACGACGGCGACGAGTCCCTGGGCGAGCGAGTCCTGGCCCAGGGTCGGCCCGACGTAGCTCGACTCGGAGTACTCCAGGGTCACGGGGAGCGCGCCGGACTCGAGCACGGTGCGGAACTCCTGGGCGCCCTCGAGCGAGTAGCCGCCCGTGATCGACACCTCGCCGTTGGTGATGGCGGACTGCACGGCGGGGGCGGACTGCACCACGCCGTCGAGCAGGATCGCGATGCGGCCGTGGGTTGGCGCGAGGACCTCGGTCACCTCGGCGAACGCCTGCGTGCCCTCGGCGTCGAGGCGGATGTTCACGGCGTAGTAGGGGCTTCCCTGGGACTGCTGGCCGATGCTGACGCTCTGGATCTGGTCGCCCGTCATGAAGGCGGTGTAGGTCCCGGGCTCCAGCTCGACGCCGGCCGTGCCGTTCCCGATGCGCATGAGCGCGTCCTGGTCGGAGATGTCGTTCAGGTCGACGAACTCGAGGCGCCCCGTGGTGCCGACGGTGTCGATGACCTGCTGGGCGTCGGTCGCGCCGGGAATCTGGATGAGGACCTGGTCGGTCCCCTGGCTCTGCACCGTCGCCTCGCTGGCCCCCAGCGCGTTCACGCGGCTCGACACGACGGCGACCGCCGAGGCGAGGTCGTCCTGCGTGACGGCGCTGCCGTCGGGTTTGCTCGCCGTCATCGTGACGGAGACGCCGCCCTGGATGTCGAGGCCCTGGGTGATCTTCTCGTTGAGCGGCCAGAACCCGATCACGCACGCGACGAGGATCACCAGCAGCACGACCAGCGTGCTCGCATAGCGGCGCACCTCGGGTGCGACGTGGCGCTTCTTCTTGCCGCCCTTCTTCGCCTTGCGCCGCTGCGGGGCGCCCTTTGCGCGCCCCCCGCCCGACGCCTCGGCCCATGCGGCCGCTGCGCCGCGGGGTGACTCCTTCTCGTTGTCCGGCATGAGACACCTTCCTCGCCATACCCGGGGCGGCCCGCGCCGTGCGGGAGACCCCGGGCACAAAGTCGGGCGCCCCGTCCCTGCTGCCGCGCAGGATGACCGGCGCCCGTACGGTACATATGACGATGCAGTATAGCACAACGGCGGATGCGCGTGGGCGGCCCGCCGGACCGCGACCACGGCGGCGCGGTCCGCTGCGCTAGTAGTCCCGTGCGGCGGGGCTTTCCATCCAGTCGCTGACGAACTGGCCGTAGCGCCCCTCGAGAATCGCCGCGCGCGCCCGGTCCATGAGGTTCACGAGGAAGAAGACGTTGTGCATGGAGAGCAGGATGCCGCCGAGCATCTCCTTCTGCGTCACGAGGTGGCGGATGTAGCCGCGCGTGTAGCCGCCCGTGCACACCGGGCAGGAGCACGCCGGGTCAAGCGGGCCCGCGTCGTGGGCGTACTTGGCGTTCTTGAGGTTCATACGGCCCGTGCTCGAGAACGCGGTCCCCGCACGCGCCGTGCGCGTGGGCAGCACGCAGTCGAACATGTCGACGCCGCAGGCAACGCCGCGCACGAGCGTGGTGGGGTTGCCCACGCCCATGAGGTAGCGCGGCTTGCCCTTGGGCATGTGCTCGCCCGCAAGGGGGGCGAGGGTCTCGAACATCGTCTCGTGGTCCTCCCCCACGCTGTAGCCGCCGATGCCGTAGCCGGGAAACTCGCCGCACTCCTCGAGGTGGCGCAGGCTCCTCAGGCGCAGGTCGAGGTGCATGCCTCCCTGCACGATGCCGAAAAGGGCCTGGTCGGGCTTCGTGTGGGCCTTGAAGCACCGCTCCGCCCACATGCTCGAAAGCTCCACGGCCCGCTCGACGTAGGAGCGCTCGGCCGGATAGCCCGGGCACTGGTCGAGCTGCATCACGATGTCGGCGCCCAGGCGCTGCTGGATCGCCATGTTCTCCTCGGGCGTCCAGAACACGTGCGACCCGTCGTAGTCGTCGGCGCGGAACGTCACGCCCGCGTCCTCGAGCTTCACAAGGTCGCCATGGGAGAAGACCTGGAACCCGCCCGAGTCGGTGAGGATGGGGCGGCTCCACTGCATGAACCGGTGGAGGCCGCCGAGCTCCTCGACCGTCCGCGAGCCGGGGCGCATCTCGAGATGGTAGGTGTTCGCGAGCACGATCTGGGCACCGAGCGACTCGACGATGCCCGGGAGCAGGCCCTTGACCGTGCCCTTGGTGCCGACCGGCATGAAGACGGGCGTGTGGATGTCGCCGTGCGCCGTGTGGAAGACGCCGGCACGGGCGTGGGTCGCAGGGTCCTCGGCTAGGATCTCGTAGGAGAACAGGGGCTTGTCGTTCGGGCTCATGGGCACGTGGGGACCTTTCGACAGCGGCGCGGAGGCCGGCTTCGGGACAGTGGGCAATGATACCCCAGAAATCCGCGCCGCGTGCGCGAGAGTTTCACAGCCTCCTGGTACCATCCCCTTCCAGCGTCGCCCGGCGGCGCGCCGGCCGCGGGGACGCGCGGCCGGACGACGGACCCGCGAGACGAGGAAGCGAAAGAGACCCCCATGCCACACGACGCGACCTGCCGCTCCAAGCGCGCACCCCTCCCCGAACTGCTCGCGCCCGCCGGGACGCTCGACGCCTTCAAGGCCGCCATCGCCGCCGGCGCCGACGCCGTCTACTGCGGGATGGGGTCCTTCAACGCCCGCCGCAACGCCGACAACCTCGACGGGGAGTCGTTCGCCGCGGCATGCCGGATGGCCCACCTCGCCGGTTCGCGCGTCTACGTGACCGTCAACATCCTCATCCGCGAGGACGAGCTCGCCGACGCCCTGCGCCTGGTCCACGACTGCGCCCGGGACGGGGCCGACGCCTTCATCATCCAGGACTGGGGGCTGCTGCGCCTGGTCCACGAGCTGTGGCCCGAGCTCGAGCTGCACCTCTCAACCCAGGCGAACGTCCACGACCCGCGCGGCGTGCGCTTCGCGAGGCGCCGCGGCTGCTCGCGGGTCACGCTGTCGCGCGAGCTTTCGCTCGGGGAGATCGAGGCCTGCTCGCACGAGGGCGTCGAGCTCGAGGTGTTCGGCCACGGGGCCCTGTGCGTCTGCTATTCGGGGGAATGCCTCCTCAGCAGCGCCCAGCGCGGCCGCTCCGCGAACCGCGGGCTCTGCCGCCAGCCGTGCCGCCTGCCCTACCGCATGTACGACGAGTCGGGGAACGAGGTCGCCCGCGTCGTCGGGACGCGCCTGCTCTCGCCGCGCGACAACTGCACCATCGGCGACCTGGAGGCCCTCGTCGCGGCGGGCTGCGGCGCCCTTAAGATCGAGGGGCGCATGAAGGCCCCCGACTACGTGGGGACGGTCGTGGGGGCCTACCGCCGCGCGCTCGACGAGCTGGCGCAGGGTCTGGAGCCGCGCGCCGACGCCTCGGTGATGCGCGCCCTGGCGCGCGCGTTCAACCGCGACTTCACCGACGCCTACCTGCACGGCGAGAGCGGCAACGCCATGATGTCCTACGAGCGGGGCAACAACCGCGGGCAGCTTGCGGGAGAGGTCTGCTCGGCCGGGGGCAGGCTCACCGGGCTGCGCCTGGACGAGCCGGTCGGCGCGGGGGACCTCCTCGAGATCCGCAACCCCGACCGGTTCGACGACTACGTCACCGTCCCCTCCCCGCGCGACGCCGGCGCCGGCGAGGTGCTCGACGTGAGGCTGCCCCGGCCCATGGGCGTCGGGTGCGCGGTCCGCGTCATCAGAAGCGAGGAGGGCATGGCGCAGGCGCGCGACTATGCGGCGCGCGTCTGGCCGCGGAAGCGCCGCGTGCATGTGCGCGTCGTGGCCCGCATCGGCAGGCCCTTCGCCGTCGAGCTCGCCACCGTCGAGGGGGACGCGCACCCCGCCCTCGGGGGAAGCGCGGTCTCGGCCCGCGCCGAGGGCTTCGTCGTCGAGGCCGCGCGGACACGGCCGGTTTCGCGGGACGATGTGCGCGAGCACGTCGGCAGGCTGGGGACGAGCCCCTTCGAGGCCGTCTCATGGGACATCGAGCTCGACGAGGGGGCGGGCATGGGCTTCTCCGCCGTGCACGCCGTGCGCGCGCAGGCGGTCGACGCCCTCCAGGCCGCCCTGCTCGAACCGTGGGCAAGGCGCGCCGCGGCGCTGCTCGACGCCCCGTTCGGCGTCGACGCGCCGAGCGGCTCCCGCGCCGGGGAGGCGCCCGTCGTGTGCGCGCTGGTGACCTCCCC
>DBEYOB010000128.1:0-21472 GCA_048173955.1 Coriobacteriales bacterium
GCCCAGGCGGCGGCGCAGGCCGAGCGCGACGCGGCGCGCCTGCGCCGGACGGCCGAATGGGTCGCCTCGGCGAAGGGCGCCCCGCAGCCCCAGCTCCCGACGCGGGTTCCCGAAATCGCGGCCGAGGTCGTGGGCTGCGAGGTTGTCGAGGGGGACGGGGCCGACGGGACGAACGGACTCGCTCCGGTGACGCCGGCGGGCTCGAGCGTGCGGTCTTCGGAGCCGGGGGACGCTCCCCACGAGCCGCTCGCCCCGGCGAGCGACGTCGCGCCCGAGGCGGCCGACCCCGGCATCGGCTACATCTTCGAGCACACGCGCGACAAGAAGTGCCTCGTCTTCGTCAACTCGCGCGAGGAGTGCGAGACGGTCACCACCACGCTGCGTCAGTACTGCGAGGCCATGCACGAGCCTGACAGGTTCCTCATCCACCACGGCAACTTGTCGACCTCCTATCGGCAGACGGCCGAGGCGGCGATGAAGGACGACGCCTGCAACCTCACCACGGTCACCACGGCGACGCTCGAGCTCGGCATTGACATCGGGCGGCTCGAGCGAGCCTTTCAGATCGACGCGCCGTTCACGGTCTCGTCGTTTTTGCAGCGCATGGGGCGCACCGGGCGGCGCGACCTGCCGCCCGAGATGTGGTTCGTGATGCGCGAGGACGAGCCCGAGGCCCGCGCCATGCTGCCCGAGAGCGTGCCGTGGAAGCTGCTGCAGGGCATCGCCCTGGTCCAGCTCTACCTCGAGGACCGCTGGGTCGAGCCGCCAAGCCCCGCCCGGCTGCCCTACAGCCTGCTCTACCACCAGACCATGGCGACGCTGGCGAGCTGCGGGGAGCTCTCCCCGGCCGGCCTGGCTGAGCGGGTGCTCACGCTCTATCCCTTCGAGCATGTGTCGCTCGACGACTTCCGCACGCTGCTGCGCCATCTGCTCGAGACCGACCACATCGAGCGCACCGAGCGCGGCGGCCTCATCGTGGGCCTTTCCGGCGAGCGCCTCACCAACTCGTTCAAGTTCTACGCGGTGTTCCAGGAGAACGAGGAGTACACCGTGCGCAGTGAGTCGCAGGAGCTCGGCACCATCGTGATGCCACCTCCGGCGGGGGAGCGCATCGCCCTGGCGGGGCACGTGTGGGTGGTCGAGGAGGTCGACCACAAGCGCCACCTTGTCTACTGCACGCAGGTGAAGGGCCGGGTGCCCGCCTATTTCGGCGACTGCCCGGGCGACATCAACACCAGGGTGCTCGAGCGCATGCGCGCGGCGCTGCGGGAGGATGCCGTCTATCCTTACCTCATGGAAAACGCCGTCGCCCGCCTCGCGCAGGCGCGCCGCGTGGCCGCCAACGCCGGCGTCGCCCGCGAACCGCTCGTATGCCTGGGCGGCGACTACTGGTGCCTGTTCCCCTGGCTGGGAAGCTACGCCTTCTTGGCGCTCGAACGCTTCCTCAAGCTGCGGTGCGCGCAGCGACTTGGCATCAAGGGGCTCGATGCCTCGCGGCCGTACTTCATCCAGTTCCGCATGGCGCCCGGTATGGACGAGCGGGCCTTCTTCGACGTCGTCAAGGAGGAGGCCGAGGTCGATTTCGACCCCATGGAGCTCGTCTATCCGGGCGAGGTGCCGCTCTTCGACAAGTACGACCCGTTCTTGCCCGAGGAGCTCGTGCGCAAGGGGTTTGCCTACGGCGTGCTCGACATCGAGGGGATGAGGGAGCGCATCCGGGGGTGGTAGAGGCGCGGCGGGGTTTTGCGCCATCGGCCGGGAAGCGGCCGGACTGTGGATGCCCTGACCGTGGTCGTTTGAACTGTGGGCATCTGGACCGGGGACATTTGATCGGGGGCATCCGGACCGTAATCGGCCGGATTGCCTGCCGCGATTCTCGTTCATTCCGCAAAAGTGGGGTTCGTGCTAGGCGGGATGCGGTCGGCGAATCGGGCACATGGCATTGGAATAAGTAAAACGCCTGGTAACAATGGTGCAAGGCTTCGGCACCCCGTTGTCTGCCGCATAGAGTGCGCACCATGGGTTCGAGCGGGCCTAGCACGAACCCCGGTTTTGCGGAAAGATCTCGCCTTGAGGCTGCATCGGATCGGACGGAAGCGCGCGGGGGACGGAAGCGCGAGGCGGAAGCAGACGGGCCGGGCGGGACCGCTGGGTTGCGTTCCGCCCGGCCCGCTCGTTCGTGCGTGTTGCGCGGTACGGGGGGGTGCAGCGCGAGGGGCTGCGGTACGGGGCACGCCGTGCACCGCGACCGCGTGCGCCCCGACCGCGCGCCTACCTCGACCGGCCGGCCTTCCGCCGCAGGGCAAGCGTCCCCGCCCCGGCGAGCGCGGCCGCTCCGCCGAGCATGCTGAGCGCCGCCGCCGAGCCGGTCGTGTTTTCGTCGCCGGTCTGGGGGATGGCGCCGGTCTGGCCGCCCTGCCCGGAGCCGCCCTGCTGTCCGCTCGGTCTTCCGGGCTTCTCGCCTGTCGTGCCGCCCTGGCCGGGGTCGGTCGGGCCGGCGGGCTTGTCGGGGTCTTCGCCCGCGCCCGGGTTGTCCGGATCGTTCGGGTTGCTCGGGTCCACCGGTTCGGACGGCTCGTTGGGATCGTCCGGGTTCTCCGGCGCGTGCTGCTCGCCGAACACGACGGCCGTCCTGTTCGCATCGCACCACGCCTGAATCTCGGCCATCGTGTCGGCGCTGAGGTGGTTGCCGTAGAGGATCATGAGCGCCATCTCGCAGGGGACGGCGGGCAGGACGAGCTCTTCGAGCTGGGTGTCAAAGCAGCTGAAGACCATGATCTCGGGGTTGTGCGAGATGTCGACCCGCTTGATGGGCATGTCCGTGAGCATGAGCGAGGTCAGACGCGGGTTGTGCGAGAGGTCGATCTCGGTGAGGCTACCGCCGACGCAGTGCAGGGTGCTCAGCTCGGGGGAGTTGGAAACGTCGAGCGCCGCGAGTTGGTTGCCGCCGCACACAATCCGGCGCAACTCCGTGCACGCGGAGAGGTCGAGGCTGGTCAGATTGTTGTTCTCGCAGATCAGGACGGTGAGCGTGGAGGCCGCCTCCGACAGGTCGAGCGAGGAGAGGCCGCAGTCCGAGCAGTCGACGGAGCGCACCGGCCACCCGTCGATTTGAGCGGGCGCGGTGAACGACGTCGCGCCTTCGTCGACCCACAGGTAGGCGCCTACCCCGCCGTAGTTTGCGATCTCGTCGCCCGCCTCGAAGGAGTCCAAGTCGTCGACGAGATCGCCGCTGTCGGCGAGGATCGCATAGCGGAAGCCCTCGCCCTGGATAAGCTCGAGCCTGATGTCGTCGTCATCGGAGTCGTCGGGGTTTTCGGGCTCCTCCGGCTCTTCCGGTTCCTCCGGCACGCGCTGCTCGCCGATGGAGAAGAGGAAGAGCTGGTCTTTGATGGGTTCGGCCCAACTTTCGATCGCGGCCACCGCCTCGGCGTCGAGGCAGTTGTCGTCGATCACAAACCCGCCCATCGCGCTGGGCGTGGGGAGCAGGATCTCTTCGATCTGGGAGCGTTGGGCGAGGACGATCCCGAGTTCGTGGTTGTTCGACAGGTCGAGCCGGACCAGGTTTGTCTGCATGCAGAACAGAAACGCGAGGTGCGGGCTATTGGACACGTCGAGCTCGGCGACGTTGGAGTACGAGCAGTTCAGCTCTTCGAGCAGCGGGCACCCGCTGACGTCGAGCACGGTGAGCGGGGCGTGGAAAACGTGAATCGAGCGCAGCGCCGCGCAGTCGGACAGGTCGATGGAGGTCAGGTTGACGTAGTGGAAGTACAAGCTGGCGATCGTGGGGGCGGCTGCCGACAGGTCGAGTGCGGAGAGGGCGGAGCTTTCGGCAGCGACGCTGACGACCGGTTGTCCGTCGACCTGGGCGGGGGCGGTGAACGACGCGACGTCCGCGTCGACCCACAGGTAGACGCCGGGACCGACGTAGGGGACCTCCACCACTCCTTCGAGCGTGACGTAGTCCCACAGGATGCACTCTGCGCCATCTGTCACAAAGGCGTAGTGGAACCCGTCGCCCGCGAGCAGCTCGACGGTGCCCGAGGGTCCGTCCTGCCCGTCGGCGGGCTCGTCGGAAGAGCCTTCCTCGAGGACGGCCGCGTCTGCGGGGGTCGGGGAGACGGCCGCATCGGTTGCAATCGCCTCGGCCGAGCCTGCGCCCGTGGACGGGTCGGCGGACCCGGCTGCCTCGGCGCCCGCGGCCGTCTCGGCATCAGCGGTTTGGTCCGCTGTGCCCGCCTGATTGGACGCATCCGATTCGCTTGCTTCGTTAGGCAGCGCCGGCTGCGGATCTTGCTCCGGGGCGCCCTCCTCGGTCTGGACGGGCGCTCCGGCCGCGGGCGTGTCTGCCGTCGTGGTCGAGCCGGTCTCCGTGGTCACGCCGGACTCCGTGGGAGTTGGGGTCTCCTCGTCTGTCGGGGGAACCGCGTCCGCAGGGGTACCGCCCGGTGTGCCCGAGCCTGCGGGAAGGTCCGAATCGTCTACGGGACCGTCTGCGAGGGTGCTCGAGAGGGGCGGTTCTTCCGCGGTGGGCTGCTCCACGACCGCCTGCGTGTCGGGGCTGACTGCCGCCGGCTCTTCGGCCTGCGCACCGGCCGGAAGCCCGATCGAGAGCGCCGCTGCGAGCGCGGTCAGGCTCGCCGCGCGTGCGAGTCGGTGCAGGTGTGCATGCGGGTTGGATGGGGATTGGCGGACCATGGGGTCTCCTCCCGGGGGGACGGTGTGCCTTCAGTCGTATCCTTCAGCTTAAACCGTCTTCAGAGGCGAGGAGGACGCGCCGCGCGAACGGGGACGCAGGGGGCCTATACAACACGTCGGGATTCTGCCAGGCTCCGCAGGAGCGCGAGCATGTCGCGTGGCGAGAGCGCGGCGACGGGCGAGTGGCGCAGGAGCCGTTCGTCGTTCGTGACGAGATAGTCCGCTTTGGCGCGCCGCGCCGCCGCGACCACCAGGTTGTCCTCGAAATCGTCGTGGACGGGCTTGAACTTGTGCGCGAGCCATACGTCCGACGCGTCCAGACCCACCGCAGTGGCGTTGCGCTCCATGTTCTCGACGCACGCCCAGGCCGTTTCCTTGTTCGCGGCGACGAGCGACGGGGTGAGGGGCACACCCTCCCTTGCCTGCTCCCGCTTGAGCACCTGCGCCACCAGGTAGTACACGTCTTTCGCCGAGGTGATGGCGTAGAGCAGATCGATGTCGAGCCTGATGGCGGCATCGAGGAGCGACCGCGCCTCGCCCGAACCCGGACGCGTTCCCAGGTAGTTGTCGACCCAGACGCAGGTGTCGATTACGAGCGATGACGGGAGCGCCCTCATAGCAGGCCCCTTTCGCGGTACGAGTCGTAGAGCGCCTCGGCATAGAGCTCCTTGTAGTCGCAGGGTCCGGAGGGCTCGTTGCGGGGCTCCCCCGCCGAGATGGAGGCGTCTTGTTCCGAGGGCCCGGGCTGCGCGAGTACACCGTCGCAGATGGTCCATCCCTCGTGCAGGGAGCGAAGCCGGCGCTCGATGTCGGCCTGCCGCTCCTCGTTGTTATCGCGTCCCTCTTCGGGCAGCAGGACGGCGCGCAGACCGTCTGGGTCCTCCCGATGGGCGACGGCGAGGGACCAGAGCGCGCGTACGGCAGCGGAGGGGGTGAATCCGGCCTCTGACAGCGCCTCGTCCCCCCGTGCCTTGAGTTCGGGCGAAATGCGGACATTGAGCTGCGTCGCTTCCATAAGAGGCCTCCTTTTCTTCGGCCCGGTATGCGGTAAAGCGATAGGCAAAGCTATAGGGGAAGTATAGCACATATAGCAGTCTTTCGAACAAAAGGCCTCTCGACCAACGGACCTCTTGACCGAAAAGCGCCCCGGACCCGCGAGCCGCGAGTCCGGGGCGCCTGTTTCTGCTCGGTGCCTTTAGCGTGTCTGCGGCCGCGGGGCTCAGTCGCCGTGCGGGCCGCTCGCAGCCGTTTCGGCTGTTACGCGGTGGCGCCGCCCAGGTCGGTATTGATCGAGTCGGCCATGATGTAGCCGAACGCCATGGCGGCGTCGAAGCCCATCTTGTAGTTGCAGCCGTCCTTCTCCTCGATGGAGCCGCACACGTCGCCGGCGGCGTAGAGGTTGGGGATGACGCTGCCGTCCTCGCGCAGCACGTGATCGGTCGTGTCGATGGCCAGGCCGCCCGTGGTGAGGTAGAACGTCGGGAGCACCTTGAGGGCATAGACGCCGGTGCGCGTGTCGATGAACGGCACGACCTTGCGTCCCCACTCGTCGGGCTCGCCGGTGAGGGACACCTCGTTGTTCTTCTCGATCGTGGCGGCGAGGTTGGGGAGGTTGAGCGCCTCGGCGGCCTCCTCCACGGTGTCGAAGTGCTGCACCAGGCCGCGGTCGAACAGCGCGGCGTAGGTGTCGAAGGCGTACGTGTCGTTCTTCTTGGTGGTCACCGCTGCGGCCTCGTCGAAGATGTGGTAGAACACGCCGCCGTTGGCCTCGTCCATGAGGGCGCGGGCCTGCATGCCGTGGTTGTCGCTCGTGATGTTGCCGAACTGGTCGCCGTTGACGTTGACCATGATGCCGGGCGTGGTCTGGTAGAGGAACGCGACCTCGAACCAGGAGCCGTCGGAGCCGTCGGTGGAGAGGAACGCGCCGAGCTCGCGGTCGGTGCACTCGGTGTAGCCGCCGGCGGCGACGCCCATCTCGATTCCCTCGCCCGTGGAGCACGGCGAGCAGTTGAAGATGTAGCCCGCGTAGTTGGGGCTGTACTTCTCGAGCATCTCCTGGCTGGCGCCGTAGCCGCCGGTGGTGAGCACGGTGGCCTTGGCGGAGAGCGTGATGGGGGTGCCGTCCTTGCCCTCGGCGGTGACGCCGGTCACGGCGCCCGTCTCGTCCTGGTTGAGCGCGGTGGCCTTCACGCCGTAGGCGATGGTGCCGCCCAGGGCGCCCACGCGGTCGACAAGGAACTCCATGGCATAGCCGCAGCCGCCCTCGTAGCAGCCGGGGGCGAGGTAGGGGGTGATGCCGTAGGCGCTGTTCACGCCCATGGTGTAGAAGCCCACGCCGATCGAGTGCAGCCAGTCCACGAGGGCGCCGGTGTTGTGGTACATCGTGGTCTGGAACGGCATGGCGCCGTCGTGGGTGTCGTGGTCGGGGTTGATGTAGTTGGCGAGCACGGCGAGCATGGCGTCGACGTTGAACATGGGGTTGTCGTCGAAGCGGCCGAGCGCGTAGTTGGCCTGGAGCTGCGAGCCGGCCGCGGCAACGCCGCCGTAGGTCATGCCCATGGAGCCGCCGGGGATGTCCTGCTTCTCGAGCAGCACCACCGAGTAGCCCATCTCGAGCAGGCGCGTGGCGCAGATGAGGCCCGCGGTGCCGGCGCCGATCACGGCCACGTCGACCTCGGCGGGCAGCTCGGGGGCGGTCCACACGGTGGGGGCGGGCTCGCAGAAGTCGACCGTGGGGTCGCCGCCGGCGTCGGTGATGGCCTGGCGCACGGCCTTCTTGATGGCCATGGAGGTCAGCGTGGCGCCGGACAGGGCGTCGACCTCGACGCTCTGGGCCTCGAGGATCTTGGCGGGCAGCTGCTCGCAGGGGTAGGTGCCCACGCCAACCGTCTCGTCGTTGCGCAGGCAGCGGCAGTTGGCGATGGCGCCGCCGCGGAACGTGGTCTCCATGTAGATGTAGTTCTCGTGGCCCAGGGCGCTCGTCACGTACTTGCCGTCCTGCACACCGGACGCGGCGGTGGCCTCCTCGGCCGCGGGCTCCTCGGCGGGCTCCTCCTCGGCCGCGGCTTCGTCGGCCAGGGCGATGCTGCTGGCGGCGAGCGCGGAGGCGGCGGCGACGGCGGTGCCGGCCTTGACGAAGTTCCTGCGGGTCATGTCCATGGTGATGCCTCCTTGTCTGGGCGGCGGGGCCGCGCCCCGTGCCCGTCGGCACCGAGCCCTTCTGGCGCTCGGCTTCCCCACCATGATGGACCCATCGGGCGCTCGGGCGCATCACAGATAATCGGCTATGTCGATATCTTTGCAGGTAGATGGCTTGTTGGCAATTCTGCGGCGCACAGGTGGCCCTGCGTTCGGAAAAGGGGTCCGCCGACCGTCGGCATCGGGCGAATGCCGGTGGCCGAGCGAATCCGCCGTGCCTTTCGGCCTGTTGTTGCCCGAAAGATTGCCCGCCGCACCCGCGCTCAAGGTCGCCGATGGGCTATCCTGTAACGAGCTTGGTAGAGATGTGGGAAGGGCGGTGGACGGGCGATGCGGGGCGACGGGTTGCTTGCTCGGGGCTGCGCGCTGGCGTGCGGGTTCGGCTTCATGCGGGCGGTCACGTCGAACGCCTACATCACCGCCTTCGGTGCGGCGTCGGGAAGCAGCCTGGGCTTCGTCGCCAAGACCGAGTTCTCCCTGCTGACGAACCTGGTCTCCGTCGTCGTTGCCGCGCTGCTGGTGGCGCTCCCCCTCCGCGCGTCGCGCTCGGGCCGCTGGGTCGCCATGCCGCGCGCCCTGGTCGTCGGCGCCGCCGCCGTGCTGGTCGTAGGCTATGCCGCAGGTTCGGTGGGGGCCTTCGCGCGCGTCCCGGAGCTGGCGGGGGAGATCGTCGTCTCCGTGCTGTACGCCGCGGGCATGCTGGTGCTCACGCTGTCGTGGTTCGAGGCGTTTTCGGCGGAGCGCGACCTTCGCTTCGCCCTGCGCTGCCTTTTGTGCGGCTACCTGGTCCAGGCAGGCGTGTACTTCGCCCTCTCGTTCCTCGAAGGGTGGGCGTTGTTCGGCGCGTGCTCCGCGCTGCTCGCCGTCTCGCTTGCGCTGATGCGGCATGTGCGCCGGGGTGCCGAGGCACCCCCGACGCCGGGTTCCGTCCCGGTGGGCGCCGGCCGCGGCGAGCTCTTCGTTTCGCGTTGCCTGCCGCTCGGCGCGGTCATGCGCGCTCTCACGGGCTCGTTTCTCTGCGTCTTCACCCTGACCGCCGTCGTCGGGCTGCTCCATACCTCGGTTATCGGCAACGACTTTGAATACGTGGTCGGCGCCATCCCCATGACCGAGGCGCTCGCGATCGCCACCGTGCTGCTCGCGCTCGTCGTGTTCGTCTCGCGCCGCGTCCCCTCGACGAGCGCCGTCTATCGCGCGCTGTTCCCCGTCATGCTGGTCGCCCTGTCGGCGCTGCCGTTCGTCTCGGGATCGCTCGGCGGCTACGCCGGGATGATCATGGTGGTCTGCTACGACCTGGTCGGCATGGCGTTCGTGCTGTTTTTGCTTGAGGCGGCGTGCGGCTGTTCCGCCCCCGCCGTGTGCCTGATGGGCATCTATCAGGCGGGGACGCAGCTCTCGCTCGTGGTGGGGCTCTCGCTGGGCATCGGGCTCAGCTACCTGGGCGCCGGGGCGGATGCCTCGTATGCGACGGTCCTCATCCTCGTCTGCATTTACCTGCTGTCAATGGTCCTGACCGTGCTGCTGCGGCGGCGGGGCAGGGGGTCCGACGCGGACGACGGAAAAATCGGCGAGGTCGCCCTCGGGGAGGCCGGCGGCGATGCGGGGCTCCTGGCGGCGGAGGCCGCCGTTTTGGGCGTATCGGAAGCGGTCGGGCAGGGCGCCGACGTGTCCGAGATCGAGCGCCGCGCCCAGCGGGCGATGCGCGAGCGCGTGGGGGAGCGGGTCGAGCGGTATGCATCCGAACGCGGCCTCACCCCGCGCGAGGCGCAGGTCATGGTGCAGCTCGCGCGGGGCAGAAGCGCCGCGGCCATCGCCGCCGACCTCGGCATCGCGGAGAACACCGCGTGGGCGCACATCAAGCGCGTCTACGCCAAGGTCGGCGTGCATGGGAAGCAGGAGCTCATCGACCTCGTGGAAAACGAGGTCATCTCGAAAGACGACGACGCGCGGGACGAAGGCGTCCGATAGCGCGAAGGGAGCGGGACAGGTGTCGAGCTACAAGTCGAAGCAGGTCATCGTGATGCGTCGCGACCTCAAGATGCGCAAGGGGAAGATCGCCGCCCAGGCGGGGCACGCCTGCGTCGAGGCGACGCTCATGGCGCTCGCGCGCGAGGGGAGGCTCGGCCAGGTGCGCGTGACGCCCGACCAGAGCTGGGTCTATCTCGACGACGGGGGGACCGAGCCGACCCCGCTCTCCGACTGGTTCGACGCCGGCGTCGCGAAGATCTGCGTGTACGTCGACTCCGAGGAGGAGCTGCTCGGCCTCGCGACGCGCGCCCGCGAGATGGGCTTCTTGTGCGCCCTCGTCCGCGACGCGGGCCACACCGAGTTCCACGGCGAGCCGACCTACACCTGCATGGCGCTCGAACCGCTTGCGGCCGAGCAGGTGGACCCTCTGACGGGCGAGTTGCCCCTGTACTGACGGCGGGCGCTGCCCCTGCGCCGACGGTGGGCGCGGTCCTGAACGGACAGTCCGCTACACGAAGTCGGGCGGATAGTACGGGGCGATGTCCGCCTCGGTGAGCTGCCAGGGCACGTCGTCGAAGCCGACGGGTCGCGCCGAGGTGCCAAAAGCCCGGTCGCGCAGCCACAGCAGCCGCGCCCCGTCGACGAGCTCGACGCCCGCCTCGCTGGCATAGGCAACGGCTCCGGCGGTGTAGCCGCTCGAGGTGACGAAGATCAGCTTCTCGGCCCCCACGGTGCGGTTCGCCCCCACGAGCTTCTGGACGAGTGGCCTGCCCACGTGGTGGGAGGGGGCGAAGCATTTGCACTCGACGAGGGCGAGCGGTGCGGCGGCATCGCCGTTGCGGTAGAGCACGATGTCGTACCCGCCGTCGTTGGAGGGCGGCGTGAGCTCGGCGCGGTAGCCGAGCCGTTGGAAGATGTGGGCGCAGAAGCGCTCGAAGTCGGCGGGGTGCGGCTCGAAGCGCTCGACGAGGGCCTCGACGGTTGTGAGCGCCTGCCGGTCGCGGGCGTCCTGCACCAGGCGTTGGCCCTTTTCGACCTCGAGGTCGCACGGCGCGATGGGCGCGCCTTTGGCACGCAGGAGCCCGACGAAGCGCACGGTCGCGGCGGGGTCGTGGCAGGCTATTTCGAGGGGGCCGACGCGCACGGTGCACGCGGGCCAGACGACGCGGTTGTCCGCGAAGCGCCGGTCCGCCGCGCCGTCGGATGCGGCGTGCTCCCAGTGGGGGAAGGCGAGCTCGTAGCAGTCGGTGCGGTGGTTCCCGTTGCGGCGGATGGTGCAGCGCCGCGGCAGGGCGCGGCGGGCCCCCGGGTAGCGCCGATCGAGTTTGGAGATGCGCGCCATGCGCAGGGCGAAGCGGCCGACCTTGGCGCCGACGACGGCGAGCGCCGCCACGGCCAGCAGGGCGAGCACGCTGGCGACGGCGAGGACGGCCCCCTGAGGGGCTCCGGAAAGCCGCAGCCCGGGGAGAAGCGCCGCGGGGAGGTTTGCGAGATCGATCTGGTCCATGCGGGAGGCATGCCTTTCTTGTTTCGCCGGACGGTCGACGCCGAGTGTCGATGTCGAACGATTGTACCTGCCTCCCGGATGGATTCGCTGCGGGAGCGGGTTGGCGCCGCGGGCCGGGTTGTAGGGGCGGGTTGGCGACGCGAGCGGTCAAAAAGGCGGCGAGTGCGTGTTTCCAGAAAAGTGCCGGTCATTTTGCCAGCGAATGCGTGCCTCCGAAGGCGTCCCGGCGCCCATGGGCACGCGCCCGGCAGGCGTCCCGCATGATTGCACGCCATCTACCAGGTACTTTACGGACGAGGCACAGGGAATCGCCCCGCACACTGCCCGGCGCCGCATACACTCGATGGCGGTTTGACCAACACTTTTCCAAAATCACGCATTCGGGCCCGTTTTGGCCAGCCCGAGCCGCCCCGCTCGGCCCGAGCCCGCTCCGGTCAGCTCGGACCCGCTTCAATCGGCCCGGGCCCGTTTTGGCCAGGTGCGGAAGCCGCGGCTTCCGTCTCCTGCCGCATGCTGACGCCGTATGCGCACATCCCAGGAGGAACCCCAGTGCCTAAACGTGTGTCTCAACGCGGTCGAAGGCTGATTCATCGGTTTCCACGATGGCGCGACGCGACGGTTTCAGACAACTTTCAACATTGTCGACGCGTCACCCGAGTTTGGGCTCTTGGCTTTCTGACCAGCAAAAACGCCTCTACTCAACTATGGAGGATTCCAACCGGTCGGAGCGGGGCGATACTCGGAGCTGCATGCGGCTGCGGCGGCCGTACGGACGCCGCAGCCCGCAGCCCGTCGTGGCGGGGTATGCAACGCATCCCTGAAAACATCGAACGAGGAGGATTCACATGGACACCACCAAGCTTTCGCGCCGCAGCTTCCTGGCTGCCGCGGGCGTCGCCGCCATGGCGGCGGCCGGCACCGCGCTTGCCGAGGAGGCGCCCGCCGCACCCGCCGAGGGCGGGGCTCCCGCCGAAGAGGGCGGACCCGAGGGCGGTGCGCCCGGCGGCGAAGGAGGTCCCGCGGCGGGCGGCCCGGCAAGCGCGACGCCCGCAGCCCCGCCCTACTCCGGCGAGGACGACGTGGCGCGCGTCGATGCGAACGGCGACACCGTCTACTACTCCATGCGCCGCAACTGGGTGGGGGAGGCCCCGGTCGTCGACGAGGCCTCCATCGCCCAGACCATCGAATGCGATGTGGCCGTCCTGGGCCTCAACTACTCCGGCTCGCAGTGCTTCCGCATGGCCTGCGAACAGGGCCTGACCGTGGTGGGCATCGACTCCCAGGCCAAGGACGGGTTCAATTCGTACGGCGGGCAGCTCGGCCACTTCAACTCCACGTGGCAGGAGCAGGTGCTCGGCGTGTCGAAGGACACCTTCGACCCGTGGGACTTCATCGACTCCTACCAGCTGCAGTCGGCCGGTCGCGCGCATCCCGACCTCATCAAGCAGTTTGCCAAGCGCAACGGCGAGATGGTCGACTGGATGATGGAGCTGCAGCCCGACCTGGCCGCGGTGACGGGCGTCAACACCATCCAGACTGACCGCGAGTACAATTACAAGAAGGGCTACTTCTGGACCTACCCCGCCGTCATCAACCTCGGCTCGGGCGCGTTTGCCAGCTCGGGCGAGTTCTGCTGTGCGTCGGTTGATGCGGGCATCGCCGCAAGTCCCAGCTCCCAGGCGCTCTACGGCTATTCCGCCGTGGTGCTTGAGAAGGCCGACGGCAAGGTCACCGGCGCCATCGTGCAGAACGTCGAGGACGGCACCTACACCCGCATCGCAGCCAAGCGCGGCGTGGTGCTCGCTCTGGGCGACTTCTCGGCCAACTCCGACATGTACAGCGCGCTGTGCACCGAGACGCAGGAGTGCAACCCCTACACCCAGCTCATGGGCTCGGGCCGCGACGGCTACGGCATCAAGATGGGCATCTGGGCAGGCGGCGTGATGGAGATCGGCCCGCGCGCGGCCATGGGCGGCGCCACGAGCGCGCTGCCGATGGGCTTCTTCGGAGCGGCGGCCGGCTGCTGGATCAACAAGTACGGCAAGCGCTTCTGCAACGAGGCGTTCGGCGTGCCCTTCGTCGCCGGCTGCCAGAGCGCCCGCCAGCCCATCGACTCCGACATCATCCAGGTGTGGGACGCCGGACACTGGCGCGCCTTCGCCGAGAACCAGGCCCTCGGCCACTTCAACGCGAGCGACATCTCCGACGCCAAGATGGACGAGTACCAGGCCAAGCTCGACGAGGCCTACGCCGCCGGCGCCGAGGGCGCCAACGGCGTGTACGCGGCCGACGACCTGGAGACCTTGGCGAGCTACCTGGGTCTGGAGGGGGACGCCGCCGCGAACTTCGTGGAGAGCGTGAACACCTACAGCGCCTACGCCGAGGCCGGCAAGGACGAGGACTACGCCAAGCCCGCCGACATGATGTGGCCCATCAACGAGGGCCCGTTCTACGCCGAGAAGAACACCCGCAACGCCAACATCGTGCTCGTCACGCTGTCGGGTCTGTTCGTCGACGGCAACCAGCAGGTCCTCGACCAGCACTTCGAGCCGATTCCCGGCCTGTACGCCACGGGCAACTGCTCGGGCGGCCGCTTCCCGCTGCAGTACACCGCGCCGATGAACGGCATCTCCATCGGATTCGCCACCGTGTTCGGCGCGCTGCTCGGCGAGTACCTGGGCACCGCGCCCGAGGTTGCATAGGGGCGCGTCGCCCTTGCGGGTATAGCGGCCTGCGCTGGCGGGATGCCCGGTAGATGGCCGAACCGCCTGCAAGGATGACTGCCTGCAAAGATGTATGATCGATGCCGGGCGCCGGGCGCAAGCCGCTCTGGCGCCCGGCGACCATGCGAGGAGGGCGCGTGCCGAACGGTCCGCGCGGGCGGATGGGAAGGGTGGTTGCGATGGAGCGTGCCGAGCGCCCGGCTGCGGGTTCGACGACGGCTGCGGCGGCAGGGGACGCGGGTCCGGGACGGACGGTCATCGTGAACCTCGCCATGCCGTTCTACCCCATCGCGCGCCCCTGGACGCGCGCCGGGCTCTTCGAGGCGGCCGCCGTCGACCGCGAAGCCTATGTGGCTGCGCTTGCGCGCGAGGTCGAAGGCGCGGTGCCCGATTTCGCCGACTGCCGAGTGGCCGCCGTGCTGGTCGGCGGAGGGGGCGGCGTTGCGGCGCACATGGCCGACGGGCGTCTCGGTGCCCTGCTGCGCACCGTGCGCCAGCGGTTCGATCTGACTGCCGCGGACGGTGTGCCCGCCGAGGTCGCCCTGACGGCGCATCCCGGCATGGTGTCCGCCGCGACGCTCGACGCCTGCCGGATGGGGCATGTGACGCGCCTCGTGCTCGACTACGCCACCTCGTCCTCGACCGAGGCACGCGAACTGGGTCGCTTCATGGGGCCCGAGGCGATGGAGGTCACCAGGACGGTGCTCGGCTCGACCCGAATCGACCTGTCGTTCACGCTGCTCGTCGGAATCCCCGGGCAGACGGAGCGCAGCGGGGTCGCAAGCGTCGAGGCCGCGTTGGGCTACGGCGTGACGGCGGTGCGGCTTGAGCGCTTCTCGCTCGACCCCGCATGCCGGCTTGCCCGCGACCGTGCCGCCCGCGACGACGTCTGGCGCGCGCAGCCGCCTCACCGCCTCCCGGCGCCCGACGAACGCGGGGCCATCGCCGACGCCATGGGGGAACGCCTGCGCGCCGAGGGCTTTGCCGAGTACCTGCCGGGGGAGTGGGCGCTGCCCGGGCACGAATGCCGCTACCTGCAGCTTGCCGCCACTGGGTGTGAGACGCTCGGCTTCGGCCTGGGTGCCGTGACGCGCTTCGGCGGCGTCTATGCGCGCAATACGGACGACTGGGCGACCTACCTGCGCTTCAGCGACGACCCTGCACGCTGCATCGCCGAGGTGCGGGCGTCGGAGTAGGGCTGCGCGCTTGAGGCGGCGGATCGGGCGGCCGGCGGGGATGGGCGGGGCGGTGGGGCCCCGGGCGGTCAAAAAAGCGGCGAGTGCGTGTTTCCAGAAAAGTGCCGGTCATTTTGCCAGCGAGTGCGTGTCTCCGAAGGCGTCCCGGCGCCCAAGGGCACGCGCCCGGCAGGCGTACCGCATGGTCGCACGCCATCTACCAGGCACTTTACGGACGGGGCACGGGGAATCGCCCCGCATGCTGCCCGGCGCCGCATACACTCGCTGGCGTTTTGACCAACACTTTTCCAAAAACACGCATTCGGGCCCGTTTTGGCCAGCCCGGGCCCGCCTCGCTCGGCCCATGTCCGTTTCGACCAGCCCAAGCCCGCCTCGCTCGGCCCGGGCCCCCTCGCTCAGCCCGAGTCGCCTCGCTCGGCCCGGCCCCGCACTGTCCTCACCCCTCCCGGTACCGCTTCCCGGCCCAGGCAATCGATGCGCGCACCAGGGCGTCGAGTGAGTCGACGCAGTCGCACGGGACGCCGTGGAGGGACCGGTAGGCCGAAAGCTCGGTACAGCCGAGGATCACGACGTCGGCCCCTGCGAGCTTGACGCCGCGGTACGCCTCCGCGAAAAGCCGCCCGCCGCCCGGCTTTCCCCGCTTGACGTGCCCGTAGACGAGCTCCATGAGCGCAGCCTGGCTCTCCTGCGGCGGATATACCGCCTCGACGCCCCGGCGCAGGCACGCGCGCGTGTACATGCCGTCGCGCAGCGTGCCGTCCGTGCACAGCACGCCGACCGCCCGCGCGTCGGGGCAGCGGCCGAGCGCCAGCCCTACCGCCTCCTCGACCATGTTGAGAATGGGGACCGAGCTTGCTCGGGAGAGCCGGTCGTGGCAGAGATGCGCCGTGTTGCAGGGGATGGCGATGCACCCCGCGCCGGCGGATTCGAGCAGCGCCACGTCCAGCATGAGAAGTTCGAACAGGTCGCTGTCCCGCGCGTCGGGATGCGTGCGGTCGGGAAGGGACGCGTGGCTCAGAACGATGGCGTCGATGTGGTCTTGGTCGCGTTCGCCGCAGGTGTGTGCCACGAGCTCCCGGTAGAACAGCGCCGTCGCGGCCGGCCCCATCCCGCCCAGGACGCCGAGGCGCCTGCGGGTCTTTCCCATCGCAGCGAAGAACCCCATCGCCGTCAGCCTTTCGTCGGATGGTAGTGCCTGCGGTACTTGCGGTAGTGGTTCAGCTGGCCTGCCGCAAGCCTCAGCATGCGCCCGAGCCCCCTGTCGTGCGCGAAGAACAGCGGGTTGACCCAGTGCCCCCGCGTCTTTCGCAGCTCGGAAGCGGGCACATAGCGCCGCGCGACCCCTTTGGGGACGACGGTCCAGACGCGCCCCTCCGTTCCCTGCTCGTAGGGCAGGGGGCTGTGGTTGACGACGTCCTCGACGAGATGCCTGACGAGCGAGACGCCCGCGACCGCCGTGTAGTAATTGCTCCTGCCCTGCCGGGCGTTGAGCTCCAGGAAGAGGTAACGCCCCGTGCGCGCGTCGAAGCGGATGTCGATGTTCGAAAGGCCGCGGAACCCGACGCGCTCCAGGAGCGACACCCCCATGTCGACGAGCTCGTCGTTGCGCTCGGTCACGATGAGCGCGTGGTTGCTGATTCCCGTCGGCGTGTGCTCCTCGAGCAGCACGTGGCCGAGGCATGCCGCGCTAACCCTGCCCGCCGAGTCGGAGTAGCAGGTCAGAACGTGCATGCAGTCGTCGTTGCCGGGGATGTGCTCCTGGACGACGACGCTGCCCTCGTAGCCTGCGGCCCGCATTGCCCCGATCGCTTCGACGAGCTCCGTGCGGTTTTCGGGGAAGTACACCTTGCGCTGCCCCGGGAACGGGTGGGCGAAGTACTGGGGGCTGTCGGACGCCTTGACGACGACGGGGTAGGGGAAGGGCAGCGACGCGGGGACGTCCTCACCGGGGTGGACGGCGAGCGTCCGGGGATGGTCGATGCCGAGCTCGCCGCAGAGCCGGTAGAAGTTCTCCTTGAGGATGAGCCGGTCGAGCTGCCCGTTGTCGAGATAGGGGACGATCGCGTTCTTCGGCATCCGGGACGCGCAGCCGCTGAGCAGCCGCACGTAGCCGTCTCCCACGCCCAGGGCGAGGACGGCGGCGTCGGTCGACGAGGCAACCCGCGCGAGCGTGCGTTCGAGGACGGGCTCCGTGTCGATAGCGGGGTCTGCCTCGAACGCGATGATCTTGCTGTCCCTGCAGGGACCGGTCGGGTACTTGCCGAACACGTACGACGTCACGCCGTACATCTCGTAGAACGAACGGGCCAGGCTGTAAGCGCCGATGTCCGAGCCGAACAGCGCGGGGATGAATGCGGGTGTGGCCACGGCTCCTCCTGAGACGATCTTGCGGGCGTTGCCCGGGACTTCGAGACGGCCTCAGCGTAGCGGCCGATTCGAAAGAAAGTGCCTAGAAAGTGCCGAGCATGCCGCTGATTTTCTATAAATGTAGAATTCTGGGGTAATTCGTGCCTGATGCGCCTGAGAGCGTCAAGGCACCGGCATTTCTAGGCAAAATCTAGGCACGTGGTCTCTATTGTCGTTCTACATATGTTGAATGACTTGGGAGAAAGGTGCCGCGTTGACTGCGATTTTTACGGATACCCCGAAAATGTGCGGCGACGGGTCGGATAGCCGTCCGCTGCAGGGCCTTCCGCCGCGTGCCGCCGCCCCGCCGCAAACCGCCACCATGGCCTTCGGCCGCTGGGAGATAAACCCCGCCAACCGCACGTTCAAAGTGGACGGGGAGCCGATCGCGCTCACACGCACCGAATTCGACCTGGTGTGCCTGCTCGTCGCGCATCCCGGGCGCGCCTTTGCCCGCTCCGAGCTGCTGCGCCTCGTCAACGGCGACGACAGGCCCCGCGACGACAAGACCGCCCGGGCGCACATCGGCAACATCCGCTCCAAGCTCCGGCCCACCGGGACGAGCGACTACATCGAGACGGTGTGGGGCTTCGGGTTTCGCCTGACGGAGCACCCGCGCTGAGGTGCATCCGACGAGCGCGTCC
The DNA here is from genome assembly GCA_048173955.1 of Coriobacteriales bacterium. Lineage (GTDB taxonomy): Bacteria > Actinomycetota > Coriobacteriia > Coriobacteriales > UMGS124 > CAZUFB01. The sequence goes on from DBEYOB010000128.1 coordinate 18,341, forward strand.
CGGCGGGCTTTCCCTACCCCCCGAACCGCACCTCGGGGTAGTAGCAGTTGAGCCCGCGGTCGCAGCGCGCCCGGTCGGCGCCGCGCGGGCGTTCCATGCGCGCGAGGTATTCCTCCTCGGTGGCGCAGCTGCGCGCGATCGCCAGGTTGTGCGCGGCCAAGCGGATGTCGCCGTCCATCGTCTCGGGGTCGTCGGAGCGGCCCACGATCTTGAAGGTCGACACGCCGGAGCGCGCGAGGCGCCACAACGCGCACAACCCGCAGGCGTTCTCGTGGAAGCGGTCGCAATAGAGCCGCGAGGTCGCCTCGGCGTCGGACAGCTCCGCCTCTCCGTCGGCGTGCACGAGCTTGTTCGCCTGGTTGAGCAGCACGCACAGACCGCCCTTGCCGCTGCCGCCGTGCCTGCCCAGGCAGTGCGAGTCGGAGTAGCGGCAGCCGTTGCGCATGAGGAACGCCTCGTACTCGACGCCCGGCACGGCGGTTGCAATCGACTCGATCTCGGCGAGCGTCAGGTCGCGCGGCAGGATGACGCGCGTGGCGCCCAGGCACGCCCACCAGGCTGCGGAGGCTCGGTTGTAGACGGCCCCGAGGGTCGAGACCACCGCATCGAGCCCCCAGCGCCGGGCCATCGGGACCTGCTCGGGCTGGCTCACGATGACCCCGTCCGCCCCGTAGCGGGCGAGCCACTCGAACCAGTAATCCTGATACGCGAGCTGCTCGGCGGTGTAGGATGCCGCGTTGAACGGCACGAACATGCGCGCCCCGGCCGCTTTGACCAGCTGGGTCACGAACAGGAGCTCGTCGAAGCAGCTGCAGTTGGCGACCGGGCCGAACCCGGACATCCTGTTGAGGTCCGCCCCCGCCCCGAAGCGGGAGGACCACCCGTAGTCGAGGAAGCCGCAGTAGAATTCGTCCGCCCCCGCCGCAAGGTAGCGGTCGAGGTAGTCGACGTCGTTGAGCGGGACCAAGATGCTCATGGGCGCCCACACCCTTCGGTCAGCAGCGCCGGATGCACGAGGCGGTAGGCACCGACCCCGACGCAGCGGGCGTCCGTCTGGCGGTAGTACACGGTGCGCCCGTGCTTGAAGTAGGCTGGGGCGCCCGCCTCGCGCGGCCGGTGCTCGAGGACGTAGTGCAGGCAGGTGCACGTGCACGCCTCGTTCGGGCGGAACTTGCGCTCTGCCGGCTTGCCGATGGACGCGACCTCGCAGATTTTGCCGGTCGACGCGTAGCACCAGTCGGCGTGCAGCGCGCAGACCGCGTCCGCCGGCGTGCCCGACAGGTCGGTCACGGGGGTGACGGGGTCGAACTCGTAACCGTCGACGCGGCAGCCGGGAAACGCCGCCGACCGCTCGCGCGTCAGAAGCGCGGGGGCGGTTGGATGCGCCATGAAGCCGGGGTCGCGCGGCTCGCGCACGTCGCGGCTGAACAGCCGGCCTGCGTTGAGCCTTCGGTCGCAGCGCTCGGTGCACCAGGCGAGTGTCCCCAGGTCGTTGCAGGTGACCTCGTCTATGGCGACGCCCTGCTCGAGCAGGGCGCCGAGCCGCTCGACCACGGAATCGAAGGCACCTTCGGCCGGGATGGGCACGACGAGGGTCGCCGGCAGCCCCGCCTGTGCGCACGCGTCGAGCGTTCGGGCGAACACCCCCGGCGGCAGCGCGCAAAAGTAGCGGTCGCAGAAGTACGAGCCCAGGTACACCCGGCTGTAGCGCCCGCTCGCCACGAGGTCGTTGAGCGCGTGTCCCACGTTGTGGGCGCCGAGCGCGTCGGCCAGGTTGAGCGCATGCTCGACGCGCGGGGTACCTGCGCGCGCGGCGGTGTGCGGAGTCGGGGCGCACCGGGTCTCCGGAGGCCGCTGGGTCGCGGGCTGCGCCATCACCGCCCGCCTTCGGCGGGGCCGTCCGCGGGACGCGGGTCGCGCTCGGGGATCCTGATGAACTTGACGACTGGCAGATAGCCTTCGGGGCAGATGATGGTGAACGGCACGCCCCCGCGCGGTGCAGGCTGCCCGGGGACGGGTGTTGCGCCCAGGGGAGGCACGGTGGGTGCGAAACCGGGCGTGGGCGGTGCGAAGGGCGACGGGCCGGCTGCTTGGCCGGCGGCCGAGGCTGTCGGCGGCACGGGAGCCGGCATCGGCGGCACCGGGCGGGGCGGGGTCGGCATGCCCGACGGGATGGCGCCGGGCGCGGCGACCGTGCCCGGCGCTTCGTCGAAGAGCGAGGCGAACGGGTTGGGCGCGGCGGGGTCGGGCATGGGGTTCGGCATGGGGCGCGGCGCGTGCCCCTGGGAGCCGGGTTGCTGTTCCTGGGTCATGTGAACCTCCTGATGCCGCCGCATGCATTCGGACGGCGTGCATGGCGGACGGCTAACGGGTACGCGCTAGGCATATCATGAAACGACGCCGCCTTGGTGGAGAAATTTCGATTGAAGGCATGCTGAAACCTGCTGTCGAGAATGCGTGCCGGGCCGTGCGTCGAGATGGCACGGGGCCGAGATGGCATGCCGCTTGAGCGCAAGCCGTCGGCGCTGGGGTGCGGGCGGTGCGGGGGGCGGGTGAGGCCCGTCCGGGCGAGGCACGTCCGAGCGGCGAATCGTTCAATTTCCTTTAATATGGCTATCAAATATTGACACATAGGCCAGTAGACCGGAAATTGAACGGTCCTGAGGACAGCATGCCCACACAGTGCGATGGGCGCGTTCCTTCCTGTGCGTCGTGAACGGAACGTTGGTTTTCAACACCCTATTTGACCTGCGCTTTTCTTTCCGCCCCATTGCGTACGTTGACATGGCGTACGAAAAGGGCGGTCAAGGGGAAGGTCGGCGCGCGCAAACGACGGCTGGGTGTCCCTCCAATCCACTCAGTATCGCCCCTGCTGGTTGTCAACTCAACATTTGATAGCCAGAAGCGGCGAAATTGAACGATTCTGTGCCCGTGGGTGCCTGCGGGGTCGGATTTCCGCCCGGCTGGAGTCCCGCCCGGCCGGAATCCCATCCGGCCGCGACCCCGCCACGGCCCGTCGCGCCGACCGGCGCTTGCCACGGCGCCGCTTCGGGGTACCATGGTCGCGACCGTCTGTCGTCCTGCGCAGCCTGCCGCGCCGCGCGACGCCCGGCGGCGGGCCCGCCTCTGCCG
>DBEYOB010000129.1:0-9376 GCA_048173955.1 Coriobacteriales bacterium
GCCCTGCAGCGCGCCCATGAGCTGGTTGGGCAGGCCGAGGGTCTCGGTCACGATGTAGGGCGAGCACACGTTGAAGAACGACGAGCCGAAGAGGTTCACAAGCGTCGCGCCCAGGATGGTGCGCCACATGAGCGGGCTCGAGCGCAGGAAAGAGAGCGCCTCGGCGAGATCCGCGCGGGCGGTGGCGAGGGCGCCCGCCGTGCGCGCGGGCGGCTCGTAGGGGACGCGCACGGTGAGGGCCGCAACGACGGCCGACGCCGCGAAGCAGGCCACGCACGCGACGACGATGGGCGTCAAGCCGAGGAAGCCGAAGGCCAGCCCGCCCACCACGGGCCCGCCGATGCCCGTGAGCATGCCCACCTGGTTCACGAGCGCCACGGCGCGCCCGACCTCCGACGGCGCCACGAGGTGCGGGATCGCCGACTGGACGCAGGGCTGCTCGAGCGCCTGCGCCGCGAAGGCGAGCATGAGGACGGCTACCGTCGCCGGCACGACCGCGGCCGTCCCCGCGAGGGGGAGGTAGGCCGCCATCGCCGCCGCGAGCGCCGCGCCCACCGCGACCAAGACGCCTCGCTTGCGCGTGCGATCCGCGACGACGCCGCCCACGGGCGCGAGCAGCGTGTAGGGCACGAACCCCGCCGCGACCACCGCCCCGTAGAGAGCGCCCGACCCCGTGAGGTTGAGCAGGTGCAGGGGCAGCACGAACTGCAGGATCTCCATGCCCAGAAGCGAGAACGCCTGGGACGCCATGACCGCCGCGAAGCGCGGGAACGCGATGCCGGGACCCCCGGAGGAGGAGGCTTCCTTCTCGACCGAGCGGCCTTCCTCAGTCGTCCGGTTCTTTTCGTCGGCTCGTGCCATCGGTTCCTCACTTTCATACATTCGGTTGGTATGTATATATGCTCGAAGAAAAGCCGCGTCGAGCGGCTCGTCCTCGCTTATCGGCTCCCCGTTCAGCCCATCGCCTCGGAGACGCCCTCCCCTCCTTCCCCGGCCGCCGCGTCCGCGCCCCTCCCGCCGCGACACGCCGGGTCCCCCTCCCCCGCAAGGTCGCGGGCGAACGAGCCCCAGGAGTCGTCCCACATGCGCGCGGGGTCGAAGGACTCCCAGTCCACCAGGTCAACGCCGAGCGCGTGCATCACGCGCACGAGCACGGCCGCGCGCCGCTCGAACTCCGCCTCGTCGGCCAGTGGGTGAAAGAGCGGCACCATCCACAGGTTGGCGAGCAGGAGCATCACCTCGGCGGTCTCGCGCGGGTACTCGGAGCTCACCGTGCCGTCGGCAACCCCCTCGCGGATCGCCGGCTCCACGTAGCGGTGCGCCACCCCGAGCGCGTCCACAAACTCGCGCGCCAGCAGGCGCGAGCTTCTCATGGGATCGGACGAGGGGCGCATGGACCTCCACATGTCGGCGGACGGACCATCGGCGGACGCCCCGTCGAGCGCTCTGATCTTCTCGATGCCCGTTAGGGAACTGTCGGAGAGAATCTCGTCGGCACGAGCCACGACTCCACGGGTGGCGCGCTCGAAGACCGCCTCGAAGATCTCGTCCTTGCTCTTGAAATGGTGATAGACGGCGCCCTTTGTGAGGCCGCCGAGGCCCTCGACGATGTCGGCCATCGTGGTGTGCTCGTAGCCGCGCTCCATGAAGAGCCGCTCGGCCACGTCGAGAATCCGCTTGACGGTCTCCTCCGGGTACTTGTTGCGCGCCATGGGTGCCTCCGTCCTTCTTTCCACGCTAAACATACCATGAGTATGTATTGAGAACAAGGGTGATCTTCGGCGTTGCGGTTGCGAACGCGACGATGCGGCCAGGGGTAGGCACGACGCCGTATCCCCCAGCGGCCTCGTACCGCACGCGCTTGGGCAACTTGGCGAAGACGAGGCCGCGGTTCATGCCTCACAGGTCGAGCACGGGCCCCTCGGGCAGGTCGGCGTCCAGCTCGATGGAGATCCACGTGCGCCCGTCGGAGCAGCAGCCGGGAAGCGCGCCAATGGCTTAAGGTCGGCCAACGCCTAAAGCCGGACCCGTCGCAATCCTACACGTTTGGTTGGATGAGTCTCGATACCGAACCCGCTGCGCCGACAACCCAAAACAAAACCGCAGTTCACGCGCCCTCAACCGGAACTCGACTGTCCGTCGAGTAAAGTAAACTGACGGCCGGTTGAGCGCGCGGCACCCTTGCCGCAGCATGATGGTGGCGCAAGTGCCGACACCGATGCGGAGAAAGGAACGATTGTGAGCGAAAAGAGCTTCGGAACGACGATCGCGACCATGCGGAAAGAAAAGGGGATGACGCAGCTCGACCTCGCGCAGAAGCTGGGCGTCACCGACAAGGCCGTCTCGAAGTGGGAGCGGGACCTCTCGTTCCCCGACATCTCCTCGCTGCCCAAGCTCGCGGAGGAGCTCGGGGTCTCGGTCGACGAGCTGCTCGAGGCAAAGAAGGGGGATGCCGGTCGCGAATCGACCGCGCAAAAGGCCCGCCCCCTCGTCGAGCTCGTCCTCAAGGCCGTCGCGCTCGCCATGGGGGTCGGAGTCGCGGCGCTCACCATCATGGACGAGGTGACGCCGAACGACGCGCTGCGCCTGCTGGGCATCGGCCTCGCGTGCCTCGCCGTCGTCCAGATAGCCCACCACGGCGACGGCGAGGCGTAGCGAGTCGCGGACGGCAGTCTACGCCACCCGGCGCCGATCGGCGGCGTAAACAACCTATTGCACGGCGCAATAACTAGGCAATTGACGCCCGAAAGCGCGCATTACGCCTTGCCAAGCATCCAATCGATTACGTTGAGGTGCCGAATCCCCCGGTAGTCCCCCACCCCGACGCGGTCGAGGGTCAGCACGGTTTTAGGGTAGTTGTCGGCGATTGCCTCGAGCGGCGCGAACTCTCGAACGCGCGTCGCCTCGTCGAGCACCGTCAGTGCCACCTGAAAGTACTCGGGACCATCGTCGCCCATGGCGATGAAATCGACCTCGGCTGTCCCCATCTTGCCTACGCAGACGGTGCGGTAGCGTCGCAGCAGCTCAAGGTACGCTGCGTTCTCGAGCCGTCTGCCCAGATCACCCTGCTCCTTCCCGAGCAACCAGAACCTGAAGCCCAGGTCGCCAAGATAGTACTTCTCGAGCGTCTCGAGGTACTCCCGGCCCTTGAGGTCGTAGCGCCCAGCCTTGAACGCCAGGTAGTTCTCCATGAGTATGTCGAGGTATGTCCCGACCGTCGCCGGAGATACCTTCGTCCCCGCCTGGGTGAGTCCGGCAGCTACGCGTTTTCGCGAGGTGATGTTCCCAACGTTGTCGGCGATAAACGCCGAAAGATCCCTGAACGCGCGCATGTCCATACGGGGATGCCGGCCCGCCACATCCTCGACAAGCACCGTGTTGAACACGCCGCCCAGATAGTCGGCAATCGACTGGGGATCGTCGAGTCTCGCCGCAAAGGGCATGCCGCCATAGGTGAGGTAACGGTTGAACGCATCCTCGGGACGTTCCTCCCCGCCCCGCGCAGATCGGTACTCCGCAAACGAGAAAGGCAGCATATTCAGCTCGACATAGCGGCCCGTGAGCAGCGTGGCAAGCTCTCCGGAAAGGAAGAAGGCATTCGAGCCCGTGATGTACAGGTCGACGCCCTCGCGGACATAGAGCGCATCGACGGCCCGCTCGAACTCCCTTACGTGCTGCACCTCGTCGAGGAACACGTAGTTCGTGCCGGCACCCAGGCGCTGGACGATATAGCGGTAGAGCTCGCGCGCGTCGAGCGGGTACTCTTCGTCCCAGCTCTCGAAGTTGATACTCAGGATGTTGCCGTCTGCGACGCCCTCTGCGCGAAGCTGCCGACGAAACAGTTCGAGCACACTCGACTTGCCGCAACGGCGCAAACCAGTTGCCACCTTGATGACGTCGCGATTCTTCCACCGGTTAAGCCAGCTGAGATAAACCGGACGATCTACCAAGTCGTTTTTCATATCTGTTCCAAACCGATGAGGTGATTTGCTCGGTTTATTGTATCAGAGAAAATCGAACCGCTCAGGTTTCAGTTTAAGAGTCCTCGAGCTTTCACTGGGGGAATTCCGCACCGTGCATTCTTGCGCATAGCGCCGCAACCGACCTCATCCCCCCATCAGGGCGGCGGCCCAACGTCCCTCATCGGATAAATTCGAACCCCTTTGGCGTCACTCTCCCCAGCCGGGGCCCGGCAGGCCGCGGCGGGCGACCGCACGAAGGGCGGCGAGACCCGCGAACGCGCAGGCGGCCGGAAGCGCGAGGTTGATCGCGACCGACGCCGCCGTGCCGAGGGATCCGCACGCCGCCGCGGAGACAAAGCCGCAGCCCAGCGAGGCGAGGGTCCCGCCGAGCGCTCCCACCGTGACCGGCAGCCCGCGCTTGACGACCTCGGAGGGCGAGGTCCAGGAAAGGTTGGGGCGCGAGGCGTCGATCGCGAGCGCGACCGAGGCGAAGCCGACGAGCATGCCCATCGCACAGGCGGCGCACTGCAGGACGAGCAGGGGCGCCGTGCCGCCGGCGAGCAGCACGATCGAGGAGACCGCCACCGCCGCCCCGCCGAGGACGAGGTTGGCGAGGAGCTTGGAGGCGAGCACGGTCCCCGCACCCACCGGCGCCGTGAGCATGAGCCAGCTCGCACGCGCCTCGAGGGAGACCGAGGGGCCCGCCGTGAGCGACATCGCCCCGCAGAACCCGAAGACCCACGGCAGCGCCGCGTCGATCTGTCCGCGCAGCGCCTCGGCCGCCTGGGGGTCGAGCCGCACGCCGTTGACGACCCCCGAGGCGAGCAGCGCACCCACCCCGAAGACGGACACCGCGACCGCGGCCATCACCATGAGGAGCAGGCCCGCGCAGTCGTTCAAGGCATAGAAGGGCATGGAGCCGATGCGGCGGAGCTCCTTGCGCATGAGGGCACGGAGCGGGCTTGCGGCGGCCGAGGCCTCGACCCGCCCACGGCGTCCGCGGGGGCCCGACATCGCAAGCGCGTTCGCCGTCGGGTAGCACGCGGCGAGGCCCAGGGTCACGACGGCGGGGCATGCCAGCGAGAGCGCCGCGAAGGCGGCAAGACCCGCAGCCGAACCTTCCCCAACCGCCGAGGCGGCCCATGAGGCGGGCGGGTACGCGGACGAGACCGCAGCCGAGAGCACCGCGGCAACGTCGCCGACCGCAGCGAGGGCTGCGCCTCCGCCGGCCCCGGAAGACACTCCTCCCAAGGCGAACGACCCGGCGACCACGCCCACCACGAGCAAGGCGGAGAGGGCGAGCTGGACCGCGCCCGCATGCCGGAACCTCACGGCGACCGACGTGAGCGCGAGCGAGACGAGCGTCGCCACCGCGGCCGGTGCGAGCGGCGCCAGCACGGAGCAGAGCACCGCGGCCGCAGCGGCAGCCGGCGTCGCATCCGCCGCGGAGAAATATGCCGCATAGAGCGGGGCCGACAGCAAAATCGAGAGCACGATGCCAAACCCGTAGAGCGGAGCCGTGCGCACGAGGACGACGGTGCGCACGGACACCGGCAGCGCCGCCGCGAAGTCATAGTCCCGGCAGCCGAAGACCGTGCCCGGCGCCTTGACGAACACGAGCGCGACCGAGGCGAGCGAGCCCACGAGCGCGGCGAGTGCGGGAATCGTGCGCGCGGCCCCGGCGGCCACCATGCCGAAACCGAGCGCCCCCAGGTAGGCAACCGCCATGCCAGCGAGAAGAGCGGCGAGCACCGCAACGCCGACGGCGCGCGCCCGACCGGATTCCCACCGGAAACCGAGGCTGTGAAGGAAGGCGCCCATCTGGAGGCGAAGCAGCGGGACGAGCCGGCGACCGCTAGAACCTGCCATCCCCATCACCTCGCGTCCTTCTCCACAAGCTCGAGAAACACGCTCTCGAGCGACTCCGAACCGCATATCTCGCCGGTGGGGCCGGAGGCGACGAGCTCGCCCCTCCGGATGACGGCAACGGTGTCGCAGAGCCGCTCCACTACCTCAAGCACGTGGGACGAGAAGAACACCGCACCGCCGGCGCCCGCACGCTCGCGCAGGATTGCCTTGAGCTCGTGGGAAGCCGAGGGGTCGAGCCCCACGAAAGGCTCGTCCAGCACGAGGAGCACCGGGTCGTGCAGCAGCGCCCCCACGAGCACGAGCTTCTGGCGCATGCCGTGGGAATAGGAGGAGACGGGGTCGCCGAGGGCGCCTTCGAGCTCGAGGCGCCCCGCGAGCTCACCCGTGCGACGACGCCGCTCCGGTGCGGGGACGCCGAAAACATCCGCGATAAGGTCCAGGTACTGCATGCCGGTGAGGAAGTCGTAGACGTCGGGGTTGTCCGGCACATAGGCCATGAGGCGCTTGGCGGCCACGGGGTCGCGCCAGACGTCGACGCCGCAGACGCGAATCTTGCCCGAGGTGGGCGGCTGCGCGCCTACGATCGAGCGGATGAGCGTGGTCTTGCCGGCGCCGTTGTGGCCGATGAATCCGCAGATCTCGCCGGGCGCCACCGCGAGCGAGAGGTCGCGCACGGCAACCTTGCCCCGGTACTCCTTTCGGTAGCAGCTCACTTCAAGAACGGGGGTTCCCATGGCTCCTCCTCGGCTTCCTGATTGTTAGTTTTGCTATAGTTCAGATATAACAATTATCTGCATGCTATCACCTTTTGGAGGCGATTGCTATAGTTCCTATAGAACAAATCTTTTGAAAATGGGGTGTCCCGGCCGTCAGTTGCCGTCCGTCACGGCAAAGGGGCGCATGCCGAGGACTGCGTATGCCAATCGCCCGCCGCGTCCGGCAAAGCGGCTCCGCGCTACTGGCGCACCGAAAACTCGGTGGATGAAATCGGTTTTAAGAAGATTGCGCTGGGCGCGGAGGTCGTCGCCGCCCAAGCACCTTTGCTCAGAGCCCGAGCACGATGCGCAACGAGCACGACACGGCGTCCATGTAGGCATCTTCGAGGACACCGATGCGCTTTCCCAGCATGTCGCGACTTACGGGACGGGCTTTGCTTGCATAGAGGTCGTCCCGCATCGTCCAAATCTCACCGCGCATCTTGCATCATCTTCAACGCAAGCTGATTCGAAAACGATTCCGCCTGCTGCTCGGTGGCAAAAGGCTCCACCTCGGGCTCCTTTAGGCGAACCTCGAAGGGAAAGCCCCGATGTGCATTGAAGGCAGCAACGAAGATGCGCATGGCGTCTGCCGGGGTAGTACCCAGGAGACGCGTGTTCTCGCGGAAACGCTCCGCCTCAAGATCGTCAACACGCGTAGCAAGTTGAGAACTCATAGCAACCTTACTCCTATTGGTAGCAATTGTTAGCAAATATACCCAATGCGAAACCTAACGATACGTCAAACGGCCCGCATCCTCTTCAACAGCGACACCGCGAGAAAGAATGGGGTTTCGGGACTGCGACGTGGCGGCGCGGCAATCGCCGACGACCGTTATCGCTTCGTTAGAGTCCTCCCCCACCATGGACAGCGAACCCAAAGGGACGGCGCGCGGGCACGGCGACTCAGCCCGCGCGCCCGGAAGAGAAGGGACGAACCCATGGGCTACATGCTCGAGACGCGCGGGCTCACCAAGCGCTTCGGCCGCGGCGACCAGGCGCAGGACGCCGTGGCGGACGTGAACCTCCACATTCGCGAGGGCGAGGTGTACGGCCTGCTCGGACCCAACGGCGCCGGCAAGTCGACCACGCTCAAGATGATCTGCGGGATGCTGCGGCCGACGGCCGGCGAGATCCTCTTCGCCGGGCACCCCTGGCGCCGCGAGGACCTCTACGCAATCGGCAGCCTCATCGAGGAGGCGCCGCTCTACCCCAACCTCACCGCGCGCGAGAACCTGCGCGTGCGCACCACGCTGCTGGGCCTTCCCGAGAGCCGCGTCGACGAGGTGCTGGAGACCGTGGACCTCGCGGGTACCGGGAAAAAGCGCGCCGGGCGCTTCTCGATGGGCATGAAGCAGCGACTGGGGCTCGCGCTGGCGTTGCTCGCCCGGCCGCGCCTGCTCGTGCTCGACGAGCCCACCAACGGCCTCGACCCCATCGGCATCGAGGAGCTGCGCGACCAGATCCGGGGCTTCGCGGCGGCGGGCACGACGGTGCTCGTCTCGAGCCACATCCTCTCCGAGGTGCAGCAGATGGCGGACACGGTCGGCATCATCTACCGGGGGCGCCTCGCCTACGAGGACCGGCTGCACCCGGGTGAGGACCTCGAGGGGCTCTTCATGAGTGTCTGCCGTGAGGGGCGGCGCTCCCGCGGGGAGGTGGCAGCATGACGGGCGAGAAGATCGGTCTGATCGCGAGCCTGCGCGCCGAGGCCCTGAAGTCACGCCACGCGGCGCCGGTGCGCCTCGCCCTCGTCATGGCCCTGCCCATGCCGCTGCTCGGCGCGATGCCCTACCAGGGTTACCAATCGTTTTCCGCATGGAACTACTGGTACGCGCTCTTCCTGCCCGTGGCGCTCTCGCTCGTGGTGGCCTGTGTGGCGCAGGCCGACGCGCGCACGCGGATGCGGGGGCTCCTGGGCCTGGGCGTCCCGCTCGGGTGTGCCTGGTGGGCGAAGGCGCTCTGGTGCCTGGCACTCTGCGCGCTCTCCAACCTCGTGGTGTTCGGCATCTACCTCGTGTGTTCGGCGTTCACCGCGGAGGGCCTCACGGCGGCCGGAGCCCTCACGATGCTCTGCTGCGCGCTCGTCAACACGGTGACCACAGCGTGGATGATTCCCGCGGGGCTCTGGCTCACGGCGCGCCTCGGCATGCTCGCCGGCATCTTCGTCCCGCTCGCCGTTCAGCTCGTGGGCGGGTTCGCCTGGTCGGCGATACCGCTGCCGCAACTCTTCCCGCCGTCGGCGAGCATGGTCATACCCACCTCGTTCATCCCCGTGCTGCCGAGCGGCGAGCCGCTCGCGGCCGACGTGGCGCTCGGCGGGGCGCTCGCGGCGGACGGCATGCTCACGCTGGCCGGCCTTCTGGTCTGCGCGCTCGCGTTCGTCGCGCTCACGGCGGCAGGCGCGGCCTGGTTCGCGCGCTCCGAGGAGAGGTGATCGGCATGGCACGACTCACCGAAGCGGCGCCGCGCATGACGCTCCCGCGGGCCCTGCGCTCCGAGGCCCTGCGCCTGGCGCGCTCCCCGCTCGTGGCGGTGCACCTCGTCTGCGGCCTGGCCGCCGGCCTTGCCTGCGGCGAGTACTTCTCCGTCGCCCGATGGGACCCGGCGCTGGGCGCGGACGCCTACTCCCAGTTCCTCGGCGCCCTCATGCCGCTCATGTCCGCCATCGTCTGCGGGCTCGCCGTGGACGAGGAGCGCGCCGCCGGGCGCCTCGCCAGCCTCACGGCGGTCCCCTCGCGCGGGCGCGCCGTCGAGGCGAAGCTGCTCGCCCTCGCGGCGCTCGGCGCG
>DBEYOB010000130.1:0-41825 GCA_048173955.1 Coriobacteriales bacterium
GTTCAAGTCCGGTCGCAGGCTCCATCTTTTCTCTTAGAAATCAAAACCAAGAACTTGGCGGTGTAGCTCAGCTGGTTAGAGCACACGGTTCATACCCGTGGCGTCACTGGTTCGAATCCAGTCACCGCTACCATTAGCTACTCGCGGCGCGTTCTACGCGCCGCTAGCGTTATTAGGGTACCACCGGTCAGCCAGCCGGAACTATTTCCTTATGAGGAGGAGAGCATGGCCAAGGAGAAGTTCGTTCGCGATAAGCCCCATGTGAACATCGGCACCATCGGTCACGTCGACCACGGTAAGACGACGCTGACCGCCGCCATCACCAAGACCCTGTCTGTGACTGAGGGCTGCAAGGCCGACTTCACGGCTTTCGAGGACATCGACAAGGCTCCGGAAGAGCGTGAGCGCGGCATTACCATTTCGGTTGCCCACGTCGAGTACGAGACCTGGAACCGTCACTACGCCCACGTCGACTGCCCCGGCCACGCTGACTACGTCAAGAACATGATTACGGGTGCGGCCCAGATGGACGGCGCGATTCTGGTTATCGCCGCCACCGACGGCCCCATGGCCCAGACCCGCGAGCACATCCTGCTCGCCCGTCAGGTCGGCGTGCCCTACATCGTCGTCTTCCTGAACAAGTGCGACATGGTCGACGACGACGAGCTCATCGACCTCGTCGAGATGGAGACCCGCGACCTGCTCACCGAGTACGAGTTCCCGGGAGATGACCTGCCCGTCATCCGCGGCTCCGCGCTCGGCGCCCTCAACGGCGAGGAGAAGTGGGTCGAGTCCGTCCGCGAGCTCATGCACGCCGTCGATGACTACATCCCGACGCCCGCTCGCGACAACGAGAAGCCCTTCCTGATGGCCGTCGAGGACACCATGACCATCTCCGGCCGCGGCACCGTCGCCACCGGCCGCGTCGAGCGCGGCGAGCTGCGCGTCGGCGACCAGCTCGAGATCGTCGGTATCCGCGACACCAACACCACGACCGCGACCGGCATCGAGATGTTCCGCAAGACGCTCGACTTCGCCGAGGCCGGCGACAACATCGGCGTCCTGCTGCGCGGCATCAAGCGCGAGGACATCGAGCGCGGCCAGGTTCTCTGCAAGCCTGGCTCGGTGCACCCGCACACGAAGTTCACCGGTGAGGTCTACGTCCTGACCAAGGAAGAAGGCGGCCGTCACACCCCGTTCTTCAACGGCTATCGTCCGCAGTTCTACTTCCGCACCACCGACGTCACCGGCTCCGTCAAGCTGCCCGAGGGCATCGAGATGGTCATGCCCGGCGACCACGTGACGATCGAGGGCGACCTCATCCACCCCATCGCCATGGAGGAGGGCCTGCGCTTCGCTATCCGCGAGGGCGGCCACACCGTTGGCTCCGGCCGCGTCTCCACCATCATCGAGTAGCAGCTCGTCTGATCGCTCGTTGATTTCAGGTGCCCCGGCGCACGCGCGCCGGGGCATTTTTTGTGCACGGCATCCCCCGCGTTCCGCAGGTACGCTTGTGGATAGAGCATGGTGATGCCGTCAGGCTTAACATAATCGTTGACACGGGCGCTGCAAGGATATAAAGTACCAACCTGTGACCCCACCAATCGGGGCTGGTATTCAGGAGGATTGAATGCGCACCATGATTACCCTCGCTTGCACCGAATGCAAGCGCCGCAACTATACGATGACCAAGAACAAGGCGACCCACCCGGATCGCATCGAGTACAAGAAGTACTGCCCTTGGTGTCGTCACCACACGATCCACCGCGAGACTCGCTAAACAGAAGGCGAGCTTCTAGGAATTAGGCCAGTAGCTCCAATGGTAGAGCGGCGGTCTCCAAAACCGTTCGTTGGGGGTTCGAGTCCCTCCTGGCCTGCCAGCATTCTTCCGACTCGCCCTCTCCCCGAGAGGGCGAGTCGTTTTATGTAGGGCAAACCGAAGTCCCGTTCGAACGAATCGAAAAGGACAGCACATGGCGTCGAGCAAGACCACAACAGAGAAGGCAACCGCCGCCAAGGCGCAGCAGGCCGCCGAGGCCTCCAAGAAGGCGTCCAAGGCTCCTGAGAAAGCCGCCAAGGCCGCTGCGTCCAAGAAGGCGAAGAAGTCCGGCAAGAACGCCAAGCCGGGCCTCATCGAGCGTGCCAAGACGTACTTCAAGGGCGTCCGCACCGAGACCAAGCGCGTCGTCTGGCCGACGAAGCCCGAGATGGTCAAGTACACGGGCGCCGTCCTCGGCATGCTCGTCTTCTTCGGCATCCTCATCGCGTTGGTCGACGCCGTCATCGTCCCCGCACTGTACGCCTTCTCGGGATTGAGGTAACCGCAATGGCTAAACGCTGGTATGTCATCCATACCTATTCCGGCTACGAGAACAAGGTCAAGTCCGACCTCGAGCACCGCATCGAGACCATGGGCGTCGCCGACTCGGTCGTCGACATCCAGATTCCGACCGAAGAGGTGACCGAGGTCAAGGAGGGCGGCCAGCGCTCCGTCAAGGAGTCGAAGGTCTTCCCCGGCTACGTCCTCGTGCGCATGGAGATGAACGACCACACCTGGTCGATCGTCCGCAACACGCCGGGCGTGACCGGCTTCGTGGGCGTCGACGGCTCGCCGATCCCGCTGTCGCGCGACGAGTACAACAAGATTATGCACCGCGCCGAGCCCGGCGCCGCGCCCAAGCGCACCTCCGTCGACCTCGAGATCGGCCAGACGGTCAAGGTCACCTCGGGCCCGCTTGCGGATTTCGACGGCACGGTGACCGAGATTAACGCCGAGGCTGGCAAGGTCCGCGTCAACGTCACGATCTTCGGCCGCGAGACGCCCGTCGAGCTCTCGTTCGACCAGATCACGTCGATCCGCTAGTCCCATCGTTCTTTTCCCGGGCTGCGCCTACTGCGAGAGGGCTTCTCGCAGCCCGGGTTGAGATAGCAAGGCAAGGCGAGACACACGTCTCACACGTTCCCGAAAGAGGATTGTCATGGCTAAAAAGAAGGTTACGGGCTTTGTAAAGCTCCAGATTCCCGCCGGTGCGGCCAACCCGGCCCCCCCGGTCGGCCCCGCGCTGGGCGCCCAGGGCGTCAACATCATGCAGTTCTGCCAGCAGTTCAACGCTGCCACGGCGGACAAGTCGGGCACCATCATCCCCGTCGAGATCACGGTCTACGAGGATAAGAGCTTCACGTTCATCACGAAGACCCCGCCTGCAGCCATCCTGATCAAGCAGGCGCTCGGCATCAAGAGCGGCTCCGCCCGCCCGCAGGCCGACAAGGTGGGCCAGCTCTCGCAGGAGCAGCTCCGCCAGATCGCCGAAACGAAGATGCCCGACCTCAACGCCAACAGCATTGAGGCTGCCATGCGCATCATCGCCGGCACCGCCCGCTCCATGGGCGTGACCGTCGCCGAGGCCTAGTCCCCGAGCACGACCGTCCGTTTTTCGCGCAGGCCCCCAGCGGGCATGTGGGAGGGCCGCAAGGCCCGAACAGACCACGAAAGGAAACACCACCATGGCTCAGAAGCACGGCAAGCGTTATCGCGCCAGCGCGGCGCAGGTCGACCGCACCAAGCTCTACACCCCCCTCGAGGCCATCACCCTGGCCAAGCAGCTCGCGACCGCCAAGTTCGACGAGTCCTTCGAGGTCCACTTCCGCCTGGGCATCGACCCGCGCAAGGCCGACCAGAACATCCGCGGCTCCATCGCGCTGCCCCACGGCACCGGCAAGCAGGTCCGCGTCGCCGTCTTCGCCGAGGGCGACAAGGCCCGCGAGGCCGAGGCTGCGGGCGCCGAGATCGTGGGCTCCGACGACCTGGTCGCGCAGATTCAGGCCGGCGAGATCAACTTCGACGCCGCCATCGCCACGCCGAACATGATGGCCAAGGTCGGCCGCATCGGCAAGATCCTCGGCCCGCGCGGCCTCATGCCCAACCCCAAGCTCGGCACCGTCACGATGGACGTCGCCAAGATGGTGGGCGAGCTCAAGGCCGGCCGCGTCGAGTACCGCGCCGACCGCTACGGCATCTGCCACATCCCCATGGGCCGCGCCTCCTTCGAGGTCGCCGACCTGGTGGAGAACTACGCTGCGCTCATCACCGAGATCCTGCGCGTCAAGCCGTCGACCGCCAAGGGCAAGTACGTCAAGTCGGTCACCATCACCACGACGATGGGCCCGGGCATCAAGGTCGACCCGCTCATCACCCGCGACTTCATGGCGGCGACCGACGCCGAGTAGTCCGGGACGTGCCTTTGCCGCCGCCCATGACCGGCGGTAGACGCACGTTATGCTCATACGATGGATGCGCCCCCGTGCGAGCCTTCGAGGCTTGCGCGGGGGCGTTTCGTTTGCCACAATACCAAAGCTTTCGTCCGAAAGCATATCAACGTGTGTGATCCGCTGCCTGAGACAGCCGGTGCCGTAAGGCTCAAAGGACGTCTGCCGTCCGCCTGCCTAGGTGGTCACGAGGATTTCGAATCCGAACGGCCTCCGCTGTCCCTTGTGGCACGGAGGTCGTTTTTCATGTCCCTTATGATGAAGCGACCTTGCCCGTGTTTCGGTCGGGTCGCACATGAGGGAAGGAGGTGCAACGCATGCCCACTCAGAAAAAGGTCGAAATGGTCGCCGAGATCACGGAGAACCTCGGCACGTACGCCGGCTTCTATGTGATCAACTACTGCGGCCTGACCGTCAAGCAGATGAGCGCCCTGCGCGGCGAGCTCCGCAACGTCGAGGCCAAGTGCGTCGTGTACAAGAACAACCTTGTCCGCCGCGCTCTCGCCGACTGTGAGAAGCCCGACATGGGCGAGCTGCTCGACGGCACCAACGCCATCGTCTTCTTCAAGGACGATCCCGCTTCTGCCGGTAAGATCCTCAAGAACTTCGCCAAGGAGAACAAGGCTCTCGAGCTGAAGGGCGGCATGATCGACGGCGCGGTTGCCGACGCGGCCCACGCCAACGCCATCGCCGACCTGCCCACGCGCGACGAGCTGCTCGGTATGGTGCTTGCCACCATGCTCAACCCCGTGTCCTCCTTCGTGCGCGTCCTGGATCAGATCGCAGGGCAGAAGGAGAACGAGGCCGCCTAAGCGGTCGTCTGTCTTTGCGGCCCGCACGGGCCGCGCCAGTCAAACGCCCGCGCGGCGTTGTGTTTCGTTAAGGAGTGTTCCATGGCTGTGACCAAGGAAGAGATCGTCGAGACCCTCAAGGGTATGACGGCGATTGAGATCCGCGAGCTCGTCAGCGAGCTCGAGGAGGTTTTTGGCGTGTCCGCTGCTCCCGTGGCCGTTGCTGCCGCCCCCGGCGCTGCCGCCGAGGCCGAGGAGAAGACCGAGTTCGACGTCGTGCTCGAGGGCTTCGGCTCCAACAAGATCGCCGTCATCAAGGTGGTCCGCGAGCTCACCGGCCTGGGCCTCAAGGAGGCCAAGGACGCCGTCGACGGTGCTCCCAAGACCCTGCTCGAGGCTGTCAACAAGGAGAAGGCCGACGAGGCCAAGGCCAAGCTCGAGGAGGCCGGCGCCACCGTCACCGTCAAGTAGTTTTCGCTTGACGCTGAGGGCATAAGCCTGTCTGAGACGGGGGTTCGGGCGCGTCCCGGACCCCCGCTTTTGCATGACGACCGCGACGGAAGGGGAATGGGCATGGATGCACGCGGCGCGCTTGCGGCGCTTGAGGCCGACGGGAGCCTGACGTGGCGCTGCGTCGACGGCGAGGGGCGCACGGTCTCCCCCGAGGAGTTCGCCCGCCTGGCGGGCGACGGGGAGCTGGCCGACCTGACGTTCGACTCGCGCGCCGTCGCCCCCCGCACGCTGTTCGTCTGCAAGGGCGCGGCGTTCAAGCCCGCCTATCTCGCCGATGCCGCCGCGCGCGGGGCGTGCGCCTACGTCGCGGGTGAGCCGATCGGGGGG
Source organism: Coriobacteriales bacterium (assembly GCA_048173955.1). GTDB lineage: Bacteria > Actinomycetota > Coriobacteriia > Coriobacteriales > UMGS124 > CAZUFB01. The sequence continues at coordinate 5,898 of DBEYOB010000130.1, forward strand.
TGCGGCCTGCCCGGGATCGCGGTCGACGACGTCCGGCGCGCCATGGCGCGCATCGCCTGCGCCTTCTTCGGCGACCCCTCCGGGCGCCTGCGCGTTGTGGGCATCACCGGCACGAAGGGCAAGACGACCGCGACGTTCTACGCCGACGCCGTCCTGAGGGCGCGCGGGGGCGCCCCCTCCGCCATGCTCACCGGCGTGGTGACCGACGACGGGATGGGGCGCGCCCCGTCCCACAACACCACCCCCGAGGCGATCGAGCTGCAGCGCCACCTCGCGAACGCCGTGCGCGCCGGGTGCGACGCCGCGGTGATGGAGGTGTCGAGCCAGGGCCTCAAGTACGACCGCACGCTCGGCACGCGCTTCGAGGTCGGGGTGTTCACCAACATCGCCGAGGACCACATCTCGCCGGTCGAGCACCCGACGTTCGAGGACTACTTCGCCTCGAAGCTGCGTCTGTTCTCCCAGTGCGCCTGCGCCGTGGTCAACCTCGAGACCGACCGCCGCGACGCGGTGCTGGCGGCCGCGCGCACCGCGCCGCGCCTGCTGACCTACGCGGCGCGGGCGGGTTTGGGCGCCGACGTGTTCCCGACGAGGTGCGCCCGGGCGGGGGAGGGCCGCTGGGACCTCGAGGTCGCGACGCCGAGCGGCGCCTTCGCGCTGCGCTTCGGGGGGCTGGGCTCCTTCAACGTCTCGAACGCCCTTGCCGCCGTCGCCGCCTGCGAGGCGCTCGGCGTCGACCATGCGGCGATGGCGCGCGGCCTCGCCGACGTGCACGTGCCCGGCCGCATGGAGCGCTACGACGCCCCCGACGGCAGCCTGGTCGGCATCGTCGACTACGCCCACAACGAGATGAGCATGGAGGCGCTGCTGAAGTGCGTGCGCGCGGAGTTCCCCGGCCGCGAGGTCACCGTGGTGTTCGGCGCCACCGGCAACCGCGGGACGCACCGGCGCCCGGGCCTGGGCCGCGCTGCGGGGCGCAACGCCGACCGCATCGTGCTGACCGAGGACGACCCGGCCGACGTGCCCGTCGCGGAGATATGCGCCGAGATCGGCGAGGCGATCCGCGCGCAGGGCGGCGACTACCGTGTCGTCGAAGACCGCGCCGAGGCCGTCCACGAGGCGTTCGCCGGCGTCCGCCGCCCGGCGGTGGTCGTCGTGGCGGGCAAGGGGGCCGAGGACAGCATCCTGCGCGCCGGCGGCCTGCAGCGGTGCGCGACCGACGCGGAGCTGGTCTGCCGCGAGCTGGGCGTCCCCTTCGCCGGCTACCGCGGCCTGGGACGTTAGCGCCATATAATCTTCATGGGAGAGAATGGGCGGTCAATCCGTTGACCTGCACCGTTTTTAAACGCAGATACGCTACTCCATTTCCGCAAATCTGTCAACGCACATTATTGACGAACGTCGGGTGGTTGGGGTACAGTTATAGGCTGCGAATAATGCGCCATTTCTCTACCATGAAGGAGGAATCGCCTGGTGGGTAATCTTGAAATCGCTCCGATCCCCTCGCGTACCTACCGCGAGCGGATCAGCTTCGGGAGGATCCCGGAGGTCATGGAGCTTCCCAACCTGATTGCGGTCCAGAAGGAGTCGTTCAACCGCTTCATGACCGAGGGGCTTGCGGAAGCCTTCAGGGACATCTCGCCGATTGAGAACGCCTCTAAAACCCTCGAGGTCACCTTCGGTGCCCACGAGTTCGGCGACCCCAAGCACACCGTCGAGGAGTGCAAGGCAAAGGATATCAACTACCAGGCGCCCCTTCTCACCGAGGTTCGCTTCGTCAACCGCGAGACGGGCGAGATGAAGGAGCAGGTCGTGTTCATGGGCGACTTCCCGCTCATGACCGACCGCGGGACCTTCATCATCAACGGCACCGAGCGCGTGGTCGTCTCGCAGCTCGTCCGCTCGCCGGGCGTCTACTACTTCCGCGAGATTGACGCCAACAAGCTCGTCTACCGCGTGCAGTTCATCCCGACCCGCGGCGCGTGGCTCGAGTTCGAGACCGACAAGCGCGGCTGCCTCGTGGTGAGCATCGACCGCAAGCGCAAGCAGCCCGCCACCATGTTCCTGCGCGCCCTGGGCATCGCCGAGACCAACGAGGAGATCCTGAGCCTGCTCGGCGACTCCCCGATGGTCCAGCACACCCTGGCCCGTGACACGACCGACAACCGCGACGACGCCCTCGTCGAGCTCTACAAGCGCCAGCGTCCCGGCGAGCCCCCGACGCTCGACTCGGCCAAGGCCCTGCTCGACGGCCTGTTCTTCAACCAGCAGCGCTACGACCTGGCGTCGGTGGGCCGCTACAAGCTCAACAAGAAGCTCGGCCTCGACGTCGACCCCGACGTGTACGTGCTCACGCCCGAGGACATCGTGGCCGCGCTGCGCTACCTCATCAACCTGCACGACGGCCAGGAGGGCTACGTCGTCGACGAGCGCGACCACTTCGGCAACCGCCGCGTGCGCACGGTGGGCGAGCTCATCGGCAACCAGTTCCGCGTGGGCCTGTCGCGCATGGAGCGCGTCGTGCGCGAGCGCATGGCGTCGCAGGAGGTCGACGACATCACCCCGCAGTCGCTCATCAACATCCGCCCGATCGTCGCGTCGATCAAGGAGTTCTTCGGGTCCTCGCAGCTCTCGCAGTTCATGGACCAGAATAACCCGCTGGCCGGCCTGACCCACAAGCGCCGCCTGTCGGCCCTGGGCCCGGGCGGCGTCGCGGGCCACAAGACCGGCTCGAGCCGCCGCACCAACGTCCCCACCGAGGCGCGCGACGTCCACAACTCGCACTATTCGCGCATGTGCCCCATCGAGACCCCCGAAGGCCCCAACATCGGCCTCATCGGCTCGCTGGCCATCTACGCGCGCGTCAACAAGTTCGGCTTCATCGAGGCCCCCTACCGCCGCGTCGTCGACGGCAAGGTCACCGACGAGATCGACTACATGACCGCCGACGAGGAGGAGAGCCACGTCATCGCGCAGGCGGCCGAGCGCTTCGACGAGAACACCCGCCGCTTCGTGTCGGTCGACCCGCTGACCGGCGAGGTCAAGCCCGCGACCCACGTCATCGCGCGTACCAAGGACTTCTACGGCGACTTCGGCACCCCCGCCGACGTGCCGGTGTCCGAGGTCGACTACATGGACGTGTCGCCGCGCCAGATGATCTCGATCGCCGCGACGCTCATCCCCTTCCTCGAGCACGACGACGCCAAGCGCACGCTCATGGGCGCGAACATGCAGCGCCAGGCCGTGCCGCTCATCCGCCCCGTCGCCCCCTACGTGGGCACGGGCATGGAGCTGCGCGCCGCGGTCGACTCGGGCGACATCCTGCGCGCCAAGCACGCCGGCGTCGTCGACTACGCCGACGCGAAGCAGATCCGCGTGCGCTGCGAGGACGGCTCGGTCGACACCTACCGCCTGCCGAAGTTCCAGCGCTCCAACCAGTCCACGTGCATCAACCACAAGCCCCTGGTCTACACCGGCCAGGAGGTCGGCGTGGGCGACGTGCTGGCCGACGGCCCCTCGACCGACAAAGGCGAGCTCGCCTTGGGCCAGAACCTCACCGTGGCGTACATGCCGTGGGAGGGCTACAACTACGAGGACGCCATCATCGTGTCGGAGCGCGTGGTCCAGCAGGACCTCATGACCACGGTCAACATCTCCAAGCACGAGATCGACGCCCGCGACACCAAGCTCGGCCCCGAGGAGATCACCCGCGAGATCCCGAACCTCTCCGAGGACATGGTCGCCAACCTCGACGCAGACGGCATCATCCGCATCGGCGCCGAGGTCACGGCCGGCGACATCCTGGTTGGCAAGGTCACCCCGAAGGGCGAGAGCGCCCTCACGGCGGAGGAGCGCCTGCTGCGCGCCATCTTCGGCGCCAAGGCCCACGACGTGCGCGACACCTCGCTCAAGATGCCCCACGGCGCCTACGGCCGCGTCATCGACGTGGTGCGCTTCAGCCGCGACAACGGCGACGAGCTGGCCCCCGGCGTCAACGAGCTCGTGCGCGTCTACGTCGCCCAGCGCCGCAAGATCCAGCAGGGCGACAAGATCGCCGGCCGCCACGGCAACAAGGGCGTCATCTCCCGCATCCTGCCGGTCGAGGACATGCCCTACATGGCCGACGGCACCCCGATTGACGTCATCCTCGACCCGCTGGGCGTCCCCTCGCGTATGAACGTCGGCCAGCTGCTCGAGTGCCACCTCGGCTGGGCCGCCGCCCAGGGCTGGAACCCCGACGACGAGGGCGACGAGTACGTCCCCGGCCCGTTCTTCGTGTCCACGCCCGTGTTCGACGGCGCGACCGAGGACGAGATCGCCGAGGTCATCCGCCGCGCGAACAAGAACCTCATGGCCAAGGCGCGCCACGACTACGGCGAGCACATGCGCCCCGAGTTCGTTCCGCAGCTCAACGAGCAGGGCAAGGCCTGGCTGTACGACGGCCGCACCGGCGAGCGCTTCCCGCGCCCGATCACGGTGGGCACGAGCTACATCCTCAAGCTCGGCCACATGGTCGACGACAAGATCCACGCCCGCTCGACCGGCCCCTACAGCCTCGTCACCCAGCAGCCGCTGGGCGGCAAGGCCCAGTTCGGCGGCCAGCGCTTCGGCGAGATGGAGGTGTGGGCCCTGTACGCGTACGGCGCCTCGAACGTGCTGCAGGAGATCCTCACCGTCAAGTCCGACGACACCAACGGCCGCGTGAAGGCCTACGAGGCGATCGTCAAGGGCGACAACATCCCGATGAAGGGCGTGCCCGAGTCGTTCAAGGTCCTCGTGAAGGAGATCCGTTCGCTGGCGCTCGACATCGAGCCCGTCGCGCCCAAGAAGGCCGCCGCGCCCGCCGCGGCGCCGAGCAGCGCCCCGTCCGACGACGTGACCTCGCTCGACGACCTCGCCGACGACGTCTTGGCGGCCGCGCCCGTGACGGCCGACGACGCCCTGGCGGCCTTTGACGCGACCGTCGACGACCTCGCTTCCGTCGATACCGACAAGGAGTAGCAGCTGTGGCTGATTTCGACAACAACGATTTCTCCGGCATCAAGATCAGCCTCGCCTCGGCCGATCAGATCCGCGGCTGGTCGCACGGTGAGGTGAAGAAGCCCGAGACCATCAACTACCGTACCCTCAAGCCCGAGAAGGACGGTCTGTTCTGCGAGAAGATCTTCGGCCCGCAGAAGGACTGGGAGTGCTCCTGCGGCAAGTACAAGGGCATCCGCTTCAAGGGCATCGTCTGCGAGCGCTGCGGCGTCGAGGTGACGAGCGCCAAGGTGCGCCGCGAGCGCATGAGCCACATCGAGCTCGCCGCCCCCGTCTCGCACATCTGGTACTTCAAGGGCAGCGCCTCGAGCCCCATGGCCACCCTGCTCGAGATCAAGAACAAGGACCTCGAGAAGGTCCTCTACTTCGCCTCGAACATCGTGACCTGGGTCGACGCCGAGGCGCGCGAGGCCGACGCCGAGGAGCTCCAGGAGGAGATGGAGGCCGACCTCGAGGAGCTCGACGCGGAGTACGACCGCCAGGCCGAGAAGATCCGCGCCCGCGCCGAGGAGGGCGTCGACGAGTACGGCGACGAGGAGGTGCTGACCCCCGAGGAGCTGGCCGCCGAGCTCGCCGACCTCAAGGAGGAGATCGAAGACGAGAAGTGGCTGCGTAAGAAGGCCTATGACGAGTTCATGGACCTGCACGTGAAGGACCTCGTCTCCGACGAGGAGCTCTTCCGCGAGATGCGCAAGTACTACAGCATGTACTTCGAGGGCGGCATGGGCGCCGAGGCCGTGCGCGACCTGCTCGAGCGCATGGACCTCGCCAAACTCGCCGACGAGCTGCGCACCGTCGTCGACGAAGGCAAGGGCCAGAAGCGCGCCAAGGCCGTCAAGCGCCTCGAGGTCGTCGACGCGTTCCTCAAGGGCGGCAACTCGCCGTCGAACATGATCCTCGACGTCGTGCCCGTCATCCCGCCCGACCTGCGCCCGATGGTGCAGCTCGACGGCGGCCGTTTCGCGGCGTCCGACCTCAACGACCTCTACCGCCGTGTCATCAACCGCAACAACCGCCTCAAGCGCCTGCTCGACCTCGAGGCGCCGGCGATCATCGTGAACAACGAGAAGCGCATGCTGCAGGAGGCCGTCGACGCGCTGTTCGACAACGGCCGCCGCGGCCGCCCGGTCACCGGGCGCGGAGGGCGTCCGCTCAAGTCGCTCGCCGAGTCGCTCAAGGGCAAGCAGGGCCGCTTCCGCCAGAACCTGCTCGGAAAGCGCGTCGACTACTCGGGCCGCTCGGTCATCGTCGTCGACCCGCAGCTCAAGCTGCACCAGTGCGGCCTGCCCAAGACCATGGCGCTCGAGCTCTTCAAGCCGTTCGTCATGAAGCGCCTCGTCGAGACCGGCAAGGCCGACAACATCAAGGGCGCGAAGCGCGCCATCGACCGCAGCTACGCCTACGTGTGGGACGTGCTCGAGGAGGTCATCACCGACCGCCTCGTGCTCCTCAACCGCGCGCCCACGCTGCACCGCCTGTCGATCCAGGCGTTCGAGCCCGTCCTCATCGAGGGCAAGGCCATCCACCTGCACCCGCTCGTGTGCGCGCCGTTCAACGCCGACTTCGACGGCGACCAGATGTCGGTCCACGTGCCGCTGTCCGCCGAGGCCCAGGCCGAGGCGCGCGTGCTCATGCTGTCCGCCAACAACCTGCGCTCGCCGGCATCGGGCAAGGTGCTGACCGTCCCCTCGCAGGACATGATCATCGGCATGTACTACGTGACGACGATGGACGAGCCCGCCGAGGGTGTCCGCCCGCACGCCTTCGCGAGCTTCGGCGACGCCGAGAACGCCTACCAGGCGCGCGCCGGCCTCGACCTGCACACACCCATCGAGGCGCGCCTCAAGCGCGACACGGTGGTGTGGGACAAGTTCGGCCACCCCGACGCGCCCGAGCCCCACAAGGCGGGGGAGCGCATCCTCACGACGGTGGGCCGCATCATCCTGAACGGTGTGCTGCCCGACGACTACCCGTTCGTCAACTTCCAGATCAAGAAGAAGGACGTCTCCTCGCTCGTCAACGACTGCTGCGACCGCTACCCGATGTCGCTCGTCGAGACGATCCTCGACGGCCTCAAGACGGTCGGCTTCCACTACGCGACCCGCGCCGGCCTGACCATCTCGGTCTGGGACGCCGTGATCCCGCGCGAGGCCAAGGCCGAGATCCTCGCCGAGGCGGACGCCGCGGTGGAGGAGGTCGACGAGCAGGCCGAGGAGGGTCTGGTCACGATCGACGAACGTCGCCGCTCGGTCATCGACATCTGGAACACGGCCGCCCAGCGCGTCGCCAAGGAGATGGAGCGCGGCTTCGACTCCGACAACCCCATCTTCATGATGGCGGACTCGGGCGCCCGAGGCTCCATCACCCAGCTGCGCCAGCTCGCCGGCATGCGCGGCCTGATGGCCGACGTGAACACCAAGAAGGTGCTCAACACCAAGAAGCCGCTGTCGCCCGACACCGACCCGCGCGACCTCAAGGTCATCGGCCCCGACGCGCTCGAGCTGCCCATCAAGTCGAACTTCCGCGAGGGCCTCTCGACGCTCGAGTACTTCCTGTCGACCTACGGCGCGCGCAAGGGCCTCGTCGACACGGCGTCGCACACCTCCGACTCCGGCTACCTGACGCGCCGTCTCATCGACGTCGCCCAGGACGTCATCGTGCGCGAGGAGGACTGCGGCACGCTTGAGGGCGTGGCCTACCAGCTCCTCGATGAGAAAGGCGGCCTCAACGCCGACCTGGTCGGGCGCTGCGTGTTCGAGGCGGTCGCCGACCCCGCCACCGGCGAGGTGCTCGCCAACCGCGACAGCTACATCGCGAGCGTCGAGAACGTCGCCGACACCTCGGCGGACCGCCCGAGTCTGCGTTCGCTGGTCGACGCCGGCCTCACCGAGGTCGTGCTGCGCTCGGTCGTCACCTGCCGCTGCAGCCACGGCGTCTGCCAGAAGTGCTACGGCTGGGACCTCTCGAATCGCCGCCCGGTCAACATCGGCACCGCCGTCGGCGCCATCGCGGCGCAGTCGATCGGCGAGCCCGGTACCCAGCTCACGATGCGCACCATCCACTCCGGCGGCGTCGCGGGCGAGGAGGACATCACGCAGGGCCTGCCCTTCGTGTCGCGCGCCTTCAACGTCGTCTCGGTCAAGAACTCCAAGATCGTCGGCGGCCGCGAGGCGGTGCTGTCCACGGTCTCGGGCACGCTCCACATGGTCAGGGACGGCAGCGACATGACGCTGACCGTCGTGAACCCCGACACCGGCGAGACGTTCGACACCCGCGTCAGCGAGCGCGACGTGACCGAGGGTCTGGCCGACGGCCAGCAGGTGCGCGCGGGCGACCAGCTCTCCAAGGGCTTCGTCGACTTCAAGCAGCTGCGTGCCCTCACCGACACCGCCACGACGATGCACCGCTTCGTCAAGACGGTGAAGGACGTCTACACCGGCCAGGGCGTCGAGCTCAACGAGAAGCACATCGAGGTCGTCGCGCGCCAGATGCTGCGCCGCGTGCGCGTGACCGACACGGGTGAGTCGAACTACCTGCTCAACCAGTACGTCGACCGCCACGAGTTCGAGGACGAGGTCAACCGCCTGCAGCTCGAGGGCAAGGAGCTGCCCAAGGCGCAGCCCGTCATCCTCGGCGTCGTGCGCGCCGCCATGGCGTCGGACTCCTGGCTCGCCTCCGCGTCCTTCGAGCGCACGGCCGAGGTGCTCACCAAGGCCGCGATCGAGGGCAAGGAAGACCACCTGGGCGACCTGAAGGCAAACGTCATCATCGGCAAGCGCATCCCCGCCGGCACCGGCCTGGACGCCTACCGCAACGTGCCGCTCGTCTTCAACGGCAAGCGCATCGACGCCCCGACCCGCCCCGGCGACGCGCTGCCCGAATGGGCTCCCGTGCAGCTGCGCGAGATCGAGGACCGTCTGCCGCGCCAGCTCGAGTGGGTCGGCGGCAGCAAGAACGGCTACTTCGAGTCGGGTTCGATGTCGCACAACGGCCACACCCTGTCGCCCGAGGACGCCAAGCTCTACCTCTTCGACGACCTGGGCGTGTCGCAGCGCTGGACGAACAAGTTCAGCGAGGTCGGCATCGAGACGGTGGGCGACCTCATCGGCAAGACCGAGGACGACCTGCTGCGCATCGACGGCATCGGCGCGAAGGCCATCGAGGAGCTGCGCGACGGCCTCGAAGCGCGCGACCTGCTCTACATCCTCGAGCCCGACGACTCCATCGCCGACGACGAGGACATCTCGCATCTGCTCGAGATGGTCTTCTCGCCCGACGGCGACGACATCCTGCTCGGCACGTCCATCCCGTCGGTGCACCGCTACGACGACGAGATGATCGGCGGGTCGAGCACCGAGTCGAGCGCGGACGTGATCAACGAGAACTACGAGTCGCTCGACGCGCTGCTCAACATGACGCGCGGCCAGGCGAGCGCCTCGAGCGAGGACTCCGACGACGAGCCGATCGACGAGGACATGAGCGCTCTCGACGCCCTGCTCGCCCAGGACCGCTCCTCCGACGAGGACTAGCCTCGCGGCCACGTGCGCCCCGCTTGTGTGGAAAATCCATGCAAGCGGGGCGTTTTGCTGGGCCAACAACCGGGTCCGGCTGCCAACGTTGCAGCAGCGCGGGCCCGTTTAGCTGCGGGGGAGTGCTCCGGGAATGGATACGCCCGGCTCCGTGGCATTTTGACATCTGCGATGTTAGAGACTATCTTTTCGCATCGCGGCCGGTCCAGGTCTATGGACTGACCTGGGATCGGTATCAGAACACGAGTGTTGAAGGAGTAGAGCTTTGCCTACCATTAACCAGCTCGTCCGTCAGGGACGCAAGAAGGTTGCTTCGAAGTCCAAGAACGCAGCCCTTACCGGCAACCCCCAGAAGCGCGGCGTCTGCACCCGCGTCTTCACCACGAGCCCCAAGAAGCCGAACTCGGCTCTGCGCAAGGTGTGCCGCGTCCGTCTGGTGAACGGCATCGAGACCACCGCCTACATCCCCGGCGAGGGCCACAACCTGCAGGAGCACTCCATCGTGCTCGTCCGCGGCGGCCGCGTCCGCGACCTGCCCGGCGTGCGCTACAAGGTCATCCGCGGCGCCTACGACTGCGCCGCCGTCGCCAACCGCAAGAAGGCCCGCTCGCGCTACGGTGCCAAGCGCCCGAAGTAAGTTCCAGCCACACGCAAGCACACGCGCCCGGGCTTCCCTTCGGGAGCAGGGCATAGGACCCGCTGAGGAGTTAGTGAATGTCTCGTCGTAACGCAGCCGTCCGTCGCGAGATCGCGCCGGATTCCGTGTACAACAACCGCCTTGTCACCCAGCTGATCAACAAGGTCATGCTCGACGGCAAGAAGTCGCTCGCCGAGCGCATCGTCTACGGCGCCTTCGACCTGGTCGCCGAGAAGACCGGCTCCGACCCGGTCGCCACGTTCCGCAAGGCCATGGACAACATCCGCCCGACGCTCGAGACCAAGGCGAAGCGCGTGGGCGGCGCCACCTACCAGGTGCCCATGGAGGTCAACTCCCGCCGCGCCACCGCGGTCGGCCTGCGCTGGCTCGTGAAGTACTCCCGCGAGCGCAAGGAGAAGACGATGGTCGAGCGCCTGGCCAACGAGATCCTCGACGCCTCCAACGGCGTGGGCGCCTCGGTGAAGAAGCGCGAGGACACCTACAAGATGGCGGAGGCCAACCGCGCCTTCTCGCACTACCGCTGGTAAGGTCGCCCGCAAGGCGTCCGTCGTCCTGAGTGCAGGCGATAGGGCGCACACCACCCTTCGTCTCGCTTTCAACCACTGAGGAGAATGGATCGCATGGCCAAAAAGAACATTCTTGCCGACACCCGCAACGTCGGCATCATGGCCCACATCGACGCGGGCAAGACCACCACGACGGAGCGCATCCTCTACTACACCGGCAAGACGCACAAGATCGGCGAGGTGCACGAGGGCGCGGCCAAGATGGACTGGATGGTCCAGGAGCAGGAGCGCGGCGTGACCATCACCTCCGCCGCCACGACGTGCACCTGGAAGAAGGACGGCGAGGACTACCGCATCCAGATCATCGACACCCCCGGCCACGTCGACTTCACCGCCGAGGTCGAGCGCTCGCTGCGCGTCCTCGACGGCGCGGTCGCGGTGTTCGACTCCGTCGCCGGCGTCCAGCCGCAGTCCGAGACCGTGTGGCGCCAGGCTGAGAACTACGGCGTCCCGCGCATCGCCTTCATGAACAAGTACGACCGCACCGGCGCCGACTTCTGGGCCGCCATCGAGACCATGCACGACCGTCTCGACGCCCCCGCGGTCGCCATCCAGGTGCCGATGGGCGAGGAGGACCGCTTCTGGGGCCTCATCGACCTGGTCACCATGGTCGCCTGGGACTTCAAGGCCGACGCGAAGGGCATGACCTACCCCGAGCCCATGGCCGAGATTCCCGCCGAGTTCGCGGACATCGCCGCCGAGAAGCGCCAGGAGCTGCTCGACGAGGCCGCCAACTTCGACGACGAGCTCATGGAGATGATCCTCGAGGAGCAGGAGATCCCGGTCGAGAAGCTCAAGGCCGCCATCCGCAAGGGCACCATCGAGTGCAAGCTCCACCCGGTCCTGGTCGGCTCCGCCTACAAGAACAAGGGCGTCCAGGAGCTGCTCGACGCCGTGGTCGACTACCTGCCGAGCCCGCTCGACATCCCGGCCATCAAGGGCGTCAACCCCAAGACCGACGAGGACACCGACCGCAAGGCCGACCCCAAGGAGCCCTTCAGCGCCCTGGCGTTCAAGATCATGACCGACCCCTACGTCGGCAAGCTGACCTACCTGCGCATCTACTCGGGCAAGCTCGAGGCCGGCTCCTACGCGCTCAACAGCTCCAAGGGCAACCGCGAGCGTATCGGCCGCATCCTCGAGATGAACGCCAACGACCGCGTCGACCGCGACTCGTGCTCCGCGGGCGACATCGTGGCCGTCGTCGGCCTCAAGAACACCACGACCGGCGACACCCTGTGCGACGAGAACGCCCCGGTCATCCTCGAGTCGATGGTCTTCCCCGAGCCCGTCATCGACATCGCCGTCGAGCCCAAGAGCAAGGACGAGCAGACCAAGCTCGAGATCGGCCTCATGAAGCTCGCCGAGGAGGACCCGACCTTCAAGGTGCACACCAACCCCGAGACCGGCCAGACCATCATCGCCGGCATGGGCGAGCTGCACCTCGAGATCATTGTCGACCGCCTGCTGCGCGAGTTCAAGGTCGAGGCGAACGTGGGCAAGCCCCAGGTCGCCTACCGCGAGACCGCCGGCAAGGCCGTCAGCAGCGTCGAGGGCAAGTTCGTGCGCCAGACGGGCGGCCACGGCCAGTACGGCCACTGCGTCATCAACATGGAGCCCCTGCCCGCCGGCACCGGCTACCAGTTCGAGAACAAGATCGTGGGCGGCGTGATCCCCAAGGAGTTCATCCCCTCGGTCGACAAGGGCATCCAGGAGGCCCTCGAGAGCGGCGTCATCGCCGGCTTCCCGACGGTCGACATCAAGGTCGAGCTCATCGACGGCTCCTACCACGAGGTCGACTCCTCCGAGGCGGCGTTCAAGATTGCCGGTTCCATGGCGATCAAGGAGGCCCTGCGCCGTTCCGCCCCGATCCTGCTCGAGCCCGTCATGGCCGTCGAGGTCGTGACCCCCGAGCAGTACATGGGCGACGTCATGGGCAACCTCTCGAGCCGCCGCGGCAAGATCGAGGGCATGGAGGACCGCAAGAACGCCAAGGTCATCAAGGCGAAGGTGCCGCTGGGCGAGATGTTCGGCTACGCCACCGACCTGCGCAGCGCCACGCAGGGCCGCGCCACCTACACCATGCAGTTCAGCGCCTACGAGCCCGTTCCCAAGAACGTGGCCGACGAGGTGGCGACGAAGTCCGGCAAGGCGTAAGACGCAGTTCAGGAACCGAAGGGGAGCGCGCACGCGCTTGGCTGACGCCGACCCCTTGATATTTGGAGGTATTGAAGTTGGCTTCTCAGAAAATCAGGATCCGCCTGAAGGGCTTCGATCACGAGATCGTCGATCAGTCCGCTAAGCTGATCGTCGACACCGCCCTGCAGACCGGCGCCCGTGTCTCCGGCCCCATCCCGCTGCCCACCGAGCGCAGCCTCTACACCGTCATCCGTTCGCCGCACGTGAACAAGGACTCCCGCGAGCAGTTCGAGATGCGCACCCACAAGCGCCTCATCGACATCCTCGACCCGACGCCCTCGACCGTCGACTCGCTCATGCGTCTCGACCTTCCCGCTGGTGTAGATATTGAGATTAAGCTCTAACAGCTCGCGTTAGACGCTTGCAAGGCACAGCCGCCGTGGGGTATCCTACGGCGGCTGTGCCGTTTCGGCCGGCAATTCGCTGCGGTCCGCTGGATGGAGCTGGAAGGGCCAGCTCCCGGTTCCATGACCGCCTGAGGTAAGGAACGTCATGATCAACACCATTCTTGGTCGCAAGATCGGGATGACCCAGGTGTGGAACGAGAACGACGAAGTCGTTCCCGTCACGGTCATCCAGGCCGGCCCCTGCGCCGTGTCGCAGGTGAAGACGGTCGAGTCCGACGGCTACTCCGCCGTGCAGATCGGCTTCGGTGACATCAAGGAGAAGAACGTCACCAAGCCGATGAAGGGCCACTTCGCCAAGGCGGGCCTCAAGCCCGTGCGCTACCTGCGCGAGGTCCGCGTCCCCGAGGGCGAGGAGCACACCTGCGGCGAGCTCGTGACCGTCGCCGCCTTCGCCGACGTCGCCAAGGTCGACGTCACCGGCCGCTCCAAGGGCAAGGGCTTCCAGGGCACCATCAAGCGCCACAACTTCGACGCCGGCCGCAAGACCCACGGTTCGCACAACTACCGCGCCCCGGGCTCGGTGGGCCAGTGCTCCACGCCCTCCCGCGTCTTCAAGGGCGTCAGGATGCCCGGCCACATGGGCAACGAGCGTGTGACCGTCCGCAACCTCAAGGTTGTCCGCGTCGACGAGGAGCAGAACCTCATCCTCGTTCGCGGTGCCGTGCCCGGCGCCAAGAACGGCCTCGTCATCGTCCGTATGGCCTAACGGGCCCCGATACGTCAGCCCCTAGGCTTATAAGGAGATAGGCAATGTCCAAGATTGAAGTCAAGAATACGGCCGGTGAGAAGCTGAGCGAGCTCGAGCTTTCCGACGCCGTCTACGGCATCGAGCCGAACATCCCGGTCATGCACCAGTGCGTGCGCTACCTCATGGCTCGCGACCGTCAGGGCACCCACGACACCAAGGGCCGCTCCGAGGTCCGCGGCGGCGGCCGCAAGCCGTGGCGCCAGAAGGGCACCGGCCGCGCCCGCCAGGGTTCGATCCGCGCCCCGCAGTGGCGTGGCGGCGGCGTCGTCTTCGGCCCGACCCCGCGTGACCACTCCTTCCGCATGAACAAGAAGGAGATCAAGCTCGCCATGCGCAGCGCCCTGTCGGCCAAGCTGGCCGACGGCGAGCTCGTCGTGATCGACAAGTTCGACTTCGAGAAGCCCTGCACCAAGGACGCCGTCAAGTTCGTCGACGCCCTCGGCCTGGGCGGCAAGCGCATCACCGTCGTCCTGACCGAAGACGACATCGACACGGCGCTGTCCTTCCGCAACCTGCCTCAGGTCACCGTGCTCTTCGACCACGAGATCGATACCTACTTCATGCTCGACAACAAGGCGCTCGTGCTCGCTGAGCCCGTCGCCACCCGCCTTGGGGAGGTGCTCGCATAATGTCGATTTACGACGCCCACAGCATCATCATTCGTCCTGTCATCTCCGAGGCTGCGTTCGACAAGATGGAGATGAACAAGTACACCTTCGAGGTCGATCGCCGCGCCGATAAGCCGGCCATCCGCCACGCCATCGAGGACATCTTCGGCGTGAAGGTCACCCGCGTCAACACCTGCTGGGTCAAGCCGAAGCCCAAGCGCGTCCGCGCCCAGCCCGGCTACACCCGTACGTGGAAGAAAGCTGTTGTTACGCTCGCCGAGGGCGATTCCATCGAAATCTTCGGCAACCAGGCGTAATATACTCCCTTGGCACTTTTGCCCGGGGCGTAAGCCCCGGGCTTAAGTTTGTATGCGGGTGTTGAATGGATACACCCGGAACCGTGGTAGTCCGGGGTCACGGGCGGAGGCTACAACCTCACTTCCCATGCGCCCAGTGGCAATCGGACGAGAGGAGAAGTAATGGGAATCAAGCAGTACAAGCCGACGTCGCCGGGTAGGCGCTTCCAGACGGTCTCGGACTTCGCCGAGATCACCACCTCGAAGCCCTACAAGCCGCTTCTTGAGCCGCTCAAGAAGAAGGGCGGTCGCAACAACCAGGGCCGTCTCACCATGCGTCACCGCGGCGGCGGACACAAGCGCATGTACCGTGTGATCGACTTCAAGCGCAACCACGACGGCGTGCCCGCCAAGGTCGCGACGATCGAGTACGATCCGAACCGCTCCGCCCGCATCGCGCTTCTGCACTACGAGGACGGCAAGAAGGCCTACATCCTTCACCCGAAGGGCCTCAAGGTCGGCGACACCGTCATCAGCGGCGCCGGCGCCGACATCAAGCCCGGCAACGCCATGCCGCTGTCCGAGATCCCCGTGGGCACCCTGATCCACGCGATCGAGTTCCAGCCCGGCAAGGGCGCGGCCATCGCCCGCTCCGCCGGCACCTCCGTGCAGCTCATGGGCAAGGAGGGCAAGTACGCCATCCTGCGCATGCCCTCGTCCGAGATGCGCCGCGTGCTTCTGACCTGCCGCGCCACGATCGGCGAGGTCGGCAACGCCGAGCACGCCAACATCAAGATCGGCAAGGCCGGCCGCAGCCGCTGGCTCGGCATCCGCCCGACGGTCCGCGGTACGGTCATGAACCCCGTCGACCACCCGCACGGCGGCGGCGAGGGCAAGAACCACACCTCGGGCCGCGCTTCCGTCTCGCCTTGGGGCATCCCCAGCAAGGGTTACAAGACCCGCGACAGGAAGAAGCGTTCCAACAACATGATCATCCGTCGCCGCAAGAAGTAACCCGAGAAGGAGAACACGTAAATGAGCAGAAGCCTCAAGAAGGGCCCCTTCGTCGAGCCGCGCCTCCTTGGTCGCATCATCGCGATGAACGAGTCGGGCGACAAGCAGGTCATCAAGACGTGGTCGCGCGCCAGCACCATCTTCCCCGAGATGGTCGGCCACACCATCGCCGTCCACGACGGCCGCAAGCACGTGCCCGTGTACATCACGGAGTCCATGGTCGGCCACAAGCTGGGCGAGTTCGCCCCCACCCGTACGTTCCGCGGTCACTCGGCAGATAAGGGCAAGAGGTAATGAGCGAGCAGGAGAAAAAGGTTATGGAAGCTAGGGCCATTGCCCGCCACATCAGGATTTCGCCCAAGAAGGTGCGCCTGGTCGTGGATCAGATTCGTGGCAAGAAGATCGCCGACGCTCGCAGCATCCTCGCGTTCTCTGAGCGCGCCGCGGCCGAGCCGGTCGCCAAGGTGCTCAACAGCGCCGTCGCCAACGCCGTGAACAACCACGGTATGCGTGCGGAGAGCCTCGTGGTCAAGGCCACCTACGTGGACGAGGGCCCGACGCTCAAGCGCATCCGCCCGCGCGCCAAGGGCTCGGCCTCGCGCATCAACAAGCGCACGAGCCACATCACCGTCATCGTCGCTCCGCGAGAGGAGGCGTAATCGTTCATGGGACAGAAGGTACACCCGATCGGTTTCCGTCTGGGCACGACCGAGAACTGGCGTTCCCGCTGGTACACCGACAAGGACTACAAGGCCACCCTCAAGAGCGACCTTGAGATCCGCAAGTTCCTCGAGACCCGCCTGAAGGACGCCGCCCTCTCGCGCGTCGAGATCGAGCGTGCCGGCGACAAGGTGAAGGTCGTCATCTACACCGCCCGTCCCGGCATCGTGATCGGCAAGAAGGGCACCGAGATCGACACCCTGCGCAAGGACATCGAGAAGGTCTCCGGTAAGTCCGGCGGCAACCTCTCGGTCGAGGTCATCGAGATCAAGCGCCCCGAGCTCGACGCGACCCTGGTCGCCGAGAGCATCGCCGAGCAGCTCGAGCAGCGCGTCGCGTTCCGCCGCGCCATGCGCAAGGCCGTCCAGGCCGCCCGCAAGTCGGGTGCCAAGGGCATCCGCATCCAGTGCTCCGGCCGCCTCGGCGGCGCGGAGATGGGCCGTCGCGAGTGGTACCGCGAAGGCCGCGTGCCGCTGCACACGCTGCGCGCCAAGATCGACTACGGCACCGCCACCGCCCGCACCATCATGGGCTCGTGCGGCGTGAAGGTTTGGATCTATCTGGGTGAGAAGCTGCCCGGTCAGCCCGCCCCCAACCCCGCCCTCGAGGGCGCCCCGCGTCAGCGTCGCGATCGTCGCAACGAAGGTAGGAGGTAGGCATGCTTGCACCCAAGCGCATTGCTCACCGCAAGGTGATGCGCGGCACCATGAAGGGCAAGGCCAAGGGCTGGACGAAGCTCAACTTCGGTGACTACGGCCTGGTCGCCCTGGAGCCGCACTGGATTACGAACCGCCAGATCGAGGCTGCCCGTATCGCCATGACGCGTTACATGAAGCGTGGCGGCCGCGTGTGGATTACCATCTTCCCGGACAAGCCGATCACCAAGAAGCCGGCGGAGACCCGCATGGGCAAGGGCAAGGGTAACCCGGAGGGCTGGGTTGCCGTCGTCAAGCCCGGTCGTGTCATGTTCGAGATCAACGGCGTCGAAGAGGCCGTCGCCATGGAGGCCCTGCGTCTGGCTGCCCACAAGCTGCCCATCAAGACCAAGGTCATCACCCGTGCCGCTCAGGACGCGAAGGAGACCAACTAATGAAGCCTGCCGAGATTAGGTCGCTCGATGACAAGCAGCTGCAGGAAAAGCTGAAGGAATGCCGTGCCGAGCTCTTCAACCTCCGTTTCCAAATGGCAACGAGCCAGCTGGACAATACGGCGCGCGTGAAGAACGTCAAGAAGGACGTCGCCCGTATCCTCACCGAGATCCGTGCGCGTGAGCTCGCGGCCCAGAAGAACATGGAGTAACAATGACCGTGACCGAAGAGCGTAATCACCGTAAGGTCCGTCAGGGTGTCGTCGTCTCGATCATGGGCAACAAGTCCATCGTCGTCGAGACCACCGAGCGCAAGCGCCACCCCAAGTACGGCAAGATGATGACGAAGACCAAGAAGTTCCACTGCCACGACGAGAACAACGAGGCAGGCATCGGCGACACCGTGCGCATCATGGAGACGCGCCCGCTGTCCGCGACGAAGCGTTGGCGCCTCCTCGAGATCGTCGAGCGCGCGAAGTAGTTTTCCCCGCGCCCCGGGCACCGCGCCCGGGGCCCCTTAAGGCTCGTGGCACGTGGTCCGCTCGCGTGGGTCCACCTCTGCCACCCGTAAGCATCATTCGGAGGATGCGATGATCCAGGCAGAAACTATGCTCAACGTCGCCGACAACTCCGGTGCACGCAAGGTCAAGTGCATCAAGGTTCTCGGTGGTTCCAGGCGTCGCTACGCCGGCGTCGGCGACGTCATCATCTGCGCCGTGCAGGACGCCCTTCCCAACGGTTCCGTGAAGAAGGGCGCCGTCGTGCGCTGCGTCGTCGTTCGCACCAAGAAAGAGATCCGCCGCAAGGATGGCAGCTATATCCGCTTCGACGATAACGCGGCCGTTCTGATCGACGCTTCCGGCGCCCCCAAGGGCACCCGCGTCTTTGGCCCTGTCGCCCGCGAGCTGCGCGACCGCAAGTACCTCAAGATTGCGTCGCTTGCTCCCGAGACGCTCTAAGGAGAAGTGGAAAGTATGGCAAAGATGAACGTCCGCAAGGGCGACACCGTCAAGGTGCTGTCGGGCAAGGACAAGGGCGCGACCGGCGAGGTCCTGCGCGCCATGCCGCGCGAGAGCCGCGTGGTCGTCAAGGGCGTCGCCATGATGAAGAAGGCCGTGCGTCCCACGCAGACCAACCCCCGTGGCGGCATTATCACCAAGGAGGCGCCGATCCACGTCTCCCGCGTCCAGCTGATCTGCCCCGTGTGCGGCAAGCCGACGCGCGTCAACCACGGCCACAACGCCGAGGGCAAGAAGGTCCGCATCTGCAAGAAGTGCGGCGCCGAGTTCTAACCATCTGAACGTGCGCCTATATTTAGGCAACTCGTGAATTATGCGGCCCCGTCTGGCATATTCCAGGCGGGGCCGTTATTATTTCGTACTTGGCTCCTGGAATCGGTTCAGGAGGTGTCGGGTTGGAAATCCGGCACATAAAACCCCAGTAAGGAGATTGGCACCATGGCAGAAGCACCCCGCCTCAAGCAGCGCTACACGGAGACGGTCCGTCCGGCCCTTCAGGAACAGTTCGGCTACAAGAACGTCCACCTGATCCCGAAGCTCGAGAAGATCGTCGTGAACATGGGCGTGGGCGAGGCCACGACCGACTCCAAGGCCATCGACGCCGCCGTGTCCGACCTGCGCACCATCACCGGCCAGCAGCCCATGATCGCCCGTGCGCGCAAGTCCATCGCGTCGTTCCACCTGCGCGAGGGCATGCCCATCGGCTGCAAGGTCACCCTGCGCGGCGACCGCATGTGGGAGTTCTTCGACCGCCTGGTCTCCATCGCGATTCCCCGCATCCGCGACTTCCGCGGCTGCTCCACCAAGTCGTTCGACGGTCGCGGCAACTACTCGCTCGGCGTCACCGAGCAGCAGATCTTCCCCGAGATCCCCTACGACAAGATTGACCGCGTCCGCGGCATGGACATCACGTTCGTGACCACCGCCCAGACCAACGAAGAGGGCGAGGCGCTGCTGCGCGGGCTCGGGTTCCCCTTCAAGAAGTAGAGGGTGCGGCGGGCGTCGCCCGCCCCCTTTGCCTCTATAGCACCACCGATGTACATAACGAGAGATGTTGTTAGGAGGAAGAGTGGCTAAGAAGTCGATGATCGCCGCTGCACAGCGCGAGCCGAAGTTCTCGACCCGTCAGCACAACCGCTGCATGCGTTGCGGCCGTCCGCGCGCGTACTACCGCAAGTTCGGTCTGTGCCGTGTCTGCTTCCGCGAGCTTGCCAACAACGGCGAACTCCCCGGTGTCAAGAAGGCGAGCTGGTAGGCGAAAAGCCGGGGACCTGCGCGTGCAGGCATCTTCGCCACGGGTGAAGGTGTACCGATGTGCAGTCTCATCTAGAACCATAGGAGGAATCCAATGAACCTGAGTGACCCGATCGCAGATATGCTTACGCGCATCCGTAACGCAAACTCTGCGAACAAGGCCACGGTCTCGATGCCTTCGAGCAAGAAGCTCGTCGAGATCGCTCGCGTCATGAAGGAGGAGGGCTACATCGCCGACTACGTCGTCGAGGCCGGCACCCCCCATGACGACCTTGTCATCACCCTGAAGTACGGCGAGCGCCGTGCAAAGGTGATTCGCGGCATCCGCCGCATCTCCAAGCCCGGCCTGCGCATCTATGCCGGCAAGGCCGAGCTGCCCCGCGTTCTTGGCGGCCTGGGCATCGCCATCATCTCGACGTCGAAGGGCGTTATGTGCGATCGCGACGCCCGCAAGATCGGCGTCGGCGGCGAAGTCGTCGCCTACGTTTGGTAACGGACTGCTGGAAAGGAGCAACCACCGTGTCCCGTATCGGTAAGAAGCCCATCCCGGTCCCTGCCGGCGTTGACGTGACGATCGACGGCACCAACGTGACCGTCAAGGGTCCCAAGGGCGAACTGAGCAAGTCGTTCTACGAATATCTCACCATTTCCCGGGAAGGCGACGAGATCGTCGTCACCCGTCCGGATGACTCCCGCACCTCTCGTGCCATGCACGGTCTGACCCGCACCCTGATCCACAACATGGTCGTGGGCGTGTCGACCGGCTTCTCCAAGAGGCTCGAGCTCCAGGGCGTCGGCTACCGCGTCGCGCTCAAGGGCAAGAACCTCGAGCTGTCGCTCGGCTTCTCGCACCCCGTGATCGTCGAGCCGGAGGAGGGCATCAGCTTCGAGGTGCCCGACAACACGCACATCGTTGTCAACGGCATCGACAACCAGCGCGTCGGCCAGGTTGCCGCTGACATCCGCGCCCACCGTCCCCCCGAGCCCTACAAGGGCAAGGGCATCCGCTACGAGGGCGAGGTTGTCCGTCGCAAGCTCGGTAAGGCCTCGAAGTAGTAGAGCATATGCCGGCGGCCGAGCGCCGTCGGATGTCAGCGAGGAGATCACCCATGAACAAGCACAAGGCGAAGCAGGAGCGTCTCGCTCGTCGCCACCGCCGCGTCCGCGGCAAGATTTCGGGTACGCCCGCGCGTCCGCGCCTCTGCGTCACCCGCACCAACATGCACATCTACGCTCAGGTCATCGACGACGTCGCGCACCGCACCCTGTGCTCCGCTTCGACGCTCGACCCCGAGTTCAAGGCCACGGGCAAGCTTGGTTCCAACAAGGAAGCCGCCCAGTTCGTCGGTGAGCTGGTCGGCAAGCGCGCCATCGAGGCCGGAATCACCACGGTGGCGTTCGACCGTGGCGGCCACCTCTACCATGGCCGTGTCGCAGCGCTCGCCGATGGCGCCCGCAGCGCCGGCCTGATCTTCTAGGAGGAATAGAGCATGGCTCGTAACGATCGTCACCAGCAGAACAACGCGACCCCTGAGCTGCAAGAGCGCGTCGTTTTCATCAACCGCGTCTCCAAGACGGTCAAGGGTGGCCGCCGCATGTCCCTCTCCGCGCTCGTCGTCGTCGGCGACGGCAAGGGCAACGTGGGCGTCGGCATGGGCAAGTCCGCCGAGGTTCCCCTGGCCATCCAGAAGGGCATCGAGGACGCGAAGAAGAACATGTTCTTCGTCCCGGTGACCGAGGAGGGCACCATCCCCCACGAGGTCGAGGGCCACTTCGGCGCCGGCCGCGTCGTCCTGAAGCCCGCTGTCCCCGGTACGGGCATCATCGCCGGCGGCCCGGTTCGCGCCCTGTGCGAGCTCGCCGGCATCAAGAACATCCTCGGCAAGTCCCTGGGCACGAGCAACTCGATGAACATCGTCAAGGCTGCCGCCGAGGGTCTCGCCCGACTCGAGAGCAACGAGTCGGCTGCCGCCCGCCGCGGCATGTCGGTTGCCCAGATGTTCGTGGGCGGTAAGGAGAACAACTAACCATGGCTGAAGCAACGACGAAAACCCTGCGCATCAAGCAGGTCCGCAGCAAGATCGGTCACCCGCAGGACCAGCGCGACACGCTTCGTTCCCTTGGCCTTCGCCACATCAACGACGTCGTCGAGCATCCCGACACCCCGTCCTTCCGCGGTATGATCCAGAAGGTTCGCCATCTGGTCACGGTCGAGGAGATTTAGGAGTTCCCCCATGCAGCTTCACGATTTGTATCCCGCGCCCGGTTCGCGCAAGAACCGCAAGCGCGTCGGTCGCGGCAACTCGGGCAAGGGCGGCACCACCGCCGGCCGCGGCCAGAAGGGCCAGCTCTCCCGTTCCGGCGGCGGCAAGGGCCCGGGCTTTGAAGGCGGCCAGATGAAGCTGGCCATGCGCCTGCCGAAGCTCCCCGGTTTCCGCAACCCCTGCCGCATCGAGTACACCCCTGTCAACGTCGCGCGCCTCGAGGAGCTCTTCAACGACGGCGACGTCGTCGACACCGATGCCCTGGTCGCCAAGAACGTCATCAAGAAGAACACCACGCTGGTTAAGGTTCTCGGCGACGGCGACCTCACGAAGAAGCTCACCGTCAAGGTCGACAAGTGCTCCGCTTCGGCCCAGGCCAAGATTGAAGCGGCGGGAGGGACGGTAGAACTGCCGTGCTAACTGCCATCCTCAATGCGTTCCGGGTTCCTGAGCTGAGGAATAAGATCCTCTTCACTCTCGGGATTATCGTGCTGTACCGTATCGGCTCGTACATCCCGCTGCCCGGCATCCCATTTGAGGGCTTGGTGAGCCAGTTCGAGTCCGCCAGCGGCGGAATGGCCAATACGATGGCGCTCCTCAACCTGTTCTCAGGCGGAGCGCTGTCGTATGTCTCGCTGTTCTCACTTGGCATCATGCCTTACATCACCGCCTCCATCATCATGCAGATGATGCAGGCGGTGATACCGTCTCTCCGCACCCTCGCCAAAGAGGGGGAGACCGGGCAGCGCAAGATCACGCAGTACACGCGCTATCTGACCATCGTGCTCTCGTTCATCAACGCGGTGGGCTACCTGCTGCTGTTCACGGGTGAGTCCTACGGCATCTCGTTCGTGAACATGGGCGTCCCGGCTGCGCTCGTCAACGTGATGATCGTCTTCGGGTTCGTCGTCGGCGCCATGCTCATCATGTGGCTCGGCGAGCTCATCACGCAGCACGGCGTCGGCAACGGCATGTCGCTCATCATCTTCGCGAACATCATGTCGCGCCTGCCCCAGGCGATCTTCTCCTCGATCGAGTACAACGCCAACGGCGTCCTGTTCACGATCCTGATTATCCTGGTCATCCTGGTCGTCATTCCGCCGATCATCTTCGTGGAGCGCGGCCAGCGCAGGATTCCGATCCAGTACGCCAAGCGCGTTGTCGGGCGGCGCGTGATGGGCGGGCAGTCCACCTACCTGCCGATCAAGGTGAACACGGCGGGGGTCATCCCCATCATCTTCGCCTCGTCGCTTCTGTACGTCCCCGCCCAGTTGGCGGTGTTCTTCCCCAACGTCGGGTGGATCCAGGTGTTCGCGAACGCGGTTTCGGCGGGATGGCTCAACTGGCTCCTGTCCCTCGTGCTGATCATCTTCTTCGCCTACTTCTACACGGCGATGGTGTTCAATCCGGAGGACACGGCCGACAACCTGCGCAAGCAGGGTGGCTTCATCCCCGGTGTGCGCCCCGGCGCCGCCACGGCGAGCTACATCAAGGCCGTCCTCAACCGCATCACGCTGCCGGGGGCCATCTTCCTGGCTTGCGTCGCGGTCATCCCGAGCATCCTGTTCTTCTTCACCGACAACACGCTGATCCAGGCGTTCGGCGGTACCTCGATCCTGATCATGGTCGGCGTTGCGCTCGACACCATGAGCAAGGTCGAAAGCCAGCTCAAGATGCACGATTACGAGGGTTTCTTCAAGTAGGCCATCGGCCCGGGAGAAACCCTCCCTTTTTTGTTGGTAGGATAGTGCCACAGTAAGCCCAAACCAAGGAGGTCGCTTATGAATCTTGTGCTCCTCGGAGCCCCGGGCGCAGGTAAGGGCACGCAGTCTCAGCTTCTTATCGACGAGTTCGGCATCCCCCACATCTCGACCGGCGACATCCTGCGCGCCGCCGTCAAGGAGGGAACGCCGCTCGGCGTCAAGGCGAAGGGATATATGGACGCCGGCGAGCTTGTGCCCGACGACCTGATCATCGACCTCATGCGCGAGCGCCTCGCCCAGGACGACGCCAAGAAGGGCTTCATCCTCGACGGGTTCCCGCGTACGACGACCCAGGCCGCCGCGCTCGACACCGCGCTGTCGGCGGAGGGGCGCCGCATCGAGTGCGCCGTCGCCATCGAGGTCCCCGACGAGGTCATCGTCGAGCGCCTGTCCTCGCGCCGCGTCTGCAAGGCGTGCGGCTACACGGGCACCGCGACCGACGCCGCCTGCCCGCAGTGCGGGGGAGAGATGTACCAGCGCGATGACGACAAGCCCGAGACGATCCAGAACCGCCTCAACGTCTACCAGAAGTCGACCGCCCCGCTCGTGAACTACTATGCGGGCGCCGGCGTGCTCGTCGAGATCGACGGCAACCGCCCGGTCGACGAGGTGTACGCCGACGTGAAGGCCGCTGTCACCCATGATTAAGCTCAAGACCCCTGAGGAGATCGAGGGCCTCAAGGTGTGCGGCGCCCTCTCGAAGGAGGTTCTGCGCCTGGCGGGCAACATGGTGCGGCCGGGCGTGTCGACCCTCGAGATCGACCGCTTCTGCGAGGACTTCATCCGCATGCACGGCGGCACCCCCGCGTTCAAGGGCTACGGCGGCTTCCCGGGGACGATCTGCGCCTCGGTCAACGACGAGGTCGTCCACGGCATCCCCTCGGCGGAGCGCATCCTCGCCGAGGGCGACATCATCTCGATCGACACCGGCGCCACGGTGGACGGATGGGTGGGGGACAACGCCTGGACCTTCGCCGTCGGCCACGTGTCCGACGAGGTGAAGGCCCTGCTCGAGGTCACGCGCGACTGCCTCGCGCTCGCCATCGAGCAGGCTGTGCCCGGCAACCACCTGGGCGACATCGGCCATGCGGTGCAGGCCCATGCCGAAAAGCACGGCTACGGCGTGATTCGCGAGTATGTGGGCCACGGCATCGGCCGTCACATGCACGAGGAGCCCAACGTCCCCAACTACGGGCACAAGGGCCACGGCGTCAAGCTCGAGGTCGGCATGTGCCTCGCCATCGAGCCGATGATCACGATGGGCAGGCGCCACGTCCATACACTGGCCAACGACTGGACGGTCGTGACCAACGACGGGAGCATGGCGGCCCATTTCGAAAACACGGTCGCCATCACGGCGGACGGGCCGGTCATCACGACGGTCGAACCCGGCTTCGACCCGATGGACGTCGACGGCGGACGGAACGCGTCCTGCTAGCCGATTCGGCGGCGACGGCCGCACCGACTTGCGATTGCAGGGCGGTGCGGCCGTAAATTTTGTGAATGGGGTGCAAAGGCCAGGGCAATGGTCTAACATGCACTGGTGCTGTCTGTAACCCTTTGTGGAAAGTGGAGTGTTGTGACAAAGCGAGAAGACGCCATCGAGCTTGAGGGAACGGTTGTCGAGCCGTTGCCGAACGCGATGTTCAAGGTGGAGCTCGAGAACGGCCACACCGTTCTGGCCCACATCTCGGGGAAGATTCGGATGAACTACATCCGCATCCTCCCGGGAGACAAGGTCGTTTTGGAGCTGTCTCCCTATGATCTGAGTCGCGGTCGAATCACCTATCGGTACAAGTAATCCCTCGACCGCTTTGCTTGCACTGGCTTCCGACGGGCGTCCCTTGAGTCGCGCAGGAGGTCAGGATATGCATGCGTCAGCAAAGTTCTGCAACAACGTCTGCGGCTGGACGATGAGATACAGTGTTGGAGCGAACCGAAAGGAAAGGGCAATGAAAGTACGTCCTTCGGTCAAGAAGATGTGCGATAAGTGCAAGATCATCCGTCGCCACGGCAAGATTCTCGTGGTGTGCGAGAACCCGCGCCACAAGCAGCGTCAGGGTTAAGAGAGGAGAGAACGTTGGCCCGTATCTTTGGTGTCGACCTTCCGCGTGAGAAGCGCGTCGAGATCGGCTTGACCTACATCTATGGCATTGGCCGCACCACCGCCTCGAAGCTGTGCGCCCAGACCGGCGTCGACCCCTCGACCCGCGTCAAGGACCTCACCGAGGACGAGGTGACCAGGCTCCGCGACGCCATCGACGGCAACATCATGGTCGAGGGCGACCTGCGTCGCGAGCAGAGCCAGAACATCAAGCGTCTGATGGAGATCGGCTGCTACCGTGGCCTGCGCCACCGCAAGGGCCTGCCGGTCCGCGGTCAGCGCACCCACACCAACGCTCGTACCCGCAAGGGCCCGCGTCGTCAAATCGGTGGGAAGAAGAGGGGCTAACGTAACATGGCAACGAACAAGAAGGCCGTCCGCACGCGCATCAAGCGTGCCGATCGCAAGAACATCGCCGTGGGCCAGGCCCACATCAAGAGCTCGTTCAACAACACCATCATCTCGATCACCGACCCCCAGGGCAACGTGATCGCCTGGCAGTCCGCCGGCACCGTGGGCTTCAAGGGTTCGCGCAAGTCGACCCCCTTCGCCGCGCAGATGGCCGCCGAGGCCTGCGCCAAGGTCGCCCAGGAGCACGGCATGCGCAAGGTGGCCGTCTTCGTCAAGGGCCCCGGCTCGGGCCGCGAGACCGCCATCCGCTCGCTCCAGGCCGCCGGCCTCGAGGTGACGAGCATCCAGGACAAGACCCCCACTCCGCACAACGGTTGCCGTCCGCGCAAGCGTCGTCGCGTGTAAGTAAGGAAGGATAACCAACATGGCAGTGGATAGGACCCCCGTACTTAAGAGGTGCAGGTCCCTGGGCATCGATCCCATCGTGATGGGCATCAGCAAGCAGTCCAAGCGTCAGCCTCAGAAGCGCCGCCGTCGCCAGGAGAGCGAGTACGGCACGCAGCTCCGCGAGAAGCAGAAGGCCAAGTTCATCTACGGCGTCCTCGAGAAGCAGTTCCACGACTACTTCGTCAAGGCCCGCCGTCAGCCGGGCGTCACGGGCGAGAACCTCATGTCGCTGCTCGAGACCCGTCTCGACAACGTCGTGTTCCGCCTCGGCTTCGCCCACACCCGCCGCGAGGCCCGTCAGACCGTCGGCCACGGCCACATCTGCGTCAACGGCCGCCGCGTCGACATCCCCTCGTACCGCGTGAAGGCGGGCGACGTGGTGTCCGTTGCCCCGAAGGCCAAGGACATGCTCGTCATCAAGAGCGCCCTTGTCTCCTCCGAGAACCGCACCGTCCCGAGCTGGCTTGAGCTCGACATCGAGAAGCTCAAGGGCTCGGTGCTCAACGTCCCCACGCGCGACCAGATCGACATGGACATCCAGGAGCAGCTCATCGTCGAGCTCTACTCGAAGTAATCGGCGCTCAGGAGTCTGGAGGTAGTACATGTCAGAGTTCATCAGGCCCCAGGTGACCGTTGAGAACGTGAACGATTCCTTCGCGCGCTTCACGGTGGAGCCTCTCGAGCGCGGTTTCGGCGACACGCTGGGCAACTCGCTGCGCCGCGTGCTGCTGTCCTCGCTCGACGGCGCTGCCGTCGAGGCGATCCACATCGAGGGCGTCCAGCACGAGTTCCAGGCGCTGAACGGCGTGCGCGAGGATGTGACCGACATCGTCCTGAACGTCAAGGGACTCGTGTTCAAGGCGAACGGCCTCGGCGACGAGGCGACCGCGACCGTCGACATCGACGGCCCCGCCGTGGTGACGGGCGAGGACTTCTTCGTCCCCGCCGAGTTCGACCTCGTGAACCCCGAGCACGTCATCGCGACGCTCGAGGACGGCGTGCACCTCACGATGTCGATGCGCATCGGCTGCGGCCGCGGCTATGTCCCCGGCGAGATGAACGCGCGCTCGGACGACTCCATCGGCATCATTCACGTCGACTCGCTCTTCTCGCCGGTTCGTCGTTGCACCAAGCTTGTGGAGCCCTGCCGCGTCGGTCAGCGCACCGACTACGACAGCCTGGTTCTCGAGATTGAGACCAACGGTGCCATCACGCCTTCCGAAGCTCTGGTTCAGGCTGCCAACATCGTCAACCAGCACGTGAACGCGTTCCTGTCGCTCACCGCTGTCAGCGATGTCCCTGAGGAGACCTCGATTTTCGCGCAGGAAGAGACGGGCGACAATGTGGAGCTCGACAAGAGGATCGACGACCTCGACCTCTCGGTGCGCTCCTTCAACTGCTTGAAGCGTGCCGGCATCCACTCGGTGCGCCAGCTGCTCGACTTTAGCGAGAACGACCTGATCAATATCCGCAACTTCGGCGTCAAGTCCATCGAAGAGGTCAAGGACAAGCTTGCCTCGATGGGCATGAGCCTGAAGCAGTAAGACCGGGAGACAACTAGCATGAGGCACAACAAGAAGCACGGCTTGAAGATCGGTTCCGATTCTTCCCACACCAAAGCCATGAAGCGCAACCTGGTGTGCGCGCTGTTCCTGAACGACCGCATCAAGACCACCCAGACGCGCGCCAAGGCCATCCGCGGCGACGTCGACCGCGTGATCACCTGGGCCAAGCGCGGCGACCTGCACTCGCGCCGTCTCGCCATCGCCAAGCTCAACAACAAGGAAGTTGTGCGCGAGGTGTTCGAGAAGGTCGAGCAGGGCATGTGGGCCGACCGCTGCTGCGGTTTCACCCGCATCTACAAGCTCGGTCCCCGCAAGGGCGACAACGCCCCCATGGTTCTCATGGAGCTCGTGACCGAGCCCTGCACCCCCAAGGCCAAGAAGGCCAAGGCTGCTCCCGTTGCGGAGACCAAGGTCGTCGAGGAGGCGCCGGCTGTCGAGGAGACCGCCGCTGCCGAGTCCGAGGCTCCCGCCGCGGAGGAGAAGGCCGAGTAGCGCCATTCGCTGCGGGGCAGGTGCTGCGCGGAGGCGCGCACGCCCGCATCGAGGCCGCCTGGCCGTGATACGCACCAGATGTGAGAAGGGGTCCCTCGGGGCCCCTTCTCTGCTAAGGGAGGAGGTTGTGCGCCCATGCTGAGCCTGGAGCGGGTCGTCTACGCGCATGCGGTTGACGCGGGCGCATGCGACGGCGCAGCGTCCCCCGCCCTGGACGGTGCGACCTTCCATGTCGAGCGCGGAGAACGCGTCGCGGTGCTCGGCAGAAACGGGTCGGGCAAGTCGACCCTGGTCGGGTGCGCGTGCGGGCGCCTGCGACCGACGGGCGGCTCGGTCGAGCTGGACGGGGCGCGCGTCGACGGCAGGGAGGGGGAGCGCGCCCTGCGCCGCGCGGTTGGCTATGTCGGTCAGGACCCCGATGACCAGCTGGTGGCGTCGACCCTGTTCGACGAGGTGGCGTTCGGGCCGTGCAACCTCGGCCTTCCGGCCGACGAGGTCGGGGCCCGCGTCGCCGAGGCGCTCCGCTCCTGCGGGCTTGCGGGGCTGGGAGACCGCAACGTCGCGGAGCTGTCGGGAGGCGAGCGGCAGCGCGCCGCGCTGGCGGGCGCCGTTGCGATGCGGCCGCGCTACCTGCTGTGCGACGAGCCTTGCTCCATGCTCGACGCGCGGTCCCGCGGCGGGGTCCTCGACGCCCTCGACGCACTGGCCGCCGCGGGATGCGGCGTCGTCCACGTCACCCACGAGCTTGCCGATGTCGCAGGTTACGACCGTGCGGTGGTCCTCGACGCCGGGTGCGTCGTCTGGGAGGGGTCCCCCGTCGAGCTTCTGCTCGACGAGGCGGCGTGCGACCGGTCGGCATGCCTTCTCACCGAGCGGCTCCTCGACGTCCGCCGCCTGGTCGGACGGGGGGCGATGGGCCTCGAGGAGGCGCGCCGCGCCCTGGCGGGCATCCGCCCCCGCGAGGGGGGCGTCCCCGGCGGGCGCCGGCCGGCGTGCCGCACGCGTCCCGGCTCGCCCGGCGGCGCGACGCCCCCGCGGGAGGGCCTGCGCGTGCAGGGGGCGTCCTTCTCCTACGGTGCGTCCCCGCGGCGCCCCCGCCGCGTCGGGAGGGCCGACCCGGCAGATGCCGAAAGCCCTGCCGTGCTCGGCGCCGACCTCGACGTGGCGCCCGGCGAGGTCGTTCTGCTGTGCGGGCCGACCGGGTCGGGCAAGACGACGCTCGCGCGCCTGGCGGCCGGCCTGTACGAGCCGCTTTCGGGCTCGGTGACGGCGGACGGAGCGTCCTGCGTCCCCGGTTCGGTGGGATACGCGTTCCAGCGCGTCGAGGACCAGCTGTTCGCGCCTACCGTGCTCGAGGATGCGGAGTTCGGGCCGCTCTGCCGCGGATGCGGGAGGGAGGAGGCGCGTCGGCGCGCGGAACGCGCGCTCGTCCGCGTCGGGCTCGACCCGGCGCGCTTCGGGCCGCGCAGCCCGTTTGCGCTGTCGGGCGGGCAGATGCGGCGCGCGGCGCTCGCGGGGGTCCTCGCGCTGGAGCGGCCCTACGTCGTGTTCGACGAGCCGACGGTCGGGCTGGACGCCGAGGGCGTCCGCTCGTTCGCCGGGCTGCTCGACGGGCTGTCGGGCGAGGGCGTGGGCGTGCTCGTCGTCTCGCACGACGTCGAGCGCCTTGCTCCGATCGCCGACCGCGTCGTCGCCATGGAGGCGGGGACGGTGCGGGAGGAGGCGGCGGGGCGGGGGCCGGGAACGGCCGGTTCGGATGCACCCGGCGAGGGTGCGTCCCGCGGGAAGTCCGATGCGCGGGCGAGGGTGCCGGGCGAAACCGCATGGGAGGCGGCGCTGCGCCGCCTTGACGCCCGCGTGAAGCTCGTCCTGCTGCTCGCCTGGACGGTCGCCCTGTTCCAGGTGGGGTCCTGGCCGGTTCTGTGCGGCATCGGGGTCGCGGCGCTCGCGGCCGTCGGGGCGTGCGGCGCGGAGGCGCGCCGGGCGGTGCGGGGTCTGGCGCCCCTTGCGGTCGTGCTCGCCGCCATCGTGGTCGCCGGGGCGCTGCGCTTCGACGGGTCGGGTGCCTGGCACCTCGCGGGGGCCGTGGGCGTGTCGCCCGAGGGGCTCGACGCGTCCCTCAAGGCCGCGGTGCGCATCGCGGTCATGGCGGTGCTCGCGGTGCCCCTGACGGCCGCCACGCCGGCCGCCCGGCTCTCCGGCGCGCTCCGGTGGTTCCTCGGGCCGCTCGGGCGCCTGCGCGTGCCCGTCGACGACGTGGCCATGACGCTCGAGGTCGCGCTGCGGTTTGTGCCCCTGTGCGCGGGGCAGCTCGAGCGCGTCCTGCTCGCCCAGCGGGCGCGGGGCGCCCGGGTGGGCGTCGGGGGGCCGGTTCGGCGCGTGACGTCGTGGGTCCCGGTCGCGGTTCCGGTCCTTGTCGGCATGTTCCGGCGGGGCGACGCGCTTTCCGCGGCCATGGCGTCGCGCTGCTACCGCGGCACGGGACGCACCCGCCTGGCGCCGCCGCGCTTGCGTCCGGCGGATGCGGCCGTGGGTGCGGTAGGATGCGTGCTGGCGGCCGTATGCGCCGTTGCGGGGTAAGGTATTGCGGATCTGGTTCGTGCGGGAAGGGGAGGCTTCATGGACAACGCGGTTGCACCCGAGGCGAACGGGGCGCCCGGCACCGGCGCCGCCGGGGATGTGCTCGTGCTCAGGGTCGCCTACGACGGGACGGAGTTTTCGGGGTTCGCCGCGCAGGAGCGCCAGGCGCACGTCCGCACGGTGGCGGGCGAGCTTGCGCGGGCGCTCGGGACGCTGCTGCGCCGCAAGGTCGACCTCACGTGCGCCGGGCGCACCGACGCGGGCGTCCACGCCCGCGCCCAGCACGTGAGCGTCCCCATGACGCCCGAGGAGTCGGCGTCCCTGTCGGGCGAGCGGCTGCTGCGCTCGTTGGGGGCGGTGCTGCCGGACGACGTGAGGGTCGGGGCGGTCTACCGCGCGGACGCGGGCTTCTCCGCCCGCTTCGACGCCCGCGCGCGGCGCTACCGCTACCGCATCGTGGCCGGTCCCGTGGGGGCGCTGTTCAACGCGCGGTGGAGCTGGTGGCTGCGCTGCCGCTCCGCCTCCGACCTCGACGTGGCTGCCATGGACGAGGCGGCGCGCTGCCTGGTGGGCGAGCACGACTTCAAGAGCTTCTGCAAGACGGCGAGCGCGCAGGGGAAGCCGACCTGCCGCTTCGTCGAGTCGGTGGGGTTCGAGGAGGAGGAGGCCATGGGGGAGCGCATGCTCGTGCTGGACGTCGTGGGGAACGCGTTTCTGCACTCCATGGTGCGCACGATCGTCGGGACCCTCGTCGAGGTCGGCCTCGGCCGCAGGGACCCGGCGTGGGTCGCCGACGCGCTCGCCGCGCGCGACCGGCGCGCCGCCGGCCCCTGCGCCCCCGCCTGCGGCCTGACTTTCTGGGACGTCCGCTACGACGGGGGCGCGCTGCGGCCCTGGTAGGTTCGGGGCGCACGGCTTGCGTGCGTTTCGTGGACATCGCGTCAACATCGCAGCGGCAGGCGCCCGTCGGGCCGGATCGGACACACAATTGGAGATGCGTCCGCACGTTGCCCGCCGACAGGGCGGCAGCGCGTCCCGCCGGACGGTTCGACGACGAAACGGAGCGCCCCATGCACGTGAACGAAACCTTTGCGCGCCTCGAGCAGAGCTACCTGTTCTCGACGGTCGCCCGCAAGACGAACGCCTACCGCGCGGCGCATCCCGACGCGCGCGTCATCCGCCTGTCGATCGGCGACGTGACCCAGCCCCTCGCCCCCGCGGTCGTCAAGGCCCTCCAGGACGCCGTCGCCGAGATGGGGCGGGCGGAGACCTTCCGCGGCTACTGCGACGACGCCGAGGGCTACGAGTTCCTCCGCAAGGCGGTTGCGGACCACTACGCGCGCCTGGGCGCGACCATCGGGGTCGACGAGGTCTTCGTCTCCGACGGCGCGAAGAGCGACCTGGGCAACTTCCTCGACGTGGTCGCCCCGGGCGCCACGGTCCTCATCCCCGACCCGGTGTACCCCGCCTACGTCGACACCAACGTCATGGCCGACAACGAGGTCGTCTACGTCCACGGCTCGGCGGAGGACGGTTTCCTGCCGCTTCCCGACCCCTCGGTCGACGCCGACCTCGTGTACATCTGCTCCCCCAACAACCCGACCGGCGCGGTCTACACCTCAGAGGGGCTTGCCGCCTGGGTCGACTACGCGCTGGCCCACGACGCCCTCATCATCTTCGACTCCGCGTACGAGGCGTTCATCCGCAGCGAGGGCGTCCCCCACACCATCTACGAGATCGACGGGGCGGAGCGCTGCGCGGTCGAGATCTCCTCGTTCTCCAAGCGCGCGGGCTTCACGGGTGTGCGCTGCGGCTTCACAGTCGTCCCCAAGACGCTCTCGGTCGCCGACGGCGACCTGAACGCGCTGTGGCGCCGCCGCCAGAACACAAAGTTCAACGGCGTCCCCTACATCGTGCAGCGCGCCGCCGAGGCGGCCCTGCTCGAGCCGGGCAGGCGTGAGTGTGCCGCCCAGGTCGACACCTACCTTTCGAACGCGCGCATCATCGCCGACGCCCTCGACGAGCTCGGCGTGCGCTACATGGGCGGGAAGAACTCGCCCTACATCTGGATGGAATGCCCGGGCGGGATGCGCTCGTGGGACTTCTTCGACATGCTGCTCGAGAAGGCCCAGGTCGTCTCGACCCCCGGCGTCGGCTTCGGCCCGGCGGGAGAGGGCTACGTGCGCCTGACGGCGTTCGGCCGCACCGAGGACTGCCGCGAGGCGATGGCGCGCATCGCGTCCGTGCTGCGCGAGGAGGGTCTCGTCGGGTAGGGCAGGGGAGGATGCTCGGCGGGGCCGTCCCGCCGAGGGGTTGCCGCGACGGGGGAGCGGCGGGCGAAGGCAAGGAGAGGGAGCATGGCGGAGGCGGTCGAGAGGCGCAGGGTCGCGAGCAATGCCGACATCACGCAGGGCAACATCTGGAAGCGCGTCCTGCTCTACGTCCTGCCGCTCATGGCGGCCTCCCTGTTCCAGCAGCTCTACACGGTCATCGACGCGTTCGTGGTCGGCAACTTCGTGGGGTCGGTGGCCCTGGGCGCCATCGACTCCACGAATTCGATCGTGCGCCTGCTGGTGAACTTCTTCGTCGGCCTCTCGACGGGCGCCTCCATCGTGGTCGCCCAGCTGTGGGGCGCCCACAAGGACCGCGAGGTCGGCACGGCGGTCCACGCCGCGTTCGTGTTCTCGATAGGCTGCGGGCTCGCCATCACCGTGCTCGGCCTGTCCCTGTCGTGGCCCCTGCTCCACCTGCTCAACACGCCGGAGGAGAACTGGGACTACGCCTACACCTTCATCATGGTGTACTTCTGCGGCATGGTTCCGCTCATGGCGTACAACATGAGCGCCGCCATCATGCGCGCCGTGGGCGACTCGCGCCGCCCGTTCTACTTCATCGCCGTGAGCACCCTGGTGAACATCGTGCTCGACCTGCTGTTCGTCTTCGTGTTCGGCTGGGGCGTGGCGGGCGCGGCGGCGGCCACGGTGCTGGCCGAGACCACCTCGAGCGTGCTGGCGGTGCGCGCGCTCGCCCGCTACGACGGGCCCTGCAGGCTCGTGCTGCGGGGGCGCGGCCTCAAGCCCGACTTCCGCCTGCTGCGCCGCATGGTCGGCCTCGGCCTGCCCACGGGCATCGGCTCGGCGCTCTACCCGGTGAGCAACGCCACCGTGCAGTGGGGCGTGAACGGTCTGGGCAGCACCTACGTGACCGGATGGGCGCTGACCGGCAA
This sequence comes from Coriobacteriales bacterium, assembly GCA_048173955.1. Lineage (GTDB taxonomy): Bacteria > Actinomycetota > Coriobacteriia > Coriobacteriales > UMGS124 > CAZUFB01. The sequence continues at coordinate 40,835 of DBEYOB010000130.1, forward strand.
GGTCGACCTGCTCCTGTGGCTCGTGCTCGACGCGTTCGGCGTCGCCTCCACGACCTTCGTCGCCCAGTGCTACGGCGCGGGGCTCAACCGCCGCGCGCGCAAGAGCGTGCTCGTATGCATCGTGCTCAGTGCGGCGATGCTCGTGCCGCTGTGCTTCGTCATGTACTTCTGGGGTTCGACGGTCGCCTCCCTGTTCACCGGCGACGCGGCGGCCCTGGCGGTGTGCGGCGAGGTGTTCAAGTTCCTCGCCCCCTGGTACACCACCTTCGTGGTGGTCGAGGTCCTCTCCGGCTCGATACGCGGCACGGGCGAGACGCTGCGCCCCATGATCATCACGCTGCTGGGCACGTGCGTGCTGCGCGTCGTGTGGATCCTCGTCGTGGTGCCCCACCACTGGAACATCGACTGGGTGGCCGCCACCTATCCTATAAGCTGGGTCGTCACCGGTCTGGCTTACATCGTGTACTGGCGGTTCGGCGCATGGCGCAAGCGCCTCTATGCCCCCGACGCCGTTGACGCGCAGGGCGGGGAAGGGCCCGCTGCGCTGGGCGGGGACGCCGCCGTGCGGGATGGGAGCGGCCGCGGCGCCAATCCCGGGATTGCTGCCGTGCGGGATGCGGGCGTCAACCCCGGGGAGGACGGGGTCGGCCGCGGCGCCTGCACGGAGGGGACGGCGTTGTCTGAAGAAACAGCCGTTGCGAACGAAATCAAACGGTGAGGAAAGGGTCGGGAACGGTTGGACAGAAAATTGACTTTCTAGATCGTTAAAACGATTGTCGATTGTCGTACCTTTTCGATGTTGGCAGCCTAGTTTTGCGGCTCCAAATCGTTCGCAACGCGCATTTTTTCAGGCAACGCCCCGCCCGGTCTGCACCCCACTTAACCCGAGCGCCGCCCGGCCCGCATATCGTCCAAACCTGCGCGCCTCCGGCCGGCCCGCCGGCGCCCCTGAGGGCCGGCGGGCCGGCTCGGCCGCACCCGGGCTGCCGTC
>DBEYOB010000131.1:0-8066 GCA_048173955.1 Coriobacteriales bacterium
CGAGCCCATCTCTGTGGGTTCCCTGGTTCTCGCGGTAAACCGTGCTCTTTGGGCACGGAGCGGGCGGCTGTTCGGGTATAGTGCATGGAACTTGCAGCTTACAAGGAGCAGCCGCACATGAACAGCGCATCGGAGGGCGACCCTCCCCAGGAACAGACCGCTTTCGAGCCCTCCGCACCGTATCCGGACGGGCTTGACGGCGGCCGCGCTGTCCCGGCCGCACCGGCGCCCCAGGCCGCCCCGGCTCAGGCCCGGCCTCAGCCCCAACTCCAGTCCCAACCTCAGTCTCAGGCCCGGCAGGCCCAGTCTCAGGCTTCCAAGCCCGCCAAACCGCGCCGCCGCTACGGCGCCCTCGATCGCTTCGACCGCCTCAAGCGGCGCGGGCGCCAGTACTCGGTCGGCGAGGAGGTCGGCAACGCCACGTCGCACGGCGTGGGGGCCGCCCTCGCCGTCGCGGCCCTCACCCTGCTCGTCGTGTTCGCCGTCATGGGCGGCGGCGGGCTCAAGCTGTGCTCGGCGATCATGCTCGGCGTCACGCTGCTGCTCGAATACCTCTTCTCGACGCTCTACCACGCCGTCCAGCCGCCGCGCGCCAAGGCGGTCCTGCGCGTGTTCGACCACTCGGCCATCTACCTGCTCATCGCGGGCACCTATGCGCCGTTCACGCTCGTGACCCTGGCGGGCGAGGGTGGCGTGTGGATCTGCGTGGCGGTGTGGGCCATCGCGCTCGCCGGCATCGCGATCGAGGTCGTCGCGCGCGAGCGGCAGCCCAAATGGGTGAGCGCCCTGGTGTATCTGGCCATGGGGTGGCTCATCGCGTTCCGCCTCCCCGCGCTCGTCTCCCTGCTGCCCGCCGGCGGCCTGTGGCTGCTGATCGCAGGCGGCCTCTCCTACACCGTGGGCGTGGTGTTCTACCTGCTCAAGAAGGTGCCCTTCGCCCATATGGTGTGGCACCTGTTCGTGCTGGGCGGCAGCGTGTGCCACGTATTGGCGGTGTTGCTGTTCGTCTACTGACCGCTTGAACAGCGGGAGGCCCGGGCGCGGCCGTTCGGATGCGCGCCAGGGCGGTTCGCATGCCAGACGCGCCGCATCCGCCTGCCCGACGGCTGCGGCGCGGGCGCGGTCCGACCGGATGCCGGCCGCGCGCGGGCGCCCCTGCGGGGAGCGCCCGCATCCAAACCCCGACCGAATGGAGGTCTGCGTCTTTTATGGGCGTTGGTGTCAGTATCGTGCTCGCGTTCGTCCTGATCCTCGTCAACGGCTACTTCTCGATGTCCGAGATGGCCCTGGTAAACGCCAGTAAGCCCCTGCTCGACCACGATGCCGAGGAGGGCGACAGGCGGGCGAAGACGGCTTCGGACCTCGCGAGCGACTCGGGTTCCTTCCTGGCGACCATCCAGGTCGCCATCACCCTGGTGGGCTTCTTCTCGTCCGCGGTCGCCTCGACCACCCTGTCCGACCCGTTCGCCGCGTGGATGTCGTCGTTCGGCTTCGGGTGGCTCACCGCGATCGCCCCGGCGGTCGCCCCCATCATCATCACGCTGATCGTTTCCTACGTCAGCATCGTCATCGGCGAGCTCGTGCCCAAGCGCATCGCGCTGGCCAACCCCGAGGGCATCGCCAAGTCGGTGGCGGGCCCGCTCGTGTTCTTCAAGAAGATCGCCAAGCCGCTCGTGTGGCTGACCTCGGCGTCGGCCAACCTCATCTCGAAGATCTTCCGCATCAAGAGCGCCGACGAGGACCAGGTCTCCGAGGAGGAGATCAAGTACATGGTCGCCGAGCAGGAGGACCTCTCCGACGACGAGAAGCGCATGATCCACGACGTGTTCGACCTCGGCGACACGGTGGTGCGCGAGGTGATGGTCCCCCGCGTCGACGTGACGGGCGTCGAGGACACCACGAGCGTCCTCGACACGCTTGCGACCATGCAGCAGACCGGCTTCTCGCGCCTCCCCGTGTTCCACGAGGACATGGACGAGGTCGTCGGCATCGTCAACATCAAGGACCTCATCGGCCCGGCGGTCCACAGCAAGGGCGAGACGCCGGTCGCGCAGTTCGTGCGCAAGAGCATGTTCGTGCCCGACACCAAGGACCTGCTGCCGCTGCTCGAGGAGATGAAGGCCAAGCGCATCCAGATGGCCATCGTGGTCGACGAGTACGGCGGCACGGCTGGCGTGGTGACGCTCGAGGACATCGTCGAGGAGATCGTGGGCGACATCGCCGACGAGTACGACCCCGACGACGAGGAGCTCACCTGCGTGAACGAGCGCGAGTGGGATGTCGAGGGCACCTATTCGGTGGACGACGCCATCGAGCGCGGCTGGCCCATCGAGGACTCCGACGAGTACGAGACCGTGGCCGGATGGATGATCGACGAGCTCGACAAGCTCCCGCAGGTGGGCGACGAGCTCGAGCGCGACGGCTGGACGTTCAAAGTCACGGTGACCGACGGGCGGCGCATCGAGAGCGTCCGCGTGACGGCCCCCGAGCCGGCCCCCGAGCAGGATCCGGAAGGCTCCGGCTCCCCGGACGGGGAAACCGGGGGCGCTCCGGAGCGCGGGGAGCGCGACTAGGAGCGCGACTAGAGCGTGGGGAGCGCGACAAAGAGCGCGACTAGGCAGTGCGCGGCTGCGCGACGGGCCGGCCGAGACATACGCTGCGGGCGAAACCCGGGTGCGCGAGGCAACCGCGCGCCCGGGTTTCGCGTTTTCGGGGCCTCCGGGGCGGGTTTCAGAGTGCTTACAGTACGTCAAAACAGGCTGAATTGTGGCGAAGGTGTGGTGAACGGGCACTTTACAGCGCTGGAGCGGCATGTGGCGAGGGTTCCGCCGCCGCGCTTTCGGGGGAGAAAAATGTTGACTCATTGTCAATATTTACTCTATGTCAACGCATTTTGAAATAGATTGCGGACGCTTGAGCTGGTCTTTTATAAAAAGCCTGGTGAGAACCCTAAAGTTAGGCTTGAGAGAATGTACCGTGTGCGGCCGAAGGTGCGCCGACGAACACGCCGCGTCGGGGACGCTTGCCGAATTTGATAGTCGGTTCTACAAACGGAGATACCTGCGAACAGGTGTTCTCCTCAGCGGGTAGACGCCGCACGGCACGGGGTCCACGGATGGTTTAAGAACGCGCCGAATTTGTGCCTACCAGGCCTTTCGGTATAATTTCGGCGATCACGGGGTCCGAAGGCGAGCCGTGCGGCCGGCGCGGCGCGTTGAGGAGAAACGCCTTCGACACCCATAGTCCCGGCCAAGCCGGGCCCTGCGGGGTCGCGGCTCGAACCTAGACAACCGGCATCGTCCCGCGCTCCGTCAGGCGGGTAGTCGAGATTGAACACCCACCCCACCACACACCCCTCATTCTCGATGCGGTCGGCCCGCAGGGCTGCCGCCGTGTCGCGTTGCGCGTGAGGAGTGGGAACAGCCCTATGGCACGTTCGTTCGTTTGCACGGCGCGCGGCATGCTCGGCATGGCCGTGTGCACGTCGCTGGTGGTGCTCGCCGTGTCCGCCGCAGCGACGCTTTCCCTGGCACGGGCCGCCGAGCTCCCGCTGGGCGTGGGGTCGCACAAGTGCGACACCGTCTCCGCGGAGTTCGTCGGCGAGAAGCTCGGCGTCGCCCATGTCGAGACGGCCGGGCAGACGCTGCAGTCCGTCGCCGCCCCGCGCACGCTCTCCGCGTCCGGTGCGGTGCAGGCCGAGCAGCCCGTCGTCGAGACGCCGGCCGCGGTGGTCGAGGAGACGGCGCCTGTCGCGGAGGCTCCCGTCGTCGAGGAGCAGCCGCCCGCCGATGCGGGGACCACGGTGACGGAGCCGAGCTACACCGAGCCGGTCGTCGAGGAGCAGCCCCCGGTCGAGACGGCCCCCGTCGAGGAGCCCGTCGTCGAGGAGCAGCCTCCGGTCGTCGAGGAGCAGCCTCCCGTCGAGCAGCCCCCGGTGGAGTCGGCCCCCGTGGAGGAACAGCCGCCGGCCGAGGAGCCTCCCGCCGACGAGCCCGTCTACGAGGAGCCCGCCGTCGAGTGGTACACCGCCGTCGCCTCGGCGTACGACCCCAACTGCAACGGGGGCACCGTCACGGCGTCGGGCATCCCGCTCGACTGGTCGACCCCCACGGTGGCGTCCCCCTGGATCGCCCTGGGCAGCTACGTCGAGATCTCCTACAACGGCATGACCGTCGTCGCCCAGGTCACCGACCGCGGCCCCTACATCGGCGGCCGCGACCTCGACCTCGCGCCGGGCGTGTTCTACGCGTTCGGGTTCGACAGCGCGGACTCCTGGGGCGTCCGCACCGTGAGCTACCGAATCCTCTAGCGCGGTCCCGCCGCCGCCCCGGCCGCGCGCCTCCGGCGCGCTCCGCCGCGGCGATTCCGAGGAGTGCCCGCAACGGGTCGGGTTTGCGCTACCATAGGCGGCATCAGCATGTCGCCGCACAAAGCCGTGTGCCGGCGCAGGGCTCCCGGGCGACCGGGGCCCTGTTCGTTTGAGAAAGGTTTGGCGATGAGCCTTTTCGACATCCAGAAGGTCACGGTGGGCCCCGAGAACCTGACGGCCCGCGTGCGCCTCGCCAACGACGCGCCGGTGAAGACCTCCGAGGACCTCGAGAGCACGAACCGCGTCTACCAGCTCATGCCCCAGATCGTCGACCATGCATGCGTGAGCGACCAGGGCGACACCTTCCGCGACGCGCTGGGCGACACCGAGCTCGCGCACCTGCTCGAGCACGTGACCGTCGAGCTGATGGCGCGCATGGGCGCCGAGGACGTGAGCGCGGGCAACACCGCGGACACCGACGAGGACCGCATGTGGGAGATCACCCTCTCGTGCCCCAATGACGTGCTGGTCCTCGGCGCCCTGTCGAGCGCCGCGTGGATCATGGAGTGGGCTTATTCGGGCGGCGAGGGCCCCGAACCCGACGTCGACCACACCGTCGCCGGCCTGCGCGAGCTGGTCAAGAGCCTCCCGAAGGCAGAATAGCCCGACGGCGCGGGCCGTGCGCGCGCCGTCGGGGGCGAGCCCGTCGGGGGGGGGCGAGCCCTGCCCGGCGACGTCGATGTGCCCGGATGCCCGGAAATCTGGGGAGTCTGGGCGGAATTGCGGCCGGCGCGTGGGGAGCGGCCCCGCGGGTATAATCGAGCGGGAACCGCCATCCGGTCAAGAGGAGGACCCATGAGCAGTGGACGTGGCTTGTTCGGATTCGTCGTCGGCGCCGTGGTGGGCGCGGCGGCCGGCCTGGTAGCCGGCATCCTGGTGGCGCCGCGTGCCGGCGCCGAGACGCGCGACATGGTCGCTCAGGGCGCCAACGAGGCGTGGGACAACGTGGTCGACACCTATCAGCGCGGCGCGCGCGAGGTGAGGGAGAAGGCCAGCGAGGCCACGGCGGACTTCGGCGCGAAATCCGACGAGCTGCGTGAGAAGGTCGACCAGGCGCGCGCCCGCATGGACCAGATTCGCTCGGCGCTGTCCGAGAACATGGCGGAAGGGGCCTCGCGCGTCGCCGAGGCGGTGGACCATGCCGCCGAAGGGGCGGCGAGGGGCTTCAGGTACGCCGACGCATCCCGGACGCCGGCTTCCGAGGTGCCCGCCCCCGAGGCGCCCGCCGAGCCGGCGGGCGAGACGGCTTCCGGCCCCGAGGGCACGCCGGGCGCGACGGCGTAGCCGCGCTTTTTTGGGCGCTCGACCGTCGGCGAACGAGGGCATAATTCCGCGCAGAGCGGGCACAATAGGGTAGACTTTCAGGCGGCCGCCTGGTCCGCAGGGACGGCGGCTGCCTGTATGAACGGACGAAACCGCGAACGGGACGAAGCGGCCGAGCGCGCGGCGCTGCAGGGCGGCGGGCCGCGGAGAAAGGAAGCGCCATGCTCACCACCAAGGAGGTCAAGGGCGTCAGGGTGTGCCGGCCCCACAAGCCGGGCAAGGAGTACACCAAAGACGGCCTGCCCCGCCACCGCCGCAAGATCGGCAAGATCTACAAGACGGTCTTCTCGCCCGACGGCCTCAAGGTGGTCGGCTTCATCGTGCGCCGCCCCGACCTTCTGTGGATGTTCAAGCGCCCCGAGCGCTTCCTGGCCCTCGACGCTATGGAGATTCAGGACGGCCTCATCTGCCCGGCGAAGGGCATGGACTCGTGGGACGACCGCGCCATCAAGCGCCTCGACGTCGACTACGAGACCTGCATCATCTGGGAGGGCATGGACGTCAAGACCTCCGACGGCCGCGAGCTGGGGCGCGTCGACGAGATCTCGTTCGACGAGCGCACCGGCGAGCTCAACTCGCTGTTCCTGGACGATGGCGGCACGGCCCGCGCCATCGTCGGCTCGGTGGAGATCCCCATGGAGCTCATGGTGGGCTACAAGAACGGTGTGCTCGTCGTGCAGCCCGAGGCCGCCCAGCTGCTGCCGACCGGCGGCCTGGCCGCCAAGGCCGGCGAGGCGACGGCCAAGATCGGCGCCGGCGCCAAGGAGGGCGCGAAGAAGGCCGGCCAGGCGGCCAGCAAGGCGGTCGACAAGGGCAGCTACGGCCTGGGCAAGCTGATCGGCCGTGCGAAGCGCTCGGTCACCGGCGCCGTCGACGGGTTCCGCCAGGAGATGCCCGCCGAGAAGCCTGCCCCCAAGGCGTCGTCGGGCTCCGCTGCGAAGGCGGGTGGCGCGAAGGCGAGCACGGCGAAGGCGTCGGGTGGCGCGAAGGCGAGCACGGCGTCCAAGGGCTCGGCCGCGAAGGCCGCTTCGGGTACCGCCAAGCCTGCGGCGTCGGGCAAGGCGGGCGCCGCCAAGTCTGGGACGTCGAGCAAGGCGAGTGCCGCCAAGTCGTCCTCCGGGAAGTCCGCCTCGACCACCAAGTCCTCTTCCGGCAAGTCTGCCTCGACCACCAAGTCGGCGGGCAAGGCCGTGAGCGACCACATGAAGGCCGCCGGCTCGATGTTCTCGGACTTCAAGAAGGAGTTCGACAAAGCGAGCAAGGGCAAATAGGCGGGCGGCAAAGACAGATGGAATGCGCGCGGGGCGATGCGCCCCGCCGTTCGGGCGATGCCCCGCTGCCAGGCGCGCCGGCAGCGGGGCATCGCGTATACGGATGGAGCCTGGCGGGTCGGGCGCGGCTGCTTGCGGCTTCCTTCCGAGGGCGACCCGTTCCGGGATGTCCGGCGGTCAAAAGCGCGCTGAATGCGTGATTCTGAAAAAGTGCTGGTCATTTGACCAGCGAGTGCGTGCTTTCGACGCCCTCGCAGAGGGTCCTGCGCCGATTGGAATTTCCGCGACCTGCGGTTTCCCGTAACGAAGTGGATCAAGGAACGGGAAATCTGCGTCAAGGGGAACGCACTCGTTGGATTTTTGACCAGCACTTTTTGGAAACCACGCATTCGGGCCTCGAATGACCACCTTGGACGGCCGCTTCGGACGACCGTCTCGGCCCGGCTTTGCAAGCCGGTGGTCCGCCCCGGTCGATATGCACCACCCCGCCCGCGTGCGCTCCGCCCCGGCAGCGCATGCTTCGCTCCGCCCGCGCATGCCCCGCCCCGGGTCGCGCATGTCCACCCCGGCCGCGCCCGGTATGCAGGTATTGTGCGTTTCCTTGCATTTGCCTCACCTAAAGTTGGGATTAGGTGACATCCCTTGACCGGGTCGGAGCGTCTGACACAATAGAACGTTGTTGAGACGAACCTGAAAGGGGCGCGGCCCGAGCGCGGCGGGCGTCCCGCGGGGATTGGAGAGCTCGCCATGGCGCGCCGACAGGGACCTTCACCATACGACGGCAGCCCCTACGCCCAGGGGGGCCAAAGCTACGGATACGGCGCCTACGACCAAGGCGGCGCCTACGGTCAGGGTGACGCCTACGGCCAGGACCCCTACGGCCAGGGCGGCACCTACGGCCAGGGAGGCGACTATGCCCAGGGCGCCTACGGCTACGGCCAGGACCCCTACGGCCAGGACGCCTCCCCCTACGCCGGCGGCTCCCAGCGCGGCGGGTACCGCCAGGACAGCCCCTACGGCCAGCAGGGCCAGGCCGGCGGGCGCTCCCGCGGCGCCGCGGGCGGCCAGGGCGGTCGCCAGCAGCGCGCGGCAGGCTATCCGGT
>DBEYOB010000132.1:0-52559 GCA_048173955.1 Coriobacteriales bacterium
TAAATATATATCATTATTTTATAGATTTGATATTTTCCTGTAGTCGTATAAAAAAGGAGTCGGACGTCATGCCGACTCCTTGCAACAGATGCGGCGGCTACCGCGATCCCTATCAAACCCGAAAGTCCCAATGACCCCAGCACGGTCGCCGAGACCATCGTACGAGGTTGCACCTACAGTACAGCCGTCCCCGAAGACCCCAAGCGCCTCTCAACAGCATCGCGCATGCCACCGGTGACACCCAAGGTGTCCAGCGCCACCTGCAAGGAAACGCCCGCGACTTCCATGTAATGGCGCACCGTGTCCGCGATGCCCGCTTCCCTGCCCTGGGTCTTCCCCTGCTCTATGCCTTGCTCTATGCCTTCCTGCAGGGCTTCCTTGCGGGTCGATTCGACCAGCCACTCAGCAATGCTTCCCATAGCACCAACCCCGTCCCCTTCCGAACCCGTCAGAGCGATGCCAAACTCGCCGGTTAGAATATCCTTCTTCTCCAACGTGCCCAGCCGTCTCGAAAACAGCACGCCGAGCATCCTCGCTATCCCAGTATAGCCCCCGCCATCAGTCAGGCCAACCAGCACGACCGTCATTAGGTCCGCCTCTCCCGTCCAACGCGGGGCCTCTGTCTGCCCGTCATCCTCGAACCACCGAAAGGTCGCCCTGACCACACGCCCTCTCAGCTCGACGGGAGGGTCGAGCAGCAGCCATATCGAATAGGCACGCTTCAGGTTCTCATACTGCGGGCTTGAGAACTCGACGCTGTATTGCCGCGAGAGTTCGCGCGCCACATAGAACTGCGCACGGTTTATGAGGCGTTTCCCTGCAATACCTCCCTGCTGCGCCTCGACGTTGACGTATATTTTCGCCGCAGTACGGTCATCGTCGATGCAGCCAGCATCCGCCCCGCACGGGACAAACACCTCCGCAATCACGTCAAACCTCGTCAGCCCCTCGCCGGGTATCAGATCCTCACTGTTGGCAAGCGCCATCTTATCCGGCTCCCCGCATGGCGCCCCTGGATTAACCGGAACGGCACCAACTCGAGGCTCCTTCTTGAAACACTCTCGGACAATGCGGTCGACCTCGACGCCCTCGAATTCGGGCACACATCCTTTGAGAATGCGGGCAAAGACATCCTTGTAGGCGATGAGGCTCTTTGCCTGCGCATCGTAGCGCGCACCCGCATCCGCAATATCGGCCGCCAGTATCCCCATACCCACCACCCCAAGCCCCAAGTCTACGAACTTGCTTTAGATAGTGGTCGATTGTATACGGCCCGAGCATGGTTTCCAGCTACATTTTATTAGCTAAATGATTATATGGGATGACAAAACTATGACGCGGTAAACTGATTTCCCGACCATCGGTGCAGCAGACAAACCCCAGTCGAATCACACCTGTCATGCGCTTGTTAGAACCTTATGGGCACATCACGCAATCCCCACCCACGCATCTTCCACATACGGCCAGAGGGCCGGCATCCCGAAGGACACCGGCCCCTGTCTTCCCCAGGCGGCTCACGCGCTGTCGCTCCGCGTGCCGCCTGTTCGTGCCAATTCCGCGCCGGTTTCGCGCCAAGCCCGCAAACGTGCAGGCCAGGCGCGGTCCCAGCTTACCTGCTCGCACGCCTCCTCAGCAGCGCGCCGCCGCCGACGAGGGCCGCACCCAGGCCGCCCAGGCCCAGGGCCGCTGCGCCGGCAAGGTTCATGCCGTCGTCGCCGGTCTTGGGAACCTCGGGCTCGGCGGGCTTGGGCTTCTCGGGCTCCTTATAAGAGTTCGCGAACGCAGGCTTGCCGTCGGGGTAGCTCACCTCGGCGGACAGGCCGCCCTTGCCGTCGTCCGTCGCGCTCACGAGCATCCTGAAGGTCGCGTCGTCGTAGGTCACGCCGTCCTGACGGTTGTTGACCTCCGAGATCACGAACTCGTAGTCGCCCTCGGTCGTCAGCGTGATGGCATCGAACGCCACCGTGCCGTCGGCCGTGTTGCGGCCGTTCGAGACGACCTTGCCCGTAGCCTGGTCGGTCACGACGAAGGCGAACTCGCCGTCCTTCATGTCGCGACCGGTCAGGGTCTTGCTCGCCTCGGGCGTCACCGTGGCGGTGGCGCCATCGTTGGAGTAGACGTTCTCGAACGCGATGACGTCGCAGGGCACGTCACCAACGCTGTACGTCACCGCGGTGCTCATGGTGCCGTCGAGGTTGTCCGTCACGCTCACGTGCGCGTTGAAGACCGTCGCGTCGTAGGTCACGCCGTCCTTCTCCGTGCCGCCGTTGACCTCGGCAATCACATAGTCGTGCTCGCCGGGCTCGGTGTACTTGATCGGCGCGAACGTGATGGCCGAGGCCTCGCGGTCGCCGGCAGCCGCGTTCTGGCCGCCCGCGACGAGCTCGCCCGTGCCGTCGGGCATGAGCTCGGTCACCGTGAAGCTGAACTCCTTGTCGGCCATGTCGCGGCCGACCAGGGTCTTGGTGCCCGCGAACGTCACGCTCGTGCTCGTGTTCACCTTGTACGCGTTGGTGAACGCCATGCCGCCCTCGGGGTAGTTCACGGTTGCCGACAGCGTGCCGTCGTAGTTGTCCGTCACCGTCACGCTGAACTCGAACGCGGCGGTGCTGTAGGTCACGCCGTTCACGGTGTCGCCGGCGTTATCCTCGGTCAGGCTGAAGTAGTACGTGCCCGGCTTGGAGAACGTCAGCTCGCCGAAGCTGATGGCGGAAGCCTCGTTGGCCTTGGCGGCCGTCGAGGTGCCCACCGCCACCGTGGTGCCGGCCGTCGTGCCGTCGGGGTTGTCGGCCGCAGCGGCGATTGTGAAGCTGAACTCCTTGTCGGCCATGTCGCGGCCGGTCAGGGTCTTGCTCGCCTGGATGTCGGTGCCGCCGAGCTTCGCAGGCGTGCTCGCGTAGTAGCTGTTCGCGAACGTCACGTTGTCGCAGCCATCGGAGCCGGCGACCGTCTCGGGAATCACGTTGCCGAACACATCGTAGCAGTCGATGCTCTTGATCGTCGCGGTCATGGTCACCGTCTGCGTCGCGGCGTCGTAAGGCGCCTGAACGTCGACCGTCACCACGTAGCTGTGGCTGTCGTAGGTCACACCCTCGTAGGTGTAGGTGCCATCGTCGTTCTGCACCGCACCGCTCGGGATGTTCTCGCTGATCACATAGGTGTGCAGACCGAGGTCGCTCGAGACGACCCTGGGCTCGAGAGCGGCCGCCGGGGCGGTCTCGGTCTCAGCGGCAGGTGCGGTCTCAGAGACCACCGGGGCGGTCTCGTCGATCACGGGCGCCGTCTCGTCGGCAGCGGCAGCGGCGGTCTCGTCGACGACCGCGCCGGTGTAGACCTCGGCGTCGACGTCGTCGGCGATGGCCTCGGACGCGACGAACAGGTCGGCGATCGAGGCGGCCGCCACGTCGCCCTCGACCGGGGCCTCGGGTGCCGCAGGCTCCTCGGTCACCTCGGGCTCGGCGGGCGTCTCCTCGACCGGGGTCTCAGGGACGACCGGCTCGACGGGTTCAACCACCTCGCCCGTCTCGCCGCCCGCGGCGGGAGGCTCGACAACCTCGCCGGCACCGCCGGGTTCGGTCGTCTCGCCCTCGGCGGGCTGGTCGGGCTGCGTGGTCTCACCCTCGCCGCCAGAAGGCTGCTCGGGCTCGGTCGCGCCGCCGGTCTCGGTGCCGGGCTGGTCGGCGCCAGGCTCGGTGCCCTCGGCCGGCTGGTCGGGCGTGGTGCCCTCGGTGCCCTGCTCGCCCTCGGTCGTCTCGCCCTCGGTGGGCTGCTGCTCGTCGGGCGTGGTCTCGCCCTCGTCGACAACAGGCTCGTCCGGCTGCTCGACGCGGAACGAGTAGGAGATCGTGCTCAGGTCGACCTCGGCCGTCGTGCCGCTCGCACCGTTGGTGGTGCCGGTGGCGACGACCTTGTCCATGCCGTTCGTGGTCTCGGTGACCGTGAAGCCGAACGGGCTGAGCTGCTCGAACGTGGCGCCGCTCAGCGTCTTGGTCGCGCTCAGGTCGAGCGTGGCGCCAACCTCGTCACCGTAGATGTTGTTGAAGCTCATCGCGTCGACGGGCACGCCGCCGTTGTTCGGGTCGCCCAGGTAGTACTGCTTGCCGATGATGTAGGCGCCGGTCGACGGGTCGGTCGTCACATCGAGCACCAGGTAGTACACGGAGTCGTCATAGGTGATGCCGCCCGTGGTGGTGCCGCCGTTCACCTCGGTGATGCGATAGGTGAACGTGCCGGTGCCCTTGACTGTAACGCTCGCGTTGAGCGGACCGTTCGCGGGCGACGTGCCGACATAGCGCTCGTTCGAGTCGTTGACGTTCACGATCTCGTAGCCGAACGTCAGGTTCTCGGGCAGCGGCGCCGCCTCGACGGTGCTCGTCGTCTTGGTGCCCTCGACCGGGACCGCGATTGGATCGGGCGTGTAGGCGTTCACAAAGCACGGCGCCTGGCTCGCGTCTTCGATCGCCGTCATGCACGTGGCGTCGGTGTAGTACGTCGTCGTCGAGGTCAGGTTGCCCTGGCCGTCGTTGGTCACCGTCACGCCCGCATAGAACACGTTGCCGTTCTGGTTGTAGGTGATGTTGTCGTCGGTGCCTTCGACCTCCGTCACGGCGTAGTAGAACGTCTTGCTCGCCGCACCGTCGAGCATGTCGGCCGTGTAGCTCAGCGCACCGAACGTGACGTTGCCGCGCACGCCGTTTGCGGCGGCGTCGTTGGTCGTGCTCGCGACCTTGTCGCCCATGGTGCCGGTCGTCGGGTCGTAGGCGTGGAGCTCGAAGCTGAACTCTCCCGCGGCCATGTCGCGGCCGACGAGGGTCTTGCCCACCGCGATGGTCTGCGAGGTCACGTCGCTGCCCACGTAGGTGTTCGTGAAGGCCAGACCGTTCTCCGGGTAGCCGACCTGAGCGTCGATGTGGCCCTTGCCGTCGTCGGTCAGCGTGATGGTCACGTCATAGGCGTTGCCGTCGTACAGCACGCCATCGATGGTGTCGCCGCCGTCGAGCTCGCTCACCGTGTAGGTGATGGTCTCGGTCAGCTGGCCCTTGTCGTTGTAGGTCGCGTTCTCGGTGAAGTCGGCGTTGGTGTAGCCGAGCTTGAACGAGAAGTCGCTGCCGGCGTTGGTCGCGGTGGCGGCCACCGCGCCGGTGGTCTTGTTGGTCAGCACGAAGGTGAACACGTCGCCCTCGGTCATGTCGCGACCGTCGAGGGACTTCGTGCCCGTAATCTCGACCGAGCCCTCGCTGTCGGTGGTCGAGACGTACCCGTTGGTGAACGTCTCGTCACCGTCGACGCTCACGAGCGTCCACACGAGCGTGTTGGTGCTCAGGTCGCGGTTCACGTCGTAGGTGTAGGTCACGGTGTGCGTGTCGTACGTCATGCCGTCGGCAACGGGGTTCTCGGCGGTGACGCCCTCGGGCAGGCGCTCGCTGATCGCGATGGTGTAGGTGCCCTCGGAGGCGAACTCGACGCTCTCGAAGAGCACCGTGCCATCGCCCGCGTTGGTCATGGACGCCGTGGTCTGGTTGCCCTCGGGGTCGGTCACCGTCATGTCGAAGGTGAACTCGCTCTCGACCAGCGCATGGCCGGCACCGCTGATCACCTTGGTGACCTGCGGGGTCACCGAGGTGGGCGTGGCGGCGTACGCGTTGTTGAACACGATGGCGTCGGCCTCGCCGGCAGCCTCGAAGGCGCCGGTCTCGTTGTTGACGGTGCCGCGCTGGATCGTCGGGGTCGCAACGAGCTTGTTGCCCTCGCCGACCGTCACGTTCACCGTGATCTGATAGACCGCCTCGTCGTAGGTGACGCCAACCTGGCCGTCGTTGGCCTCGGAGACGAGGTAGGTGTAGGTGCCTTCCTTGTCGTAGCTCACGCCGGACAGCACATCGAACGTGCTGCTCGACACGTCGTTCTCGTTGAGCTCGCTACCCGCGCCGTTGAAGACGGCGGGCAGGCTGGTGCCCATGGGCGCACCGTTCTGCGCCTGAACCAGGAAAGTGAACTGGCCGTCGCCAAGCTGGGCACCCGAGAGGTTCTTGGTGGCCTGGACGGCCGTCAGCAGTTCGGTCGCCTCAGGCGCCTTCACGGAGTTGGTCCACACGAGCGTGTCACCCGTCGAGAAGACCGGCGTGACCTCGAACGTGCCGTTGTTGTCCTCGTCGGTCACGATCAGCGTCACGGTCTTGGAAGCCGTGTCGTAGTTGACCGCCGGGTCGTCACCCTCGACCTCGCTCACGGTGTACGTATACTCACCGGTCTGCGTGAAGCCGATGGTGCCGAAGTTGACCGTGGCGTCTTCGCCTTCGGTCGGGTTGATGGTAACGTTGCCGCTCTCATCGACACCGTCGGGCATCGGGGTGCCCTCGGCGGCAGACACGTTGAAGGTGAAGCTGTCGCCCTCGACGAACGCACGGCCGTCGAAGTGCTTGGTACCCGTCAGGTCATAGGTACCGCGCACCGTCGTGGTGTCGAACGTGTTGGTGAAGGCAGCGATCTTGTCGGCCATCGGCTCGGGCGTCTCAAGCTCGACACCCTCGGCGTCGGTCGTCTTCTCCATGGTGGAGTTCACCAGCAGCGTGCCGTCGAGCGTCTCGCCGACCGTGACGGTGACGGTGTAGACCGACTTGTCGTAGGTCATCGAGGAATCGTCACCGGCAACCTCGCTGATCTTATAGACGTACGTGCCTTCCTCGTTGAACGCGATGTCGCCGAAGTTGGAGGTCGGCATGTCGCCCGTCAGCACGACGGTCGCCTTGCCGTCGACCGCGCCCTCGGGCATGGGGACGGTCACACCTTCGGGACCGCTCACAGCCTCGAGCGTAAAGCTGAAGCTCTCGCCCGTGTACCAGCCGCGGTTCTCGATTGTCTTGGAGACGAGCAGGTCCGTCTCGCCTTCAAGCGTGCCGGGCTCGGTCGGACCGTTGTACGTGTTCGCAAAACCGACGGTCGGGTTGCCGAGCGGATTGCCGCTCTCGTCGGTGTAGGCCCACTCCACAGCCTCGCCGTCGTTCGTGGCAATCGATGTGTGGACGGTCAGCGTGCCGTCATTGTTGTCGGTCGCCCACAGCGCCACCGTGTAGACGGTGCCGTCGTAGGTCATCGCCTTGTTGTAACCAGGCTCGCCCTCAACAGGAACCTGCTCTTTAATGGTGTACACGAGCTGCGTGCCTGCATCGGCGTCGGCCTTGGTGAAGGTCACGCCGGCGAGCGGGTTGATGGTCGCCGCAGTGCCCTCGGCGGCAGCCGGGAAGGACACCGTGGCCGAAACCTCGCCCTCGGCACCCTCTTCCGCCAACCCGGCGCGCACCATGGCGTCGGCATTACCGGTGATGACGGCCTGGAACTCGCCGGCATCCATCGCGCGGCCCGTGAGGGTCTTGGTGATGTTCAGGTCTCCCTGCATATCATAGGTCTTGTGCTCGACGGTGTAGGTGTTGGTGAAGTCAGCGGAGACAGCACCGACAGTGATCGTGCCGGTCTTCTCAGCCGCATCCGGCGTGTAGCCAGCAGGCACATCTATCTCAGTCACCGTGTAGGTGGCACCGGCGGGCAGATCCTGGATGCGGAAGCTGTCACCATGGTGCAGCGTAATATTGGGAGTCCCCTTACCGTTCTCATCAAACACCACGATTTCGGGAGCCGGGCTGCCACTGGCAGACGTCACATCGGAGGTGTACCGGCCGTTCAGCGGGTTACCGGCACCATCTTTCACATACACCGTGAACTCGAACGACTTGCCGGTGTCAACCAGCGTACCTTCAGCAGGAACAATCTTCTTCGAGATGACGAGGTCGCCCACCTCGGGCTTGTCGCCCTCGCCGGTGGTGTTGGTCTTGTAGGAGTTGTCGCCCACCGTGACCGTCGCCTGGTTCTTCACCGGGTCGACGGTGGTGGTGGCGCTCTCGTTCACGCGAGCCTGGAAGGTGATGGTGCCGGACGCGCCAGCGGCCTGCTCGCCCAGGTTCCAGGTGAGTGTCTGGCCATTGGCCTCGAAGCCAACGGCCGGGTTTGCGGAACCCTCAACGTAGGTCAGGCCGGCGGGCAGGGTGTCAACAACGGTCACGGCCTGGAGCGCGTCCTTCTCGTTGTCCCAGGTAATCGTGTAATCGAGCACGTCGCCGACCTGCAGTCCGGTCTCAGACGAGGTGTCCTTGACGGACTTCCCGGGGATCTCGGTCTCGGTGGTGTTGGTGTCGATGACGGGATTGTCGTCAATCTGGATGTGGCCCTGGTTCTCCACCGTGGTGCCGCCGGCAATCTGGTCGACCGTCACCTTAAATGAGACCGTGCCGGAAGCGCCGAACGGCTGGTTCTCGAATGTCCAGGTCACGGTATTGGTTTCCTTGTCGTAGACGCCGCCGTTGTCAGCGGAGCCCTCGACGTAGCTCGTGCCCGCGGGCAGGACGTCGGTCACCGTGACCGTGGAGGCAACAGGGTTGCCCGCCTCGTCGAGCGCGTTGTTCGTGTTAGCCCAGTCAATCGTGTAGGTGAGGGTGTCACCCACGCCGGCAATCTGGCCGTTGTCGGAGACAACCGTCTCGCCCTGGCTCGTGCTGGCGTCCTTGGCCTCTTCCTCGTCGTAGTAAACGTTGGTGAAGGTCGTGGAACCCTGGATGCTATCCGCATCGGCAACCGCAGACAGCTTGCCGTTGCCGGAGTCGGTCACGTTGACGTTGAACACGAGAGCGTGGCCGTCGTAGGTGACGTTCTCAGCGTCCCCGGCAATCTCGGTAATGGTCACCTGGTAGGTGCCCACCGCATCAAAGGTAATGCTATTGAACGAAACCTTGCCGTCGGCACCAGAGGTACCGGTGGCATCCGCGGGCATCGTGAAACCAGACGCAGGGTCAACATCTGGCGTCGTGATGTTCTTCACCGCCATAGTGAAGGCATAACCAGCCGGGCTCATCTGATCGCCGATGCCGTTGCCGGTGACAACCTTGGTCACCCCAACGCCGAACTCGCCCGTCGGGTTGTATCCGATAGTGCCGGGCTTGTAGGTGTTGGTGAAGGCAGCCGTCGCAACAGCGTCGGAAATGGTGCCCTTCTCACCGTTAGAAGCAGTGGTGTAACCCTCACCGGCAGCATTCTCGGACACCGCATAGTCGGCGCCGTACGGCAGGCCGGTAATCTTAGCAGTCTGCCCATGCTTCAGGGTGATGGTGGCGGAACCATTGGCGAAGGACAGGTCCTGCGCCTCGGCCTCGTCGACCGCATACTTGTAGGTGCCCGTAAGCGCCTGCCCATCGGTGCCAGTCAAGGTCACCGTGAAGGTGAACTCCTTGGCGGTATCGATAGAGGCACCCTGCTCGGCAACGACGGTCTTCGTGATGTCGAGCTCGCCGGTGACGATGGTGCCATCGGTCGTGGTGTTGGTGGTGTACTCGTTCTCACCGACCGTAATCGTAGCCGTGTTGTCGACGGCGGTGGTCACGGCATTCTCATTAACCTTGGCAGTGAAGGTGATGGTGCCGCCCTTCCCAGCCGGAACGTCTTCAATGGTCCAGGTGAGCTTCTGACCATCCCGCTTCGGCTCGTCAGCGCCCTCGGGCACGCCCACATAGGTGAGCGACGCGGGCAGCGTGTCGGTTACGGTGACCGTGCCGTCCTGGTCGGCCGTGTTCATATAGTCGATGGTGTAGGTCAGAACGTCGCCGACCTGAATGCCATCGGTATCGCCCTCGGCGGGAGCGGATTCCTTCTTGGCCGTGTCGGTGATGACCTCATTGGTCGACTGCGGATCGTTCTTGCCAATCGTAATGTCGGCGTCGTTCCTAATTTCGCCGGTAACGATAGCGTCTTCGGTCACCGTGACCTTGAAGCTCACGGTACCCTTATCGCCAGGCTGCTTGGGCTGTTCCGGGGTACCCAGCGTCCAGGTGATGGTGCGAGTCGCGGCGTCGTACGTTCCACCATCGCTGATGGAAGACTCGTCGATTGCCGTACCGACCGGCACAACGTCGGTAATGGTGATGACGGCAGGCTGCGGCACACCGTTCCCGTCGACCGCGTTGTTCACCCAGTCGATCGTGTAGGTCAGCGTGTCGCCCACACCGGCGAAGGAGCCGTCGCCCTTGTCGGACGTGACGTCCTTGGCGTCGCCCGGGTTGTAGTAGGTGTTGTAGAAGGTCGGGTTATTGCCCTCGATACCGCCTTCGACGGCGATGTCAAGCTGACCGTCGAAGCCCTCGTCGGTCACATGGACCGTAACGGTCTTTGTGTTGGCATCATAGGTCCAGCCATCGGCCGTCGTGGTCGTGGTCTCGTCGATGGTGAACTCGTAATCGCCGGCTTTGGTGAAGGTCAGATCGCCAAAGCCGACCGTCTGAGAGCCTTCGGTGCCGGTCATGTTCTGCGTAGTGGCAGTAATCGTCTTGTTCTCGGGAAGATCGGTGGCAGACTCGCCGGAACCAACCTTCACGCCATCAGCGTCGCCACTTGTGAGCGTCAGACTAAAGCCGAACTCTTCCGTAGCGGCAGCACCGGAAACCTGCTTGGTCACCTTAAGACCGAGGTCATCGCCGGTTGCCGTAACACTGTTGGGGATATAGCTGTTATTGAACGTCTGACCGTTGCCCGTCACGACGGCATCGAGCTGACCGTCGTTGCCCTCGTCCGTCACGGTAACCGTGATGGTCTTGGGGGTGGTGTTGTCGTACGTCCAACCGGCCTCGTCGGTCGTGGTGTTCTCGGTCACCGTGAAGGTATAGACACCTTCCTCGGTGAAGGACAACTGGCCGAAATCAACCACGTCGGTTCCGGCGACACCCATATTCGTTGCTTCGTCGAAGAGCTCGTCGGTCGACAGCGTGATGCCATCCTGCGGGAAGGCAGCAGCATTGTAACCGGAGCCGACCTTCACGTTCTCGATTGAACCGGCATTCTCATTCTCAGAATCAGCAACGAATGCAAGCGTGAACTCGAATTCGGAGAGCGCCGGGGCACCCGAAACCTGCTTGGTCACCTGGAGGTCGCCGTTGCCGTCGCCGTCGCCAACAATTGCAGGGTCGGCCTTGTAGCTGTTGGTAAACCACGGGTTGTTGCCATTGATGTATGCATGCAACACACCGTCATACTGCTGCTGGTCGTTCCAGTTGCGAACCGTGACCGTAATGGTTTCAACGCTATCGTCGTAGGTCCAACCGGCAGGATCGTCAATGCCATCGTGGGCAAGATCCTCGGTCACCTGGAAGGTGTATACGCCGACCTTCGAGAACGTCAGCTCACCAAACGCCGCCTCATACGAGTCGCCGTCAGCGAAGTTGTCGCTTACCGTGACCTTTGCCTCGCCATTCTGATCAAGACCATCAATGCAGGTCTCGTCGCCGCTGACCAGTTTGAGCGTGAAACCGAAATCAACATCGGTTGAAGCACCGTTGACCTGCTTGGTCACCTTGATGCCCTCAGTGGTATCGCTCGGAACCACGGCGGGTTCAGGGTTATAGGTATTCACAAAGGGAACCGTCGCCGGCGTATAACCCTCCGACCCCACATTCGCAGAGTCGACGGGGCCGGACACAACCTGGTCGCCGTTCGAAACCTTCGTCACCGTATGCATGGTGCCGTCGTTGTTATCAATAACCTGGATGGAAACCGTATAAACTTCGTCGGCATAATCGATTGCAGCGAGGTTGCCCTTGGTCTCCTTGACCTCGAAGTTAAACGTCTTGCCCGCATCCGCCTGCGTGAACGACAGGCCCTGGAGCTTGTTCATCACAACCACGGCACTGTCGCCAGCACCGTTGGGGTTCATAAACTCGCGGTCGACGTCGGCAAGCCTGCCCTCGGCCTCTTCGGCAGTAACGGTATCGGACGCAACGCCGTCGATGGTGAACTCGAATTCGTTGGCCTGCAGGTTGCGACCCTTCAGTTGCTTGGTCACATTGATGCCACCGGCCGCGCCGTATTCCATCGAAGAGGTGTAGCTGTTGATGAAGACGTTACTTTCACGCTGAGCGTCGCCTTCGCCAGTCGTGCCGTAGTCGACGGACGCAACGAGACTGCCCGTGTTAGAACCGTCGGCACCCTTCTCAAGCTCAACGGTGACTGTGACGGTGCACTCGTGAGTGTCGTAAGACATCCCGTCCAGACTGCCCGCGGTCTCCTTCATGGTGAAGGTATACTCGCCGGCACGGTTGAAGGTGATGCCGTCTTCGGGATTGAACGCAAAGACAGTCTCGGCATCCTTTACGGTACCGGACACGGTCTGGGACAAACCGTCTGCTGTGATACCGGTGATGTAGTTGTCAGCAATTGCATCGAGCGTGGCTCCGGTCGGAACAAGCGTGAAGGTGTACACCTCATCCGGCAGCATATCGCGACCGGTCAGGACTTTGACACCCTGAATGGCGGTGTCGCCTTTAAGCGTTGCGTCCGTCGGATCGTAGGTATTGGTAAAGGACAGCTCTTGCGGCGTCATGTTGGGCGTGGCGACGACGGTCATTTGACCATTGTCCTCACGGTCGGTCACGACGATCTTCAGCGTGTATTCCTGGCCGCTGTACGTCATGTAGGCCTCAGTGCCGCCAACCTCGGTCACGCGATACTCAAACGTATGGTCAACGTCCTCGCCGTCAAAGGTGATGGTCGGGAAGCTGAAGCCGTGGCCGTCATTGGTCGTCGTGGTTACCGTGGTTCCAGCAGGCACGCCATTGGGCATCGGGACATCCGCCGCCGCAATGGTGTAATTGCCCGCCGACCCACCGTTCGTCTCATATCCACCCAAAGCCTCAAGCTGGAAGGTGAACATGCCATCGCGAATCGGGTTGGCTCCCGATGTATCATCGTAAACCTTCGTACCGTTGATGTTGGTGGTGCCCTGCGACGCGTCGTACTTGTTGGTGAACACCATCGTGGTGCCGTTCACCGTTTCGGGATTCACAAGGTTGATGCCATCCTTGTCGACGGTCTTCTGGATGGTCACACCGTCGGCAGGAATGGTCAGATGACCCTCGCCATCATCGACGACACTGATGGTCACCGTATAGCTCTCACCAGAGTAATCAATACCGGGGATGGGCTCCTCGACATCGTTATCTTCGGTGACGGTGTAGGTGTAGCTACCGACAGCCGTGAACTCGATGTCTCCAAACGCCTTCGTATGATTCTCGTCGGTATCGACAACAACTACCGAAGCGTCCTGGGCGGGAGCAGGGGCGCCGTTGCCGGCAACGATATCGAACTTGAAGGAATCGGTGTCGCGCCAATCGCGCCCATCAAGCACTTTCTGCGCCTGCAGGGAAATGCCCGTGCCGGTCAGGCTGACAGGTTCGGCCTTATAGGTGTTCTCGAATGCCGCTACCGCGGTTCCTCCGGCGGTGATGGTTCCCATTGCGGCCGTAGGCTGTTCGTTATCGACGGGAGCGGTCTGCGTAAAGCCGGCGGGCATTTCCGCAGACTCAGTCACCGTATACGTCATTCCCGCGGAAAGACCGTACACATACAGCGTCTCACCGTTCTTGAGCGAGAAGTCGCCTCCCGTCGACGCAAACACGATGTCGTCGCCTTGCTGCACAAGATTACCGTCGACAAGCTTCATGACCTTGCCGACGAAGGTAACGGGATCCTCGCCCTCGGCAGGCTGCGGTGCACCGGTCAGGGCAAGCGTGAAGTTGAAACTCACGTCGTCAAGGGTGCTGGCACCTTCCCCGTCAACGGGACCGGTGGAGCCCTCCTCAACCGTTGCGGTCTTCGTCACCGTGAGCATGCCAGGCAGCTCGACGGTCAATTTGCCGTTGTTACCCAAACGCTGCGAAACGCTAGTTCCTGTAGCCCACGTGGGATTCAGCGCGTCGGCTGCTGTAACGGTAGCGTTGCCCTGACCCTTCGAAATCTCAAGACCAGAAATCTTAGAGGTGTGCTGGGTACCGACCGGCAGATAGGCTTCGCCGGACCAACTATAGTCGACATTTGCCAGCTCGGCACTGCCGGACGTCAGGGCAACAGGGTACGAAACTTCCCTGTTAACACCCTCGACCCAATAGGTGTCCTCATAGTACACAGTACGGCCGCTCTGAATGTCGCTGCGCGTGGCACGGGTGGCAAACGTGTCATCGACATACAGCGGCGTGTTCTCGGTGAAGTAATAGAAGCGGTTGGCAGAGTTCGGCGTAAAAGTGGCCGTCGTATCGCCGAGTGTGGCATCGCCGCTCCAATAGTTGGAGAGGAACTCGACGGCGGTATCGTTATTGCCCTGTTTGTCGTTGCCCATGGCGGCAACGATGGCAGCGTAGGCATCGCTCGAAGGATCTGCAAGCGCTGTACGTGCCTCATCCTTCAGGCTCACACCGTAGAACACGCGGACAGGGTACGCGTCGGAGACGCCCATAGTGCCCGTCTCAGTGTCCACGTTATAGTTGCGCATGGGGATGAGGGAGGCGGGGATGCTCACCGTGACGGTGTCTCCCGTTGCGAGGTCGGAACCCTTGCTGACGGTTACGATGATGTCGCTAACGTCACCCTCGGGATACACGGGGTTGGGGTTCTCGATAGTGCCACCCTGGAACGACCACGTAGTACCACCGTCGGAACTGGTGCCCGTGTAAATCTGATCGGCGAACACGAGCGACATGGTGCCGCCCGACACTTCCATGTAATCGCCGAGCTTATCAGTGAACGTCAGATAACCGGGAGTATTTGCCGCCCCTTCGACCTCGACCTCTTCGATGGGCGAACCGGAACCCACGTTCTCGGTAGACTCGTCAAAGATGTCTTGGAAGATTTGGTTCAGCTGCGTCGAGTCGGTGGCCGTCTTGTAATAAGCAGCTTCATCGTTCACGCGCTGTCCGAGCTGGTTCCAGCTGGAAGCCGAAGGGTAGTTGCTCGAGACGGCGTTCATGAAGGTGTTGGCCTTCTCTGATTCGCTGGAGTAGTTATTTGCTTCGTGTATGTCGGGATCGGCATCATCGAAGATACCAATGGAATAAACCGTACCGCGGTTGCTTTGATTATTCTTGATTTGGCTGGCGTTGGAAACGGCAGTGTTTGCAACGTCGGGATTAAAAGTATTACTCGTCGTAGGGACACCGTCAGTAAAGAAAATCACTATTTCATTCGAGCCTTGACGATTGGCCTCTTCAAGAATTTGGCGTGCATTTCTCATGCCGGCACCCGCATTGGTTGCGCCGCTGGCGCCCAACCAGCGCACAGTATCTTCGAGTTGTTCCGCACCATTTCATTCGACGACCGTCAACTCATTATGTGTCTCCGCACTGCCGGCAAAACCAACGATTGCGATGCGGATTTTGTCACTGTCGTTGGCAATGGTAGCGTTGGTAGCTTCCGCTTGATCAATAAAGTTATAAAGAGCTTGTTGGAGAGCCTCTCTCCTTGTGGTGGATTGCTGATGCTCCGTTTCAATGCGGTAGAACTGCGTATTTTCCGGCGTTACGGTCTGGCCGTTGAGTTCCCAACGCACATGCTGCACATAACTCGTGTTGCGCTCACCATATACACGTTCAGTAACCTCATTAATTTGGACATACTCGCCATCTATAAGAGCGTAGTACTCACCGCCATATGTATCTTGAATAGCATGCTGATAATCACGATATCCGCTGTTCCAACCATCCCACTCCCAATATTGATCAGTCTCAGTGTGACCCGCAGAAATCACGACATCTCGAGAGCTGACCTCAACATAGGTATCAATCTCACCGCCACCGAAGTCATATGCCATCGACCCCGACTCATCGAGCACGAGCACGATGTCAAGCGGTTCGGTGGTCGTCGTAGTGGTCCTCAGGTTAGAAGTGGACGCCAGTGCGGAGAGGGCAACCAGGAAGTCGGAGTCTCCTTTGGCGATGGTGCCGGATATCGCACCGGACAGACTATAGTCACCACTCAGAACGGTCTTGTCGGTCCAGATACGACCAATATTCTGCGTAGACAGCTGCCCATCGGGCGAAATGATCTGCTGCCAAGCATTCGTGGTATCACCGTCGACTACAACGGTTTCGTCACCAGCCGCAAGCGGCATGATGACCTCATCCGACAGAAGAATCTCGTTCGCATCTTCTTCAGTGGTCGAATTATCGGCCTCGTCGGTCTGCTCGACCGACTCCTCGCCTTCGCCGGACTGCTCGGCCGACTGCTCAGTCTGCTCGATGTTGGCATCGTCGCCGGCCTCGTCTGCCCACACGGCGTTGGGCATGGCGAACACCATAGTCATGGCCAGGGCGACCATGAGGAAGATGGCGAGTGTGGCGCTGTTGATGCGTGCACGCACGCCCATGGCTGCGGCACCGCGGTTCATCTGGTTGTGGGAAGCGTTCCCCTCCCCGTTCGTTCTCGGCGGCACGTCTACCGTCGGTATGTCAGCGTTTTCGTGAAACACGTTGAGCCCCTTTCGTTCGGGCAATCTCGCATCAGTAGCAACAACGTTCGTTTGAGGTATGTTTGCTCTCATTGTCTCCACCTTCCGAACGGCGGGCTCGCATGGGTCACCGCACCGACTGCCGTCGTATTCTTGGTCGTTCCCTTGGTTTTGAAACTCTCAACGCGCAGCAAACAACCATCGTTATCTACACCAATCTCTTGATCTCATATACCGTTTTGGACACAGTTCCCCCAAGGGAGAATCGTGGTCTTACCATAGTAGTAGCTTTTAAGAAAAATTTCAGTACGTTGTCACGAACAACAGGGTTTGTGGCACGAATTACAGGTTCAAAACACGTCGTGATAACAAAAAAGACCATTCATGCCGTATACGAGCTTATACGCTGGTTGGCAGGCTTACAGCGCACATAACATAGAGCCATCAGCAACCATGGCACATCTCTTATATGCGAGGCATTGAAATTACGCGTGTATAACTTCTACCAAGGTCAGTACCGATGGTCGCAGCAGATTTATACTGGTATGTTTTTCAGATAATCAAAACTTATCTATAACACGCACATCAAACTTAACTGTATCTAACGTACTTAATTACATAATTAGTACTGTATTATCACACATAAAAATACCAGGTAGATTTAGTTGTTTTTACTCGATGATGACGCTATATTTCATCTACTTTATTAGAACTACCACTTTAAAATAAACTGGAGTAACTGGCTTATGGAAACAATTCCCACCAATCATCATCTGCTCGACAGCGATCCAAATTCCCTCGCGCCTTAAGGGGCACCATCACGCACACTGAGGTGCAGTGGAAACCTGTCGTGGGCGAGGCGGAGCATGCCATTGGCAGGCTTTTGAGAACGTTCGACTACAGCCGTGCAGCGGTCGTTGGCCTCAACGGGTATGAAGTCTATAGTCATCTTATCGATCCTACGATAAACCACTTATAAAGAAAGATGCCGATGCCTATGTGCGATACACCAATCCCGCCGTATCTGCCCGATGGAAGAGCTGCTCCCCCTGTTGCCTCCCGGCATATGCGTTTTCTCAATCGCATGAGACACGAAATCGACGACTACGACGGCTACTGCAAACGGCAATTCTCACGCAAGGCAGTCCTCGCACGTCTTCTCAAAGACTGCCTGCCCGAATGCGCGCCGTTCACTGTTGACGAGATTGAGCGATGCAGCCTATCTTCCCTGCCGCATGACACGGCATCTTCCTACTCCCATTCCAACGATTCGATGGAGGAGCTGGTCTCAGGCCTTGCCACCGACGCTTCCGATATCGGGGCGGGAACGTCGAAACTCGACCTGCTGTTCCGTATCCAACCGCCGTCGACCGAAGATTCCGCCGCCGTCATGGTGAACATCGAGCCACAGGATTCATGGAGACTCCCCTACCCCCTCATGGCAAGGTCCGCGTTCTACTGCGCACGGATCCTTTCCCAGCAGAAAGGTATCGAGTTCCTCAACTCCGACTATGGGAAGCTCAAGAAGGTCTACTCAATTTGGATCCTTACTAGTCCACCCAAAGCCCTTCGTGGAACCATAACCTGCACCAGACTGGGATGGAAGGAGACCGTCGGCACCGCAGCAAAAAGCATAGAGCGCCTGTTTGGCACGTTCGACTACTTCAACACCGTGGTGGTTGGCTTAAACGGGTATGATAGGGACTGTAGCGAGAGCTCCATCCCCCCTGCTCGATGCCGTGCTTTCGAAGACCATGGAGACCGAAGAGCGGCTACACATCATACGGGATGGCTACGGCATTTCCGACTCGGGGATAGAACAGGAGGTACATCGCATGGGAAGTTTGGGAATGCAGATGGTCCTCGAGGCACTGCAGGAAGGCGAAGAAAAGGGCCTTGCAAAGGGTCTTTCTCAAGGCAAGGCCTCGTCGCTGCTCGACTCGATTTCCTCCCTTATGAGGACGCTCGGCCTCTCGCGCGAGCAGGCTATGGACGCGCTCGAAGTTCCGAAGGCGGATCGTCCGCGCTACAACGCGCTCTTGGACGGCAGGAACGACTAATTCGCAACACAACATCGGATTCCAGGTCTTTATCCAGGTCTTTATCTGAGCAATCCGGAACCTGAGCAAGCCGGAACCCGATGCTTTTTTATATCGGCAATCAATTGAGGGGTGCAGTCGTTCCAACCATCCGACTGCACCCCTCTTTTTTTACCATGTCATCAGAACGGCAACCTTACTCGGCGTCAGACGCAACCTCCCCGGCGCCATCGGTGGCGCTATCAAGTTCTTCGTCGACGGTTCCGTCCTCGCCGTCACCCAGGTCGATCTCTTCAGTCTCGGAGTGCTCGGTCACGGCATCGAGATCGAGTGCGGTCTGGCCGGCGGGCAGCTTGACCTTGGGCTTCGACTGCTTCATGCGCGCCAGAGCGGCAACCTTGTCGCCTTTAGCGACATCCATGATCTTGACACCCTGCGTCGAGCGTCCGAGCTGGCTGATGTCCTTCACCTTGACGCGGATGACGACGCCTTCGGTCGAGACGATCATAAGCTCGTGCTGCGGCCCCACGACGCGCACGGCGGCGAGCAAACCCTTCGCTTCCGTCGTCCTAATCGTATAGACGCCCTGGCCGCCACGGTTCTGCTCGGGATAGTCGGAAATCGGCGTGCGCTTACCGTATCCCTTCTCGGTGATGACGAACAGATCGCCCTTGTCGTTGGTAATTTCCATGCCGAGCAGGTGCGCGCCGTCGGTCAGGGCGATGCCCTTCACGCCGGTCGTGTTGCGGCCCATCGGGCGGACCTGCGACTCGTCCCACTTGATGGCCTTGCCGGCATCGCTGACCAGGATGACCTTGTCGCCCTGGTGCACGCGGCGCACGGCGATGAGCGCGTCGTCGGCGCGCAGGTTGATGGCGATGATGCCGTCGCGGCGGCTGCGCGCGTACTCGCTCATCGCCGTCTTCTTCACCATGCCGCTGCGCGTGGCGAACATCAGGTAGTCGTCCTCGGGGAAGTCGCGCGTGTCGATGACGGCTGCGATGGTCTCTCCCTCCTCGAGCGGCAGCAGGTTCACGATGGCCGTACCGCGCGCCGTGCGACTTGCGAGCGGCAGCTCGTGCACCTTGAGGCGGTAGACCTTGCCCTTCGACGAGAAGAACAGCACGAACTCGTGCGTCGATGCCACGAAGATGCGGTCGACGAAGTCGTTTTCCTTGAGGTTCACACCCTGCATGCCCTTACCGCCGCGGTTCTGCGAGCGGTAGGTCGCAACCGGCAGGCGCTTCACATAGCCGGCGTGGGTGATGGTGACCACCATGTCCTCGTCGGCGATGAGGTCCTCGACGTTGAGCTCCTTGGTGCCGTCGAGCGAAATCTCAGTGCGGCGCTTGTCGGCGTACTTCTCCTTGATCTCGAGCATCTCCTGCTTGATGACGCCCAGAATCTTGACCGGGTTGGCAAGCAGGTCCTCGTAGTAGGCGATGGCGCGACGCAGGCCGTCGAGCTCTTCCTGGATCTTGTCGCGTTCGAGTCCGGTCAGGCGGCGCAGGCGCATCTCGAGGATTGCCGTCGTCTGCTCCTCGGTGAACCCGAAGCGGGCGATGAGTCGCTCGGAAGCCTCGGAGTCGGTCCGCGACGAGCGGATGATGCCGATGACCTCGTCGATGTTGTCGAGCGCGAGCAGCAGACCCTCGAGGATGTGGGCGCGTGCACGGGCCTTGCCCAGGTCGTACTGCGTGCGCCGGGTCACCACGTCGACCTGGTGGTCGATGTAGTACTGCAGCATCTGCTGCAGGGTGAGCTGCTTGGGCACGCCGTTGACCAGGGCCAGGTTGTTCACGCCGAACGTCGTCTGCAGCGAGGTGTGCTTGTAGAGGTTGTTGAGCACGACCTCGGGAACCGCGTTCTGCTTGAGCTCGATGACCAGACGCAGGCCCTTGCGGTTCGACTCGTCGCGCATGTCGGAGATGCCCTCGATGCGTTTCTCGTTGACGAGCTGGGCGATCTTCTCCTGCAGCGTGCCCTTGTTCACCTGGTAGGGGAACTCGGTGAACACGAGCTTCGCGCGGCCGTTCTTGTTCGTCTCGACATGCGCCTTCGCACGCACCGTGATGGCACCGCGGCCGGTCGCATAGGCGTCGCGGATGCCCTGCGTGCCGATGATGACCGCGCCGGTCGGAAAGTCGGGACCCGGCATGACGGTCATAAGCTCCTCGACCGTCGCCTCGGGGTTGTCGATCAGCATGCAGGTGGCGTCGATCGCCTCGCCCAGGTTGTGGGGCGGGATGTTCGTCGCCATGCCGACCGCAATGCCCGACGAGCCGTTGACGAGTAGGTTCGGGAAGCGCGCAGGCAGGACCTCGGGCTCGCGCAGCGAGCCGTCGTAGTTGGGCTGCCAGTCGACGGTGTCCTTGTTCAGGTCGCGCAGCAGCTCCATGGCGGGTTTGGCCAGGCGCGACTCGGTATAACGCATGGCGGCCGCGGAGTCGCCGTCGATGTTGCCGAAGTTGCCGTGGCCGTCGACGAGCGGAATGCGCATCGAGAACCACTGGGCCTGGCGCACCATGGTGTCGTACACCGCGGAATCGCCGTGCGGGTGATACTTACCGATAACTTCACCGACGGTCCATGCCGACTTCTTATGCGGCTTGTTGGGGTAGATGCCCGCCTCGTTCATGGCGTACAGAATGCGGCGATGCACCGGCTTCAGACCGTCGCGCACGTCGGGCAGTGCGCGGGCGGTGATAACGCTCATCGAGTATTCGATGAACGACTGCTCCATCTCGCGCCCGAACTCGGCCATCTGGAGCTGCTGGTTCTGAGGATCGAGCTCGCCGGCGTCGGCGGGAAGTTCCCCATCCTCGACCTCGTCGTCATCGTCGTCCTCGGCGATGTCCTCTCCGGTTTCGTCCTCGGCGTCGGGGTCGTACACGGGAACGTCGGAATCCTCACGTTCCGCACGGGCAAGAAGCTCCCGCAGGTCGTCGGGGAGACCGACGCCGTCGGGTGTGGTGTTGTTGGGTTCGTCAGCCACGTTGGCACCTTTCTGCATGTTCGGGCAAACGCCTGTTCATCGTCTGCCCTGTTCAGTCGCATCGCGACAGGAAATGTTTCACGTGAAACATCTCGCTCGTCCAGGGAACTACCGCCAAGAAATCGGTTCGAACGCAAGAGAGGCAATGCCCCCTCCCAACCGATTTCCTGACCGCCGGCGGTGCGGGGATGTTTCACGTGAAACATTCGGAACGTGAAACATCCCGACCCGCACCACCTGCAGTCGCTCCCGACCGTCTGCCCCCCCGTGCATCACGGGCGGCATCCGCTCCCGGGAAGGCAGCAGACCAAAACCGGGGCGCGCTTAGATGTCCAGGAAGCGGGCATCCTTCGCATGACGCTCGATGTAGTCGCGACGGTACTCGACCTGGTTGCCCATCAGCTCGCGCACGGCGCGCTCAGCCGCCGCGGCATCCTCGATGGTCACGCGGCGCAGGATGCGCGACTTCGGATCCATCGTGGTATCGGCGAGCTGCTGGGGATCCATCTCGCCCAGACCCTTGTAGCGCTGGACGTTGTACTTCTTGCCCGTCTCGGTACCGTTCTCGTCGACCAGACCGAGCTCGAGGAGCTTCTTCTGAAGCAGCTCCTCCTCCGCCTCCTTGCCGGTCGGGTAGACGTAGTGGATCTTCTTGCCGATCTTCACGCCGAAGATGGGCGGGCACGCCGCATACACGTAGCCCGCATCGATGAGCGGGCGCATGTACTTGTAGAAGAACGTCATGAGCAGAATGCGGATGTGCGCGCCGTCGACGTCGGCGTCCGACATAATGATGATCTTGTGGTAGCGCGCCTTCGAGATGTCGAAGTCCCCGCCTTCGCCGTTGCTGTTGGTCACACCGGTTCCGATGGCGGTGATGAGCGACTGGATGGTGTCGCTGCTGAACGCGCGGTGGTCGCCCACGCGCTCGACGTTCAGAATCTTGCCGCGCAGGGGCAGGATTGCCTGGATGTCGCGGCGGCGTCCGTCCTTGGCCGAACCGCCTGCCGAGTCGCCCTCGACGATGAACAGTTCGGTCATAGAAGGCTCGCGCACCGAGCAGTCGGCCAACTTGCCGGGCAGGCTCGCGCTTTCGAGCAGGCCTTTGCGGCGGGTCGCCTCGCGCGCCTTGCGGGCCGCGGTGCGCGCCTTGCTCGCCGCAATCGCCTTGTTGCAGATGGCCTTGGCCTGGTTGGGGTGCTCCTCGAAGTACTCGGAGAGGCCGTCGGCAACCGTCGACTGGACCAGGTTGCGCATCTCGGAGTTGCCGAGCTTCGCCTTGGTCTGGCCTTCGAACTGCGGCTCGGAAAGTTTGACCGAGATGACCGCGGTCAGGCCCTCGCGCGTGTCGTCGCCGGTGAGGTTGGAGTCCTTCTCCTTGAGGATGCCCTGCCGGCGGGCGTAATCGTTCACCGTGCGGGTGAGCGCCTGGCGGAAGCCTTCGAGGTGGGTGCCGCCGTCGGGCGTGTAGATGTTGTTCGCGAACGACATCACATGCTCGCCGTAGCCGGTGTTCCACTGCATCGAGATCTCGACTTCGCCGTTCTGGTCGCTGCCGCCCTCCTGGGTCGCCTTGCGCTCGAAGTAGATGGGGCGCGACAGGCCGGGCAGGATCTCGTTGCCCTCGTTGAGGAACTTGACGAAGTCGCTGATGCCGCCTTGGTAGCAGAACTCCTCGACGCGCGGGGTCAGCTCGCGCTCGTCGGTGAAGACGATCTTGAGGCCGCGGTTGAGGAACGCCATCTCCTGCAGGCGGTTCGAGATGACGTCGTGGTCGTAGACCGTCGTCTCGGTGAAGATCTGCGGGTCGGGCCAGAAGGTGATTTTGGTACCGGTGGTCTTCGTCTTGCCGATGACCTCGATCTTCTTGGTGGTGTTGCCACGTGCGAACTCCATCGTATAGATCTCGCCGTCGCGTTTGACCTCGACCACGAGGCGCTGGGAAAGCGCGTTGACGACCGAGACACCCACGCCGTGGAGGCCGCCCGAGACCTTGTAGCCGCCGCCGCCGAACTTGCCGCCGGCGTGCAGGATGGTCATGACGACCTCGAGGGTCGACATCTTCTTCTTGGGGTGCCTGGCGACCGGGATGCCGCGGCCGTTATCGACGACGGTGACCGAATTGTCGAGATGGACCGTCACGTCGACGCGCGTGCAGTAGCCCGCCATGGCCTCGTCGACCGAGTTGTCGACGATCTCCCAGATGAGGTGGTGCAGGCCCATCGATCCGGTCGAGCCAATGTACATGCCGGGGCGCTTGCGCACCGCCTGCAGGCCCTCCAGAATCTGGATGTCCTCCGCACCGTAGCTTGCGTTAGTCTTTTCCGACACGAGTGTCCCTTCGTTTCGAATGCGTCTATACCATAGGGTCGGACCCGTGGCCGCACGAACGCACGCCCCGCCCGGCCGCCATCCGACATGGCCCCGAGGCCCGAAAGGGTCCCCGGAAAGCCCGCCGCATGCACCGAACGGAGCGTGCCCGCGCGAGTATTCCGTTAGTATACGTCAGATTTATAGAAAAACAGTATGGGACGTCACTTTCGAATGCCTCTCCACAGCCTTCAGACGCCTTCTAAGCCCCGTTTTGACCTTTTTGGGCCTTTTGACACTCAAGCGATGTTTTCATCGCGTCGTAGGCCGCCTGACGCAACCGCGGGTTCGTGATTGGAGCAACGGTGCGCTCGACGCGGGCCCGCTCCTCCGCGGTGAGCGCGGCCCGCGGTGCACGACCCGCGGGGTCGGCCGTACCGCCAGCCTCGGCGCCCCCCAGGGCGATGGAGCCGCTCTGGCCGGCGGCGCGCGCCTTCGAGCTCAAGCGGAACGTGATCTTGTCTGCCCGCATATCCAACCCGTTCTCCTCGCAGAGGTGGTTCCACTCCTGCAGGTAGGAAGGCGCGAGCATGCTGAACTCGTGCATCCACACGCTCGCGTCGACGTACGCGATAAGCTCGCGGCTCGCCCGGTTCTGGCGCAGGAACAGGCCCCTGACGTGCATCCTGGCGCGGCGGTCCCCCATTTGGCGCCACACCTTCATGGCGCGCGACGCGGCCGCGCCGGCAGGCCCCCCGAAACGTGACTGCAGCCCCTCGACCATCGTCGAGACGGACCCCTTGAGGGCGATCTGGCCCACCGGCTTGCCGATGTAGTCGCGGGGGACCTCACCCCGCATGCCCCGCAGGCCCCTCCCCCGGGGACCGGTGCTCGCCGGGGCGACGAGATCGGCGCCCGCATAGTCGAACTCGTCGTATTCGCCGTTGTCGTCGACGTGCAGACCCATGGCCGACCCCTTCCTCCCCTATTCGCACCCGACGTGCACGACTGTCGCCTGCCCCAGCTCCTCGGGGCGGAAATAGTCGAGGTTCGT
This sequence comes from Coriobacteriales bacterium, assembly GCA_048173955.1. Classification (GTDB taxonomy): domain Bacteria; phylum Actinomycetota; class Coriobacteriia; order Coriobacteriales; family UMGS124; genus CAZUFB01. Next base: position 24,705 of record DBEYOB010000132.1, read on the forward strand.
CGTCGTCACGACCGTCTGCATGCCGCTCTGGATCAGGTCGAACAGGCGGCTGCGGCGGCGTGTGTCGAGCTCGCTCATCACGTCGTCGAGCAGAAACACCGGATATTGGCCCTGCATCTCGTGCACGAGGTCGACCTGGGCGAGCTTGATGGCGAGCACCAGGCTGCGTTGCTGCCCCTGCGAGCCGAAGCTGCGCGCGGAACGCCCCTCGATGGAGAACTCGACGTCGTCGAGGTGCGGTCCCATGAGCGTCTGGCAGCGCCTGACCTCGTCGTCGCGCACCGCAGCCAGCCGTGCCCGCAGCGCCGCCTGGACCTCGTCGCGCGGCGGCAGCCCCTCGGCACAGCCGTCGGCGTATTCGCTGCGATAGGCCATCTCGAGCCGCTCGCCGCCCGACAGGTCGGCGTAGGAGCGCACGACGTGCGGCGCCAGCCGGCGCACCAGGGCGGCGCGGTACACGAACAGCGTCGCCCCCGCCGCGACCAGCGACTCGGTCCACGCCTCGAACATGCTCTCGCCGAGCGGGGCCGTCCCGCGCGCGAGGTCCTTGAGCAGGGAGTTTCTCTGCATCAGAGTGCGGCGGTAGTCGGAGAGGACCTTGGCGTAGGACCTGTTGAGCTGCACGGCGAAGGCGTCGAACAGGTCGCGGCGCCCCGCCGCCGAGCCCTTCACGACAAGCAGGTCGTCCGGATAGAACAGGACCGACGGGAGAATCCCCCTCCCTTCGGCGTTCGGCCTGCGCTTGCCGTTGATGCTGAGCAGCTTCTTGGTCGGGAAGACGTCGTAGCCCACGTCGATCACGCGTTTGTCCCCCTCGGCGCGCATGCGCAGCTCGGCCCGTTCGCTCCCCTGCCTGATCAGCTCGCCGGGAGACGCGTGGCGAAACGTCGTGCCGGCCGTCAGGAGCTGCATGCCCTCGATGCAGTTCGTCTTGCCGGCCGCGTTGGGCCCCACGAGTATGGTCAGGCGCGGTCCGGGCTCCAGGACGAACTCGTCCATGCTGCGGAAGTCGCGGTACCCGACACGCACGATCGACAGCGCCATAGCCTGCCGCCCCGCCTAGTAGCTCGTGCGCACCGGCATGACGAGATACAGGAAGTCGATCTTGCCGAGGCTCTTGAAGATGCCGGGCTTGTTGGGGTTCTCCATCTCGAACATCATGTACTCGTCGTCGTCGGCCTTCTGCACGCAGTCGTAGATGAAGCGCGAGTTGAACGCGATGGTCTGATCCTCGCCCTCGGCCTCGACCGAGATCTCCTCGCGCGCGTTGCCCTGGTCGGGCAGGTTCGAGGTGATGACGAGCAGGCCCGCCTCGACGAAGATCTGGAAGCGGATCTCGGAATTCGACACGGTCATGGCCTTGATGCGCTGCATGGCGTCATACAGCTCGTTCACCTTCACGCGCACGCCGGTCACGTACGAGCTGGGGATGAGCTTCCGGTAGTTGGGATACGCGCCGCTGACACGGCGGGTGACGTAGACGACCTCGCCGAACAGGAACACGATCTGGCTCGCGTTGGTGCCGATGGTGATGGTCTTGCAGCCGGCTGCCAGGGCAAGCACGCTGCGCAGCGTCTTGGCGGGTGCGATGACCTCGAAGTTCTGGACCTCGCTCACGATCTTCGACTCGGCGACGGCGAGGCGCACCGAGTCGGTCGTCACGAAGCGCACCATGTCGGGCGTGATGTTCACCAGGATGCCGTTGAGGACGGAGCGGTTCTTGTCGGTGCTCGCCGCGACGGCGACGCGCGAGACCATGGCGTTGAGCGACTCGGTGGGAACCTCGACCATGCTGTCGATGTCGTAGCTAGGGAACTGCGGGAAGTCCTGCGGGGCAAGCGTGTTGAGGTTGTACGACGACTTGCCGCACTTGACGCTGAGCATCGAGCCTTCGAGATGGAACAGGATGGCCATGTCGGGGAGGTGCCCCACGATGTCGGAGAGCAGCTTGCACGGGACGACAACCTGCCCGGGCTCCTCGACGTTGGCTATGACATGCTGGGCGATGCTGACCTCCATGTTGGTGGTTTCCAGTCTCAAACCCGATTCGGATGCCGTGATGAGGACGCCCGAGAGGATGGGCAGCGTCGAGTTCATGTCCATGCCCTTGATGGCACGCTCGAGCGCCGTCTTGAGGGAGTCGCGATCGATGGTGAACTTCATGCGTGGGGCCAGCCTTTCTTTTATATATACAGGTAGTAGCAGTAGTAGGGTCATTTGAAAAGCTGAACAAGTGCCGTTTTGCCTGCTAGGCGCTTCAAAACTTTTCAGCCGGCAGCGGCGTTTTCTCAACCGTTCTCAACGCTCCCCCAATCTGCCTTCCCTTCTTCCAACATCTTCCAACATTTCATTCCACAGGATACTCCACGCCCGGATGACACTTGTCAACGCCTTGCCAACAGGTATCCCACACGGTTTTCAACAGCTTTCGTCGAGAATGACGCATTGGGGAATACGCTGGGGATATGTTGATTATCGACAAAGCACATCCCCCGCGTTTCCCTCTGCGGCCGGTCGAGACCGAACGTTTCCCTCTTCGAACCCGACCTCGACCTGGGCGCCTACCCGACGATCTCCTTTTTGAGGCGGTCGAGCTTGTAGAGGTAGCTCTTGTCCCCCGTCAGGCGCTCCTCGACCTTCCCGATGCTGTAGTACACCGTCGAGTGGTCGCGCCCGCCCAGTTCGGTGCCGATGGTCTCGTACGACTCGTCGGTGAGCTGGCGGGCCATCCACATGACCACCTGGCGCGCCTCGCTGATGGTCTTGGTGCGCGACTTTCCCCTCACGTCTTCGACCGTGACGTCGTAGGCCTCGCAGACCTTGCGGATGATCGACCCGATGCTTACCGCCTCGGTCGACTTGAACAGCTCGCTGATGGTCTTCTTGATGCCCTCGGACGTCAAGACGTCGGGGTTGTCGCTCGCCTTGATGATGATGCTCGTGATGAGGCCCTGCATGCTGCGGGGGTTGTTCGGCGCGAGCTCGGTGATCGTGTCGAAAAGCTTGGGCGGTATCTCGACGTCGCACCAGTCCATGCGCTGGCGGCAGCGCTCGTAGTAGCTGAGCAGAATCGAGCGCTTCATCTCGTAGGTGGGTGCCTTGATGTCGATGACCACACCGCTTCCGAAGCGGCTGCGCACGCGGTTGTCGAGGTTCAGATAGTCGGGCGGCGTGTCGGCCGCGAGGACGATCTGCTTGCCCTTGCTGATGAGCTGGTTGAAAATGTCGAAGAACGTCGTGACGGACTGCTGCTTGTTCTCGAGGAACTGCACGTCGTCGACGAGCAGGACCTCGACGTCGCGATAGTCCTTGAGCACCTCCGAGCCGCTGCGCTTGCGGCGCAAGTCATCGATGTACTGGTCGACAAACGCGTTGGCGGGCACGTATTGCACGTTCATGTTCGGCTGGTGCACGCGCAGGTAGTTGACGATCGAGAGCAGCAGGTGCGTCTTGCCGTTGCCGCTCGGTCCCCAGATGAACAGCGGGTTGAGGTTCGAGGTTCCGCCCGGCTGCTCCGCCACGGCCTTCGCCATGCTAAATGCCAGATTATTGCTCTCTCCCACGATGTAGGTGTCGAAGCTGAAGTCGGAATACCCTGAGCTCATCGCGGCTTTGGGAATCGTACCGTCCTCCAGGATGGGCACCACGGCGTCCTGGGCCACGGTCTCGGGCTCGGTGATGGCCGTGAACTCGACCGCCGCGTTCGGTTCATCGTGCGCCTCTGCCCTGATTGCCCCCGTCTCGATTGCGGCCTCGGCGGCGCCAGATGGTGTGGCGAGCGCCGGCGTTGCCGGTGAAACCGGGGGGGTCGGGAACGCCGCAGACTCTAGGGATACCGCCGATGCGGGTTCCGGGGACGCTGCGGGCGTTGCGGCCCCGTCCGCCGGCATTGGACGCGAGATGCGGGGGGTTCCCGAGCTGAACAGCCCGGTGCGCCCTGCTGCCACGGCCGCCCCTGCCAGCGCGGCGGCGGAGGGAGACGGGGCTGATACTGCCGTCGGAATCGATGCCGCCGCAGGGTCCGCATCGGGCGCAGAACCGCATGCCGGGATACCGGCCGCGGCGGCTGCGGGCACCTGGGAAGTGGAATGTTTCACGTGAAACGCCGTATCCTCCGCCGACGTCCGGGGCGTCTCCCCGTCAGATGCGGCCACCGCGCTCGCCACCACGACCTGCAGCGAGATCGGCTCGAGCGTGATGTCGCGGAGCAGGGCCTCGATGGTCGGCTGATACTCCCCCACAATCTTCTTGACGGTCCAGTTTTGGCGCGTCGACACGGTCATGACGCTGTTTTCGAGCGAGACGGGCGTCAGGCGCTCCAGCCACGGGAGCATCGAGGGATCGTCGCAGTCGTGCGCCATCTCGACGACGTCGTTCCACAGCATGACCGCGTCTTCATGAGAAAGGTTCATCTTCATGGCTTAGCCCTCGTTCGTCTTCAGGTATGCGAGCACGCGCTGCCCTTCGCCGGTCAGGACGTACTTTTGGCCCTTCTTTCCGATATAGCCGGCCTCTTTGATCTCCTTGAGCTTCCGCGAACCGGACGCGCTCGGGATGCCCAGCTGCTCGTTCAGCTCCTTGGGGCCGATCTTCTCGTTGACGGCGAAGAGCAGGATGATGTCGCGCTGGTCGCTCGTCAGCGGGACATGGGCGTCGATCCCCGCATCAGTCGCGGGCATCGGGGCATTCGTCCGGACAGCGGCGCTCCCCTGCTGGGGAACGCCCGCAGTCGGTGCAACCGTCCGGGGTGCTTCGACGGCTGCATACGGAGCATCCACCCGTTCTGCGACGACCGCCGTCTCTCCCGCTTCTCGCATCGACGTGTGCGCCGCCGGTCGGCCGGCGTCGGGGGATGCCTGGGGGTCGCGCTGCGAGACGCCCGGGAAGGGGGCGGTAGGACGGCCGTCAGCAGCATAGGCGTTGGAGGGGTACGGATTGGCCGACCTGCCCTCCCGCTGATACAGCGATCCTGCCTGACGAACCTCGTCTTGCCTGGTCAGAGTGCCTTCAGTGTTGTTATATCCCCGTTGTCCGTAACCAGTTTGATAACCGGTTCGGGGATCCCACCCCGAAGGTGCGGGCCGGCCGTCGGGCTGTCCGTAGCCGGGCTGGTCGCCCGGGACGCGGCTCCCATAGCCTTCGGGATACCTGTTCCGCTCCGCACCGAGGGATCCGTAGCCCTGGCGATAGCCCGCAGCCTGGGGCTGGTAGCCTTGCGGCGTCTGGGCCGCCGAGCCGCCCATCGGGGTTTGGGCACGGTAGCCGCCCTGCCGGTAGTCGGGCTGGTAGCCTTGCTGGACTCCCTGGGCCCCTCGATCCGCCTGTTGATATGCCGGAGGATATGCCGCCGGATATCCCTGCGGGTATGTGGTCTGAAAGCCCTGCGCCTGGTAGCCCTGGGACGTTTGGGCCGGGTATCCGCCCTGCTGAGGGTAGCCGCCCTGCTGGAGGTAGCCTCCCTGGTAGCCGGGTTGGCCTTGCTGTTGGCCGGCGGGAGCGAACGGGTCCGCCATGCCGGGCTGCATCGGGGCGTCCTGCGGCGCGCCCCCCTGCAGGTAGCCCTGCATCGGCGCACCGGGCGCCATGCCGGGCGCAAACGAGCCCTGAGCTGTCCCATAGGCGGAGAAATATCCCTGCTGGGGGGCAAAATAGGAGCCGAAGGGGTTCGCCCACATGCCCGGATACCCCATGGTGGGAGGCCGGTCGACCACGGTCACGTTCCCGTTGTCGGTGTTGCGCGTCTGCGACGGCTCGTCCTTCTGCAGCAGCGACACGGTGACCGACGTCCCATGCCCCAGGTTGTCCTCGATCGTCAGATTGCCGTGGTGCATGCGCAGCCACTCCTCGACGATGGGCAGGCCGCTTCCCACGCCACGGATGTAGCGCTTCATCTGCGCCGTGGCCGAGGAAAAGGACGGCTTGAGCGCCGCCTGCTTGTTCGGGATGCCCGGACCGTGGTCGCTGAAGATGATAGTCTTGCCGCCGTCGAGGATCGAGATGGTCGGCTCCATGAACGAGGCATGGATGAGGTTCTCGACTAACTCCCTGATCACCTGGAACGACCATTCGCTGCAGTGCTGGAATGCCAGCTCATAGACCGTTTTGGTGATCTCGGACAGGTATGAGCGTATGTCAGACGGCTCGACCATCACGACGCGCGGTGGCATGAGCATGTCGTCGTACACCGCGATGCGCGTCGGGGTCGGCGGCAGCGGCAGGTCGGGGCCGCTGGGGTGGGCGGCGACGGGCGGGACGGCCGACGAGGCCGATTCGCGCGCGGTGCCCTGGGGGGAGATCTGAGTGGCGTCGTCCGTCCCGTCGGGACCAAGCCCGTTGTCGACGAACGGGTAGAAATCCTCTGCCATGGAACGCTCCTCGGCCTCCTTCGAACAATACGGGTCAACCATAGTACGCGCTTGCCCGCATCAATTATGAACACAGTAGCCCTGTCCCTCCCCTGCCGCCTGTTTCATCGGGGCTTGTGTGTGGAATTTTCAACCGGTCGCGGTCGGGTATATTCCGTTTCAACAGGAATCCCCCGACTTTCAACAGCGGGCTGTGGAAAGTGCGAATAACTCCCCATAAGGCTCTAGCTGCTGTTTAAAACTGCGGGGAAAAGTTTAAAACTAAACGCTCCAAACTGAAATACAGCTTTGTATCAGCGTGATTGTTACTGTTTTCAACAAAACTTTCCACAGATGTTGAAAGTTGAAGAGGAAAATTTGGAAGATTGTGGAAAAATTTACTGATAAGTTGAAAACTTCCATCCCCACATGGCTATGTTTTCAACATTCCGGCACATTCTGAAACAAACCACTGCGACGAAGGAATGTTGAGAATCTTCCAAAACATCTCAATTTATCCACAAATCGGGGAGCGGTATATTTCGATACGTTGTGAAAGATGCTTTTCAACATTCCGAAACTTCTCAAACATGGCAAAACAATCTGCAACGTGTTGAAAACTGTGTTGAAAAGTTGTTAAACCGCCGTTGAAAGTTCCATCTTTCTGCACCGTATCAACCACTCTTTCAACAGCACCTGGTACCGCGCCGCGGAGCCTCCCCCAACATGTGGTGAGCGGTGCCGGAACGGTCGGCCGGTGCATGTTGAAACGCGTCCGTGTGGAGAAACGCCTTGGAGAAATGTCCGCACCCGCGTCGGGGTCCGCCCATCTTCGTTCGTCGCATTTGTCGTTGGTGTGCGCGAACTATGTAGGAGCTGTTCGCACATCTTGGTTTTGCCGGTATATGCTGGTCAGATGGGCTATGAGGTTTGACATGGGCGGGGTCGGCGGATAGAATCGGCAGGCTGTCTTATCTGCTATTGCTATTGCAGCTTATATACGCCAGGAGGAGTTATGAAGCGCACGTACCAGCCCAACAAGAGGAAGCGCGTTAAGACCCACGGCTTCCGTGCCCGCATGGCCACCAAGAGCGGCCGCAAGGTCCTCGCCCGTCGTCGCGCCAAGGGCCGCAAGAAGCTCACCGTGTCCGACGAGCGCCACACGAGGTAGTTTCCTCGACGGATACCGTTCGTCCGATGGATACGATCAAGTCCAGCGAGCAGATCAGCGAAGTCTTCAACCTGGGCACGCGCTTCTCGAGCGGCGAGATCCGCATCATAGTCAAACAGACTGATGAGCAACGCGACCCTTGCGGTCGCGTTGCGTTTATCGCCGGGAAAAAGATAGGCAACGCCGTGGTCCGCAACCGCAGCAAACGCGTGCTGCGCGAGGCGGCCCATGCGACGGGGCTCCCCGCGCGCGGATACGACATCTTGCTGATGGCGACGCCGCGCACGGGAGGGGCGCCCTACGGCGACGTCCAGCGTGCCTTGGCAAGGCTTCTCAAGAAAGCCGGCATCGCGTGACCGGCGCGGGGGACCCGTCTCGTGCGAGGCGGGCCCTTGCGTGTCTTGCGCGCATTCCGCGCTGGTGCGGCATATGTCTGGTCCGTTTTTACCAGTGCTGCATCTCGCCGCTGTTTCCGGCATGCTGCCGCTACATCCCGACCTGCTCGCAGTACACCCTCGAGGCGATCGAACGCTTCGGCCTTCTCAGGGGTGGCTGGCTGGGTTTGAGGCGCATCCTTCGCTGCCATCCCTTCCACGAGGGCGGCTACGACCCGGTGCCCGAGGCGTTCTCGTTCAGAGCGCGCCGCGGGGGCGGCGATAGCGGGAGCGGGGGAGCGGGGAGTGCTCCGTAGGCTTCGGCATCCGGTTCGAAACGTACGACGGTTCGATTCACGACACTGCGACGCGGTCGCACGGAGGTGCCATGTGGGATTGGATTATTGAGTTCTTCTACAACTGCATCAGGGTGATCGAGAGCGCCGTGGGCGACTGGGGCCTGGCGATCATCCTGTTCACCGTCGTCATCCGACTTCTGCTGCTCCCCCTGACGTTCAAGCAGCAGAAGTCGATGGCCGAGATGCAGATGGTGACGCCGCTGCTTCAGGAGATCCAGACGAAGTACGCGGGCGACCCCCAGCGTCTCAACGAAGAGATGATGAAGTTCTATTCCGAGCACAAGTTCAACCCGCTCGCCGGCTGCCTGCCCCTGCTCATCCAGATGCCGGTCTTCTTCGCCCTCTTCCAGGCACTGCGCTACCATGTGCCCGAGGAGGCCTCGTTCTACGGCATCCTGCCGTCGCTCAGCATGAGCGCCGGCGGCGTGATGGCGGAGTCCGGCATGGTCGCCGCCATCCCGTACATCGTGTTCGTCCTTCTGTTCGGCGTGCTGACCTTCCTGCCGATGTACCTGCAGAAGAACTCCAACTCGATGACCAAGGGCATGGGTGCCGTCATGACGATCATGATGATCGTCTTCGGTTGGAGCTCTCCCGCCGGCGTCCTGCTGTACTGGGTCATGTCGAGCGCATGGGGTGTCGTGCAGCAGCAGCTGATCTTCAAGAAGAAGGAGCACGACGTCGAGGTCGAGCAGGCTGCCCTGGTGGCAACCAAGCCGGTCGAGGTCGACGTGGTGCGCAAGGTCAAGAAGCCCCGTCCCAAGAAGAAGCGCTAGGCACGCATGGGCCGGTTGCGGGCGAATCCAGTACCGGAAGCGCTGATGTCGCCCCGAACCTGTTCATACGTTTGAGATTTGCAGATTCTCGAGCCGCCCCAACGTTTCACGTGAAACAATGGGGCGGCTCACGTGCATGTATGGCCACGATTGAAGGTGGATGCAATGTCTGAAGAAGAGCTCGAGAGGTTCGAGGACGGCCTTGACGACGAGCAGGCCGTATACGAGGGGGAGGAGGCCTCCGACGACGGAAACGACGTCGAAGAGGCTGCCGAGGCGCAGATTTCCACCAAGGCGATTCCCGAGGAATTTGTTGAAATCGCCCGCAAGTACAAGGCCCACGAGGATCTGAACGACGACGAGCTCGACCTCATCGCCGATACGGCGATTGAAATCCTGCGCAATATGCTCGGGTTCTTTGGCGCCGACGATGCCGACATCGACGAGTACGAGGGCAGCGAGGGCGAGCTTATCCTCGACGTCAGCAACGCCGACCTCGCCATCCTGATCGGGCGCCACGGCAAGACGCTCGAGGCGTTCCAGTATCTGTTCACTATCCTGATCCACAACCGCCTCGGTTTCAGGTATCCGGTCATGGTGGACGTCGAAGGGTATCGCAACAGGCGCCGCCAGAAACTCGAGAGCATGGCGCACAGCGCCGCATCGCGCGCCCTTTCGCGCGGCTGCGAGGTCCGCATGCATCCCATGAAGCCCTACGAGCGGCGCCTGGTCCATCTTGCCCTGCGCAAGACTGAGGGCGTTGCGACGCATTCCGAGGGCACAGAGCCGAACCGCTACGTCGTCGTGGTCCCGGTGAAGGGCGGCAAGTCGGGCCGTCGGTAGGCCCCAGGGGCGGTCTGTCGGCACTTCAGACTCTTCTGAGGGACGCTGTCGAGGACCGCCGTGCCGAGGTTGTGAGACCAACTCGCGCCATGGGTGTGCGTCCGCCGTGAGGTGGTTCAAAACAAACTACGAGAAGGGGAGGGGTGCAGACGCCCCTCCCTTTCTTGTGTCGTTGCTTCGAGTGTCAGGTTCATGTCATCCATAATTGCATTCAAGTCGGTTTCGCTTGTTTTGACAGGAATCCATGAACCAAGAAGTTTTGGCAAAACATCGGTATTTTGGTGGCGTTTGACCTAATTTTATCGTTGTTCCCACTTTGTCCTGTCAAAGAATCTATAGTGGTAAGCGATACGATTTATCGAGCGAAACAGCGTTTTCTAAGCGACGCTTATCGAGAGAAGCAGGTGGAACGGATGTCCGATCACGAGCCGGTCCGGCACGGCCAGCGCCGCCATGGGGCAAACGCCCCGAAAGCGGACAAGGGGAATGAGTTGCAGGACGGGCTGCCGGCCTCGCTGACGTCCGACCCCTCCCGGGAGCTTGCCGCCGAATCGCAGCGCCTCGTCGAGCTATGCTCCCAGGCCGGGATCGATGTGGACCAGGCTGTGTCCCGTCGACTGATCCGCTATCTCGACTTGGTGCTCGAGAAGAACAAGGTTCTCAACCTCACGGCGGTGCGCGAATGGGACAAGGCGCTCGTCCTGCATCTGGTCGATTCCCTCACACTGCTCGAAGAGTTCGACAAACAGCCTCAGGGGTTGAAAAACCGTTTATTTCTTGATATGGGATGCGGAGCCGGTTTTCCCGGCATCCCGCTCGCTCTCGCGCGCCCCGAGCGCCGCGGCATGCTCTGCGACTCCGTCAAGAAGAAGATTAAGGCCGTCGACGAGTTCATCGCCGCACTCGGGCTGGGGGAGCAGCTGCAGACTTCGTCGGAGCGCCTTGAAACGCTCGGCATGACGCATCGGCGCTCCTGCGGATGCGTGGTCGCCCGTGCGGTTGGCTCGCTGCCGGTCCTCATCGAATATGCGACCCCGATCCTGTCGCGGCGCGGCCGCCTGGTCGTGTCGAAGGGGGTTCCGGAGGAGAGCGAGCTCGAGGCGGGTCTCGAGGCCGCCGAGCTGTGCGGGCTCGAGCTCATGTCTCAGCGCCTGTTCGACCTTCCCCAGGGTTACGGCCAGCGCACCGTGCTCACCTATGAGAAGGTCGCCGAGCCCACCGTGGCGCTTCCCCGGGCGGTCGGCGCCGCCCACAAGCAGCCGCTGGCATAGCGTCTGCGCGGCGTGTTCCACGTGAAACGCCATCGCGCGAAAGAACCAACCATGCAGATTCGGGAGTAGGTATGGGCTACAGGGACGTCAAGCGGAAGAAGCAGGAGAACCCCACGAAGGTTCTCGCCATCATGAACCAGAAGGGCGGCGTCGGCAAGTCGACGACCGCTGTGAACCTTGCCGCGGCGCTCGGCGAGCGCAAGTACAAGGTGCTGGTCGTCGACTTCGACCCGCAGGGGAACACCACGAGCGGCCTGGGCGTCGACAAGCAGTCCATCGAGGAGAGTGTCTACGACGTTATCCTCAACAACGTCGACGCCGGTTCCGCCATCCTCGGCACGACGAGCCAGCGCGTGTTCCTGCTGCCCTCGACAATCCACCTTGCAGGTGCGGAAACCGAGCTCGTGTCGGTCATCGCGCGTGAGATGCGCCTGAAGGACGCGCTCGCGGGCGTGCGCGACAGCTTCGACTACGTCCTCATCGACTGCCCCCCGTCGCTCGGCATCCTGACGATTAACGCGCTGACCGCCTGCGACGAGCTGCTCATCCCCATTCAGTGCGAGTTTTACGCGCTCGAGGGCGTGACCAAGCTGCTCGAGTCGATGAAGATGGTCAAAGCCCATCTCAACCCCGACCTCGACATCTTCGGGGTGCTGATGACCATGTACGACTCGCGCACCTCGCTGTCGAAGCAGGTTGCCGAAGAGGTCAAGAACTACTTCGGCGACAAGATGTTCAAGACGATGATTCCCCGCAACGTGCGTTTGAGCGAGGCACCGAGCTACGGCATGTCGATTATCGAATATGACAAGTCGAGCAAGGGAGCCGAAGCCTATCGCGATCTGGCCAAAGAGGTGATCAAGCGTGGCTAAGAAGACGGGTCTTGGCAAGGGTCTGAGCGCCCTTGTCGAACAGACGATAGAAGAAGTCCAGGGCGACGAGGTGGTCGGCGCGGCGACGGAGATAGCCGTCGACAAGATCGTCCGCAACCCCAAGCAGCCCCGTACCCATTTCGACGAGTCCGAACTGTCCGACCTTGCCGCGTCGATCGAGCAGGTTGGCGTGTTGCAGCCCATCATCGTCCGCCCCGTCGGGAAGGGCTACGAGATTATCGCAGGCGAGCGCCGCTACCAGGCGGCCCGCAGGGTCGGGCTCAAGACGGTTCCCGCAATCGTGAAGGAAATCGACGACGACGCCAGCCTCGAGCTGGCGCTCATCGAGAACATTCAGCGCAGCGACCTCAACAGCATCGAGGAGGCGCGGGCGTACAAAGAGCTGCTGGCGCGCACGGGCATGACCCAGGAGCAGCTCTCGAAGAAGATTTCCAAGTCGCGTTCGGCCATCAGCAACGCGCTGCGCCTGCTCGATCTTCCCGAGGAAGTGCAGCAGCTCGTGTTCGACGGCTCGCTCAGCGCCGGTCATGCGCGCGCCATCCTGGGCGTGCCGTCCGACGACAAGCGCGTCATGATCGCGCAGAAGGTCGTGCGCGACAGGCTGTCGGTCCGGCAGACGGAGTCGCTGGTCGCCCTGTTCTCGGTCGAGCAGGCCGACAAGAACCCGCGCCCTACGCTCCCGACGTCCTTCAAGAAGGTGGCGCGCAAGCTGCGCCAGGACCTCAGCACCAACGTCAAGATCAAACAGGTCCAGGGGAAGTACAAGATCGAGATCGAGTTCGCTGACGAGGACGACCTGACCCGCCTCGTGGGTTTGATGCATGCCGAATAGGAAGGGGACCGGGCGATGAAGAAACTGCTCTCGTTTATCGGCTTCACGGCGGCGGCGGTCGTCTCGAGCACCGTCGTCTACCTGTACATGAACGACCGCGAGGTGCGGAACAAGGTCGATGCGGCCATCGCCTCGGTCGGCGATGCGGTCCGCGAGGTGAAGCGCGGCATCGAGACCGAAAGAGGTGCCAAGGCGGACAAGGCGGGGGACCCGGTCGCCCGCAACCAGGCATGGGCCGACGAGCAGTGGGAGGCCCTTGGCATCTAGTACTCTGGCTGGGTATCTAGTGCTTTGGGTATCTAGCGGCAGGTTTGCCGCGATTTCGCAATGACTTGCGATGGCTTGCGACGACGGAAACGCGACGCCGCGAGCCAGCCGTCGAAGAACCGAGCAAAACGAGGGGCCGTCCTGACGAATCGATTTCGCCGGACGGCCCCTCGCCTCTGTGTCCACTTGCATGCACGTCTTTTTACGCGCGCCCCTTTGGATCCCGCTTCGCTACGCCTTCTTGGTGCGCTGCTTGAGCTGGCCGCAGGCGGCGTCGATGTCGGAGCCGCGCGACTCGCGCACGGTGGTCTCGATGCCGGCGTTCTCGAGCGCTTTGGCGAACTCGGCGACGCGCTCGGGGTCGGACGGGCCGAAGGGGATGCCCTTGACCTCGTTGAGGCGGATGAGGTTCACATGGCACAGCGTGCGGCGGCAGAAGGCGGTGAGCGCCCTGAGCTCTTCGGCGGTGTCGTTCACCCCCTTGATCATGGCGTACTCGTAGGTGGGCCTGCGGCCGGTGTTCTCGGTGTACGAGATGATCGAGTCGCGCAGGCGCTCGAGCGGGTACTGCCTTACGCCGGGCATCAGCTCGTCGCGGGTCTCCTGGACGGCCGAATGCAGCGAGATGGCGAGGGTGAACTGCTCGGGCTCGGCGGCGAAGCGGCGGATCTGGGGGAGGATGCCCGAGGTCGACACGGTCAGGTGGCGCGCCCCGATCTCAAACCCGTCCTTGCTGTTCAGGATGCGCATCGCCTCGATCGAGGCGTCGTAGTTCAGGAACGGCTCACCCTGCCCCATGAGCACGACGCTCGACACGCGCTGGCCGAAGTCCTGCGCGACGACGGAGACCTGGTCGACGATCTCGCCGGCGCCGAGGCTGCGGGTGTAGCCGTTCTTGCCCGTCGCGCAGAAGGCGCAGCGCAGCGGGCAGCCGGCCTGCGTCGAGACGCAGACCGTGAGGCGCCCCTTGCTGGGGATGCCGACCGTTTCGACCGCCGCGCCGTCGACGAAGCGCACGAGGTACTTGCGCGTGCCGTCGGAGGAGACCTGCTTGCGCGCGACGGTGGGGAAGTTGACGGGGTACTTCTCGGCGAGCTCGGCCCTGAGGCTGGCCGGCAGGTTGGTCATCTCGTCGTACGAGGAGACCCGCTTGTTGTAGAGCCATTGGATGAGCTGCTTGGCCCTGAAGGGCTTCTGCCCCATCTCTTCGGTGAGCATGGTGGCGATCTCGTCGCGGGAGAGTGCCTTGATGCCGATGATGTCTGCGGTGGCGCGTTCCATCCGTCCCTGCTTTCCTGGTTGTGTGCCCGCGGCCGCTCCGCTATGAACTTTGGCCGCAGGTACGGTAAATCGCATCAACGCCTTCAAACGCGCGTTGATGAGCGGTTACAATGCCATAGCATAAGCGTACCATGTACGCGAGTGTGGGAGGATGTTCGTAACAAAGACAGCATCGCCGAAAGACGTGAGATGTCAGCAAAGAAGCACAACATGATGGAGTCCGTCCGCTCCCAATGGATGCGTCAGCGTTCGGGGGGTTCGGATGCGCCGCGCGGCAGCCATTTCGCCAAGCCGGGCGCGCCCGCTGCTCCGGTTTCGCAAGAAACCGGTGAGGATGGTCCGTCATCGCCGTCTCCGATGGGTCCCGGCCTGCCGACGCCGGACTTTTCCCATGCGCTGATGGCGGCTTCTCCCGACGACTCCCTCGCCAACATGCCCGCGGTTGCCCAGGAGGCGCCGCAGACGGCAGGGGAGCCGGCGGCGTCCGGGCAGCAGGGCGCGCAGCGGCACATCAGGATCACGGGGGCGTCGGGAGAGATGCCGGCCGTGCCGCTTCGCGTGAAGAGGTCCCCCGCCATCCCCTACAGCCGATACAACAAACGCTACCTGACCGACGGCCCCAAGATGGACCTCGAGACGGCGTTCGGGGCCTTTGCGAACGAGCCCATGGAGGGCGCCCCCGCCTACGGCTGGAAGCCCTTTGCCGTGTATGGCATCGCGAGCGTCGCCTTGTCGCTCGTCTGGGGCGTCGCCGTCAAGGTCGCGGTCCCGGGGCAGCTGTCGGCCGACAGCTTCGAGGCGACGCTGGGGGTCGCGCTGCTCTGCGCAACGGTGGTTGCGGGAATCGCGCTGTTCGCCGCCACCACGGCGATGACGCGCCGCAACGTGCCCGACTCTTCCACCGTCGACGTCGCGGCGTCCGCGTTGGGAAAGACGTCCCTGATGATGGTGGCGGGCGTCGCCATGTGGGTGCTTGCGTCGTTTGTCGTTACGAACGTCTCCCTCTAGGTCCCCAAGGTGATCGGTTTCGGGAGAGGAACGCAGATGGAGCATCTTGACCCATCGGCCGTGCGGGTTGCGGTCGCCGTGGGCGGAACCAGCCACGAGCGCGAGATCAGCCTCGTCTCGGGCGCCCAGGTGAGTGCCGCGCTAACGAGTGCGGGATTCCAAAACGAGTGCATCGACACGGGTGACGCCCCCGCCGCCCTGAGGCGTCTGTGCGAAGGCGCGTTCGACGTCGTGTTCATCGCCCTGCACGGCAAGAACGGCGAGGATGGCGCGTTCCAGGGCGTCTGCGAGATCCTCGGCATACCCTACACGGGCTCCGGCGTCCTGGCGAGCGCGCTTGCCATGGACAAAGGGCGTTCCAAGGTCGTCTACAGCGATTCCGGCATACCGACGGCACGTTCGGTGACGCTGCGCCGCGGCATGCCCTACGACGTCGGGGACGTCGTCGCCGTGGTGGGGGAGAAATGCGTCGTCAAGCCGATCGGCGACGGTTCGAGCGTCGGCATGAGCATCGTGCACGACCCCTCCCAGCTTCCCGAGGCCCTGCACACCGCGTTCGGCACGGGCGAGGACGTGCTGGTCGAGGCGTTTGTCGACGGCGTCGAGGTGACGGTTGCCGTCGTTGGCAACGACGACCCCCAGGCGCTGCCGGTCATCGAGATCGTTCCCCATGCCGAGTTCTACGATTTCGACGTGAAGTACAGCGCCGGCGGTGCGGACCACATCATCCCGGCCCGGCTCGACCCCGACGTCTACGCCAAGGTGCAGGAATACGCCGTCGCCGCGCACCGCGCCCTGGGATGCCGCGGCATGAGCCGCTCCGACTTCATCGTCGATGCCGAGCGGGGTCCCGTCATACTCGAGACGAACACGATTCCCGGCATGACGCCGACGTCGCTTCTTCCCGACGCCGCGCGCCATGCGGGATACGATTTCCCGACGCTGTGCACGAGGCTCATCGAACTGGCGCTCGAGGAGCGCCCGTAGACCCCACCCCTCGGCTCCTGCATCCCGCCATACCCCTGACCGGCCGATCCATGGCCAGCCAGTTTGAAAACGGCCGGCGGCCTCGGACGGAAATCCGGGGCCGCCGGCCGTTCTCTTGGCACTGTCCGGACGAAACCTACCCGAGGTGGCGTCGTGCGGCCAGGAGAATGGGCTCGCATGCAGCCACGTCGAAGCGGTCCTGCTCGTCCGTCTCGCCGTCGGCGATCGCCAGCGCGAGCTTGTCGCCGCGGGTGAGCTTCTTGCCGTCCGCGCGCTTCTGGCGGTACAGGTCGACCTTTTCCGCCATGACGCCGCCCGGCTGGGTGTCCTTGCGCGACAGGCCGCCGGGGAGGGCGTAGTACAGGAACGTCCCGCTCATGAAGTCGGGGAAGTTCTTCGCCTTGATCTGCTTGACGAGGTCGTCGTTGACCGAGGCGAGGCCCACCGAGAACACGATGAGGTTCTGCTCGCCGAGATACTTGAAGCCCTCGGTGATACCCTTGATCCCGTCGATGTTGTTGTGGTGCAGGCCGCCACCGTAGATGATGGTCGGATAGCACGAAACGGTGAACAGGTTGGCTTTCTGCAGGGGCTTGATGGCGTAGCCGAGCTCCTTTGCCAGGTGCTCCGCGTAGCGCTTGGTGTAGCCGGTGCGCGATGTGTACAGGACGATGCCTTCTTTGCTGGCCATGCGTGTAATCTCCTTGCGTGGGTGGTCGATACTACCTTATGCCCCGCACTTCAAGACGAGGAACAGAATGAGCGCTGCGATGAGAATAACCACAACGGTCAAAGCGATGCGGCATCCGGGGTGGCGCGACATGGCCGCGAGGGCGATCTTGTCGGACACGCTGCGCTTGCGCTTGAACACGACGAGCCCGCTGTTGCGCTTGGTGTTGATGGGGAGTGGCTGCTGCTTGTCGCCCTCCCAGTCCCCCGTCTCGACGACCTGGTCCCAGCTGGTGCCGGTCAGCACGACGTCGGGGCGCTTTCCGGCGGCGATGCGCTCGGAGGTCTTCTGCGTGTAGGCCTCGAGGTTCTGCTGCTCCTTGGTCTGGGAGGGTTTCACGTGAAACATCTGGTAGACCATCTCGCCCTTGAAGAGCTTGTCCCCGTTGTCGTAGTAGACCAGCGAGAGCCAGCCGGCGCAGGTCCAACCCTCCTCGAGGGCCTCCCGAATGGCCAGCTTGTTCTTGGGATGCACGGTCCCGATGGGGTCCCCGTTGGACAGGACGGCTTTGAAAACCGACGTCTCGGCATCATAGGTGATCGACACGGGCATGCCGACGATGCATGTGTTCGAAGCGAGGCGCTCGCTCTCCTCTTTGGTGACGTCGTCTATAAGCAGATATCCACCGATGTAGACATCGACTTTTCCCATTCAGAATCCCCCTTCTGTTTGGATTAGCCGCAATGTGAGCAGTGAAGTGAAGGATAGCACGAAGGAACGCCACAGCCACGTGGTACCATCGCCAGTTGCACTCCCTGTGCAGGAAACGTTCCGAAACCTTCCGAGGAGCTGAACGCGCGTGACCCAAGACATCAGCCCCGCCCTTGCAGCCATCATAACCCCCGGTACCGACGACGACGTCGTCGCGCGCTACGCGACCCTCTCGCAGCGTGCCAAGGTGCGCGATTTTGGCCTGCTCGAGGACGACGTGGTGGTCATCGACACCGAGACGACGGGGCTCGACTTCAAGGAGTGCGAGCTCATCGAGGTGGCCGCGGCGCGTCTGCGCGGGCGCGAGGTGGTCGACACGATGGATCTGTTCGTGAAGCCCGCCAAGCCCATACCTGCCGAAATCGTCGAGATCACTGGTATCGACAACGACATGGTGGCGGACGCCGACGATGCGGCGACGGTGGTGCGCGCGTTCATGGAGTTCGCGGGGGACACCCCCGTGATCGCCCACAACTCGACGTTCGACCGCCACTTCATGGAGAAGGGGAACGGCGGCCAGCCGGTCGGGTCGGTATGGATCGACTCGCTCGAGCTGTCGCGCATCGTGCTGCCCTGCCTGGCGAGCCACAAGCTCCAGGACCTCTCCCGCGCGTTCGACCTCCACCAGAGCACGCACCGCGCCCTCGACGACGTCGTGGCGACGTGCGGCCTGTGGCGCATCCTGCTGTGCGCCGCCTCCGACCTTCCCGCAGGGCTGCTCTGCCAGCTCGCCGACATGTACCCGTCCGTCCCCTGGACGTACCGCCCGGTGTTCGCGCAGCTGGCGGCGGAGCACCCCGAGACGCCGTTCTCGCTGATCGAGGAGCGGGCGTCCCGCTGTGCGCGGACCACCCTGACCCCGCGCGAGGACGCCTTCGACCTGGCCCAGGAGCAGCCGCTGCGCTTCCCCGTGACGGAGCGCATCGTCGACGAGTTCTCGCGCGACGGGGTCGTCGGGCGCATGTACGAGGACTACGAGCCGCGCGAGGAGCAGGTCCAGATGGCCTGCGAGGTCGCGCGGGCGTTCCAGTCGGGGAAAAACCTGGCCGTCGAGGCGGGGACCGGCGTCGGAAAGTCGATCGCCTACCTGCTGCCGTCGGCCTTGCTCGCCCAGGGGAACGGCGTGACGGTCGGCGTGGCGACCAAGTCGAACGCCCTGGCCGACCAGCTGATCAACCGCGAGCTTCCCCTCCTGTCGGCGGCGATGGACAAGCCGATCAGCTATGCGGCGCTCAAGGGGTTCGACAACTATCCCTGCCTGCGCAAGGTCGACCGGCTCGCCCGTCTCGGCCTCTCGCGGTCCATGGCATCGGTGACCGGAGACGGGGAGGACGCGGCCGATGCAGGTCCCGACGGCGGGTCTGCGGAGGAGGGGAAGGGTTCGAAGAAGCTCCCCGTTCCCAGCGAAGATTTGCTCAACGGCATAGCGGCGATCATGGCGTACGGCTCGCAGAGCGCCTACGGCGACATAAACTGCCTCGGCATCCGCTGGGGCAAGGTCCAGCGCTCCGACTTCACGAGCACGTCGGCCGAGTGCCAGAAGCGGCGCTGCCCGTTCTTCCCCCATCGGTGCTTCCTGCACCTCGCCCGAAAGCGCGCCGCCGCATGCGACGTCGTGGTGACGAACCACTCGCTGCTGTTCCGCCAGGTCGGGAGCGACATCGAGGTCCTGCCCCCCATCCGCTACTGGATCGTCGACGAGGCCCACTCCGCCGAGCAGGAGGCGCGCCGTCAGTGGGCGCTCAGGGTGAACTCGCGCGACACGGCGGCGGCCTTCGACGTCATGGGAGGCTCGACCTCGGGAGCCCTCGGAACCCTGTTCAAGGAGGTCCGTGCGAAGCCCGCCGCAACCCTCATGACGGGCCTGCTCACCAAGACGGCGTCCGAATGCTCGCGCGCAAGCATCGCCTCCGGCCTGTTCTTCGACGACCTCAAGGCGTTCTGCCGCAAGCAGCGCCGGGGCCGCGGGTCGTCGTACGAGACCGACACCGTGTGGCTCGACGCCGAGCTGCGCTCGTCTGCGGATTTCGCCCCGGTGCTCGAGTCGGGCGCGGGCTTCGCCTCGACCCTCGAGCGCGCGCTCAAGGCCGCGGGCGAGGCTGCGACCTCGATCGGGGAGGCCGCCCAGGGCGACCAGGGGCTCGCCGACCGCCTGAGCGAGCTGACCGCCGCGGCGGGGGATCTGGGCAGGGTCCTCGAGGCGCTGAACGTCTGCCTCGCAGGTACCGACGACCGCTACGTCTACTCGGTTTCGGCGACCCAGCGCAGCGGCTTCGAGGCGTACGAGCTCGTGGCGGAGCGCATCGACGTGGGGGCCCAGCTCGCCGACGTCTGGTATCCCGAGACGTCGAGCGTGGTGTATTCCTCGGCCACGATCGCGGTCGGCGACAAGTTCGACCACTTCGCCCACGAGGTCGGGCTCGACCGTGCCGAACGCGGGTCCTACCGCAGCCTGCGCCTCGACTCAAGCTATGACTTCGACGCCAACATGCAGGTCGTCGTCGCCCAGGGCCTTCCCGACCCAACGAAGCAGAAGGACGCCTACCTCGAGGCGCTCGCGCCGCTGCTGATCGACGTGCACCTCGCGATGGGAGGGTCGGTCCTCACGCTGTTCACGAACCGCACCGAGATGGAGCGCATGTTCAACCTGGTGCAGCCCGCCCTGGCCCAGCAGGGGCTCGAGCTTGCCGCCCAGCTGCGCGGCGGCAACGTCCGCCGTCTGCGCGAGCACTTCATCGCCGAGCGGAGCAGCTCGCTGTTCGCCCTCAAGTCGTTCTGGGAGGGTTTCGACGCGCGGGGCGACACGCTGCGCTGCGTCGTGATCCCCCGCCTGCCCTTCACGCCTCCGACCGACCCACTGTCGCAGGAGCGGCGTCTGCGCGAGGGGAAGGAGGCCTGGCGCAACCACGACCTTCCCGAATCGGTGCTCGCGATGAAGCAGGCGGCGGGTCGCCTCATCAGGAGCTCGACCGACCGGGGCGTGCTCGTCCTCGCCGACCCGCGCCTCACCACAATGTGGTATGGCCGCGTCTTTCTGGCGTCGCTCCCCAAGCGCTCGCACGAAAAGGTCGACGCCGCACGGGTGGGCGAGGCCCTGCGCGCATGGCTGGGCCGATAGGGCGCAGTCGGGCCGATGGGGCCGTGAACCGATGGGCCCGATAGGGTGTCAACGGAGCTGGGACGGGATGGGCGGCAGACGGCGGGAAAGCCGCCCCCATCCCGGTTCATTGACGTTAAGTCAACAACAAGGACCCTGCTTCTGCCCAGTTCACAGGCGGTGATACCCCTCTTTTCGGTAGGGGCGGTAACCCCTGGGGCGAGGGTTGAAATATTTCGGAAAAATTAGGTTGCTTATCAATAGGGCTAGGTCTATACTGTGTTCAGTTCGTTTGCATCAGGGGGATGTCGACGACACAAGTTTGGGGGAAGGCGGATGGCTTCGGCCGTCCGCCTTTTGCGTTTGAGGGGCCCGTTTGCAGTGCGGTCCCATGCGGCACCGCCCCGGCCGTCCGACGCCGGCCCTGCCGCCAGGCGTTTCCTGACATCAAGTAAATTCCCTCCTGCGGCATCTGTCGCCGCATGCGGCGCACCCGTGCCTAGCGGACGCGCGACCGCAGCCCGGCCGCCAGATCGCGCACCTGCGCGCGCAGCGCCTCCGGCCGCAGGACCTCGACGTCGCCGAACGTCGCGGCGACCATGCGGGCGAGCCAGGGCGAGTCGTCGACCCAGGGGATCGACGCGACGAACCCTCCCTGTCGGAGGTCGCTGTCGCTCAGGTGCCCCTCGTCCTCGGCGGCGGGCCGGTCGACGCGTTCGAGACCGCGCCAGACGTAGGCTCCCCGGACGGCGGACGGGTCGTGCACGGCCAGCACGGCCCGCGGCGCCCGGTCGACGCCGTCGAGGCCGTGCAGGTCGAACGTTCCGCGCCCGTTGCGGTCGAATCGCTCGCCCGTCTCCTCGACGCTCTCGATGCGGCTCAGCTTGAAGGTGCGCCATCCCTGCGCCCGCCGGCAGAAGGCCCCGACGTACCACATCCCCTCCGCCGCATCGTAGGAGATGGACCACGGTTCGACCAGGCGGTGGACGGGATGGTCGTCGTTCGCCCCGCGGTAGGAGATGTCGAGGACGATCCCCTGGTCGACGGCGTGCGTGACGGTCTGCAGGCGTTCGGATGAGCGGGTGGCGCGCGCCGTGCTCTGGATCGACTTGAGGCGTTCGACGCCGACGGGGGGAAGCGCCCCCTCGACCTTCTCCGCGAGGGAGCGCCCGTCGGCGATTCCCGACGCCTCGATGACGGCGACCAAGGCGCGCGCTTCGGCGGGGGAGAGGCGCAGGGGCTGGTCGAGCGCCACGCCGATCGGGTGGGGGACCAGCGTCTCGGTCTCGGCGTCGTAGTCGACGAAGAGCTCGGGCAGGCTGTCCCCGCATCCCAGGTTGACCTTGCGTATGGTGCGCTCGACGTCTTCGGAGTCCATCCCGAGCGTCGCGGCGACCTCGGAGAGCGGCACGCTGCGCTCGGAGCGTGCGGCGAGGTCGTTGACGAGCCTGATGAGGCGCAGCATCTTCTCGACGGACTGCGCGGACGACTCCCTAGGCATGGGCTTCCTCCGTTTTTGCGAGGCCGCTCGCGAGGGCGGCGGCGAGTTCGGGCGGGGCGACGGGGGCGAGCCCGCATGCGAGCGCGCCGACGGACCAGCGGGCGAGCCCCTCGAGGTCGTTCGCCTCGACGGACCACAGCCAGCGCTCGCCGCACCCCGCGCCGTCAACCTCCGCGCACCGCCACGTGCCCTTGCCCATTGTCAGCGCGCCGAAGTCGTCCGGCCGGGCTCCCGCCGGTGCCTGGAAGGTCGCCCGGAAGTCCTCTTCGGCGCCGTACTGGAAGGGGAGGAGCATGTAGTCGTCGACCGAGAAGTCGGCGGGGATGCCGTAGGTCCGCGCGGCGTCGACCTTCACGCTCCGGGCGTCGATGCGGTCGGTCCTGAACACCTTGACGGGTCCGGCGTCTTTCTGCTCCTCGGAACCCTGCCCCTCGGCCCCTTTCCTGTCGCGGCCGACGAGATAGGTCATGCCGTGGCGCTCGAACATCCCGAACACCTCGAGGCGGTGGGGCGCCGCCATGCCGAGCGCGTCGGTGTAGAGGAAGGTCACGGGGTGCTGCTCGGTATAGGCGGCCAGGAGCTTCTCGGACGCCTTGGCCGTCGCCGCCCGCTCGAGCGCCCCGCGGCGCCTGGTGCGCCCGGACGGGCGCGGGGCGGCCCGGGTGCCCCCGCCTTCCCCGTCGCGATCGTCCCCGTCCGCGCGCCAGTAGGAGAGCCCGGCGACCGACGCGATCTTGTCGCGCGCCTTGCGGGCGTCGGCTGCGAAGGGGGAGCCCGCGTCCCCGACGTCGTCGAGGTAGACGCTCAGCAGTGTGACGAGCGAGAGGGCCTCGTCGCGCGTCAGCTCGATGTCCTGCGGGTCGGCATAGGTGAGGTGCGCGTCGATCTTGTAGCGCGTCTCGCCCCCGTAGCGCGTCTCGACGACGCGGATGCCGATCTGCTCGAGCTGGCCGCGGCAGACCAGGAAGGTGCGGCGCAGGCTGTCGGGCAGCAGCGCGTCGGGGTTTCCGAGCAGGCCGGTCGACGCGATTTGGTCGAACGTGAGCCCGACGCGCGTGTCGAGCGCCGCGGCGAGCAGCAGGAGGCGTTCGTCGCCCGTTGTCTGATCGCTGACGGGATTCATGTCCATGGGCGCTACCTCCCGGCTCGAGGGGATAAAAAAACGGAATACAATGCAGGGAATTCTATAACGTTGTGGGCGTTTGCTCTTTCAACGTGGGATGATAGCGCTTACATGTACCATATAGGGCATGGCGTTTGAGATAAGGAGCCCTCTATGAGCTTTTCCAACAACGGCGCGGGCAGCCACTTCGCCCCGTCCTCGGGCGAGGAGGGGCACGCCCCGTATTCGGGCGTTCCCGGCCATCGGACGCCCGGCTACGGCGCACCCGGTTCGGGGACGGCCCAGCGTCCCGACGACACCCTGCAGAGCATCTACGGCCTGCCGTTCGACTCGCCCAACGGGTCTCATGCGACCGAGAGTGCCCCGTTCGAGCCGGTCTCGTCGCGCAAGCCGTCGTCCCCGAGCGACACGGACGTCTTTCTCGCCGTGGCCGCCCAGTCCCGGGGCGCGAGCAGCCAGCCGAGCCTGACGCCGGCCGCCAACCCGGTCTCGTTCGCGACGCCTGCGCCCCGTGGCGCCCAGGCTTCCTCCGGCGCGCCGGCTGCCCGGCAGGCGCCCGCACCCTCCGCCTCCTCCGCGGCCACGACCGCGGCGTTTCCCGCCTCGAGCTCCGGGCAGGGGGCGGCCCCCGCGAACCCGCTGGTGGCGGCGCGCACCGCGAACGCCGGCAGAAGCGCCGCGGGCAACCCCAACGGCCTGTTCCCCATCCAGGAGGTCGACCAGGTCTCGGGACGCGGCTTCGACATGTCGTTCAACGAGACGAGCCGCAAGCGCACGGTCGTCATCGCCGCCATCGTGGTCGCCGTGCTCGCCCTGGCGGCGGTCGGCGTGTTCTTCGGGCTCCGCTACAAGCAGGTTTCCGACGTCCGGGGAACCATCGACGAGGCGATCGACCTGCTGCGCGACACCGACGGCGTCATCGTCCCGCTCGACGAGGCCATAGCCTCCGAGGTCAGCTCCGGCGTTGCGTCGGGGACGCTGTCCGACCTCATGCTGCAGTCGACGACGACCTCGAACAGCCTCAGCTCGGCCGACCAGCTGGTGGCCGAGGCCGAGCGCTCGCGCAACCTGCTGTCTGCGGACGACCAGGAGGCGCTCGATGCCGTGGACGACTCCATCGAGGCCCGTCGCTCGATGATCGAGATCGGCCGCTCCCTGCTCGAGGTCGACACCGCGGTGGCGGAGGCTCTGAGCAACCTCGAGATGGCCTACACGTCGATCGCCGACGCCAACGCCAACGTGCAGTCGTCGCTCGACCAGTACAACGCCTACATGGCCGACAACAGCGTCGACGGCGACGACATGAGCGTCGTCCTGCAGTTCGACAACAACGCCGTGGCGTCCATCACCGCGGCCCAGGGCTACGTCGCCGCCGCCAAAGAGGCGTTCCCCTCCGCCGACCTCTCGGTGCTCGACAACTACCTCGCCGTGCGCCTGAACCACCTCAACCTGCTCCTGCAGGTCGACACCTGCGTTGCCAACGCGGACTGGGACGGGGCGAACTCGATCAACGACCAGTATGTCCAGGCGGACCTCGACCAGCAGGCTGCCGCCCAGCAGGTTCCCGCCACCGCCGCGGAGCTCCTGACCTCCGCCTACGCCTCGACGACCGCGTCCCAGCGCGAGGCGTACGACGCGGCGCGCGACCAGTGCGTGTCCGCCGACGCCGTCCTCAACGAGTACCTGGGCATCACCGACGCCAGCAAGGAGATGGGCATTTCGGCCGACGGAGCCGCGTCGCAGGCATCCTCGACGGCCGCCCCGGCGTCGGACGTGGCCCTGAGCGACACGGCGGCGGCCGACGCTGCGGCAACCGACGGGACCGCCGATGCCGCGGCTGCCGCCGACGGGACCGCCGACCCGGCGGCTACCGACCCGGCGGCGGCCCCGGCCGCGTAGCCGCGAGACGGCGTGCCCGAATGCGGGGTGCTGCGGGAGGACCGCCGGCACCCCGCATTTCCGTTTCCGGCCTTTTTGGGAGAAACGCGGCCGCGTCCGAGGCGGACGTACGGCGCGGTCGTATACTTAGAATCTGAATGCACCGCGTCGATCTGTCCGGTTCCGCCCACGGGGCCGCCGACATTGTTCGTATATAGGAGGAACTTCGTATGGCTGACGCTTCGGATACCATGCGCTACCTCGTCAAGAGCTTCGACATCGCGCCCGCTGGAACCCGCGAGGAGGGGCAGGCGGCCAAGGGGCTCTCCGAGGTGTTTCACGAGCATGGTCTCGAGACCGCGAACAAGAGCTTCAGGTACTCGTCGCTCGGCAAGGTCCCCCAGGCGGCGTGCCTTGCCCTCGCCGGCGTGGCGGGCATCCTGTCGGGCCTCGCGGGCGGCGCGCTGCCCATCGTGATGTTCGCCATCGCCGCGGTGATGGGGGTCCTCTACGGCCTCGAGGCGATCGGCATCAAGACGGTCTCGCGCATCGGAGCTTCGGGGTCGAGCCAGAACGTCGTCGCGCGCCACCCCGCCGCCGCCTCGCTCAACGGCCAGAAGGCGCGCCCGGTGGTGGTGATTGCCCACTACGACACCCCGCGTGCCGACATCCTCGCCACGCCCCCGCTCGCGCGCCTGCAGCCCTACCTCTCCTACGTGGTGCGCGGCGCTCTGGCGCTCGACGTGCTCGCCATGTTCTTCCAGATGCTGCCCGTCCCCACCGTGCTCCACAGCATCGCGTGGGCCGTGTCGCTGGTGACCTCGGCAATCATGATCGCCTGGGCCCTGTGCGTCATGCTG
This sequence comes from Coriobacteriales bacterium, assembly GCA_048173955.1. Taxonomy (GTDB): domain Bacteria; phylum Actinomycetota; class Coriobacteriia; order Coriobacteriales; family UMGS124; genus CAZUFB01. The sequence goes on from DBEYOB010000132.1 coordinate 51,011, forward strand.
CAGCGCTTCGCCATGCCCTTCACGGTCGGTGCGAACGACAACAAGGCGTCCATCGCGGCGCTGTTCGGCCTGCTCGACCGCGTGCGTCCCCTGCAGGGCGGCCGCAACGTGGCGAGCGAGGCGCTCTACGAGGCGATGGAGGCGCACGACGCCGCCGACGAGGCCCGCTCCGACGAGCGCCGCTACGACGACGAGGCCGAGGACGCGCACGTCCGCGTGTCGGAGCGCCGCCGTTCCCGCTCCCATCGGGAGGACGCCGAGGGCAGCTCCGACGGTCGCCCGGCCGAGCGTCCGGCCAGGCGCTCCTCCGAGCGCAGGTCCGAAGGCCGCCGCGACGAGGCCCGCTCCGACGAGCGCCGCGCCGACGGCCCCGTGCGCTACGGCGCCGACGTCGTGCGCTCGCTGGGCATCCTGCCCGAGTCGTGCGTCCTAGAGTACGAGCAGCCCGAACCCGAGTCCGCCCCCGCCGCCGAGGAGCGCCCCGCGCCCGAGCCCGAACCCGCGCCCCGTGCGCAGGAGGGTGCGCGCGTGCATCGCGCCAGCGAGGCCCAGGCGCGCGCTCGTCTCGAGGCGAACCTGCCGGTCGGCGGCGCGACGGTCGTCATGTCCTCGCTCGCGTCCGGCTCGAGCGCCGCTCCCGCCGTCGAGGAGGCTGCCGGCGAAAGCGTCCCCGCAGAGGTCGCCGTCGCCGATGAGGTCCCCGTCGACCCCGAGGCGGTGAAGGACGCCGCGACCGACGCCATCATGGCGGGCATCGTCGGCTCGAGCACCCTTTCGGGCAGCCAGGCTGCGGCGAACGAGGTCCCCGCACCCCAGGCGGGCGCAACCGTGCTGATGGAGCCGGTCTCCGAACAGGCCGCGTTCCAGGCGGTCCCCCAGGCGCAGCCGGCCTACGGCTCGCAGCAGCCGTATGCCGCGCAGCAGGCCCAGGCCGTCCAGCCCTTCCGCCTCATCACCTCGTCCGACGACTACGACGCCGAGCTCTCCAACTCTACGGGCGTCATCCCGCCCGACGTGGCCGCCCAGTCCGCCGCCGCGTCGTCGACCTTCTTCAACGACGACATCGATCCCGAGGCGGCCGCCGTGGTGAGCGACCCGACGTGGGGGACCTCGAGCTTCCGCCCCGTCTCGGTCGGCCGCCGCATCCTGGGCGACATCCCCGACCCCGCCGTCGCCGCAGTCGACCCGTTCAGCGTGTCGAGCATCGAGCCGGTCGGCAGCTACAACCCCGAGGACTTCTCCGAGCTCGACTTCGAGACGGGCACCCATCAGGCAGTCACGCCCACGATGCTCGGCCAGGCGCGCCTGCGCGCCCTCGACGGTTTCAGCCCCGAGATCACCGACACGCCCAAGCGCGGCCGCAAGGGGAAGAACAAGCGGCAGGGGCGCATCAGCCACCAGGCGGCGCGCATGCAGGCCGAGATGGAGCAGGAGTCCTTCAACGACTGGCTGGGCCTCGACGAGGACTTCGACGCCAAGACGAGCGGCCAGCAGATCGGCTCGTGGGACAACTTCGCCGACGACCAGGGCCAGGCGCCCGCTCCCGGCC
>DBEYOB010000133.1:0-7493 GCA_048173955.1 Coriobacteriales bacterium
GGCCGGCGCGGCACGGCCGCCCGACCGCCCACCCCGGCCGCGGCGAGGAGGCACGCGGGGGGCGCAGGTCCGACGGGCCCGCGATTCCCGAGGGCAAGCCGCTGCTCTTCGGCCTCGCCGGCAACCAGAACTGCGGCAAGACGACGCTGTTCAACCAGCTCACCGGCTCCAACCAGCACGTCGGCAACTTCCCCGGCGTCACCGTCGACCGCAAGGACGGCACGGTGCGCGGCCACCCCGAGGCCACGGTCACCGACCTGCCCGGCATCTACTCCCTGTCGCCCTACACCGGCGAGGAGGTCGTGACGCGGGCGTTTCTGCTCGAGGAGCACCCGCACGCCGTCATCGACATCGTCGACGCCACCAACATCGAGCGCAACCTCTACCTGACCACCCAGCTCCTCGAGCTCGACATCCCCATGGTCGTCGCCCTCAACATGATGGACGAGATGCGCGCCAACGGCGGCAGCGTCGACGTGAACGCCCTCGAGGAGGAGCTCGGCGTCCCCGTGGTCCCCATCGCCGCCGTGCGCAACGAGGGCATCGACGAGCTCGTCGAGCATGCCGTCAACGTCGCGCGCAACCGCGAGCGCCCCGCCCGCGTCGACCTCTGTCAGGCCGACGACCCCGCCGGCGGGGCCGTGCACCGCTGCATCCACGCCCTCATCCACCTCATCGCCGACCATGCGGAGCGCGCCGGGCTGCCCCTGCGCTTCGCGGCCACCAAGCTCGTCGAGGGCGACCGGCTGGTCGTGGAGGCGCTCGCGCTCGACGACAACGAGACGCAGACCGTCGAGCACATCGTGCGCCAGATGGAGGAGGAGTCGGGCAAGGACCGCCTCGCCGCCCTGGCCGACATGCGCTTCGGCTACATCGAGTCGCTGTGCGCCGCCACCGTCACCCACCCGGTCGAGAGCCGCGAGCACCGCCGCTCCGCCGCCGTCGACCGCGTCCTCACCGGGCGCTACACGGCCCTGCCCGCCTTTATCGGCATCATGGCGCTCGTGTTCTGGCTCACCTTCTCGGTGGTCGGGCAGCGCCTGTCCGACTGGCTCGACGAGGGCATCGCCCTGCTCGCCGGCCAGGTCGGCGCGGGGCTGGAGGCCCTGGAGGTGAACCCGGTCGCCCAGTCGCTCGTGGTGGACGGCATCTTCGGCGGCGTGGGGTCGGTCCTGGTGTTCCTGCCGATCATCATCACGCTCTTCTTCTTCCTGAGCCTGCTCGAGGACTCGGGCTACATGGCACGCGTCGCCTTCGTGATGGACAAGCTGCTCCGCAAGCTGGGCCTGTCGGGGCGCAGCTTCGTCCCCATGCTCATCGGGTTCGGCTGCTCGGTGCCCGCCATCATGGCGACGCGCACCATCCCCTCCGAGCACGACCGCCGAATGACCATCATGCTGACGCCCTATATGAGCTGCTCTGCGAAGCTGCCGATCTACTCCATGATCTCGGCGGCCTTCTTCCCGGCGCACGCGGCGCTGGTGATGCTCGGCCTGTACGTGGGCGGCATCGTCGTGGGCATCCTGGTGGCGCTCGTGCTCAAGCGGACCGCCTACCGCGGCGAGCCGGTCCCCTTCGTCATGGAGCTGCCGAACTACCGCCTGCCGAGCCCACGCAGCGTGGGTCAGCTCATCTGGGAGAAGACCAAGGACTTCGTGCAGCGCGCCTTCACGGTCATCTTCGTCGCCACGATTGTGGTGTGGTTCCTGCAGACCTTCGACTGGCACCTCAACGTGGTGGAGGACTCGTCGCAGAGCCTGCTCGCCCTGCTGGGCGGCCTCATCGCCCCGGTGTTCGCTCCCCTCGGGTTCGGCGACTGGCGCGTCAGCACGGCGCTCGTGACCGGCTTCATCGCCAAGGAGAGCGTCGTCTCGACCCTCACCGTGCTGCTCGGCGGCACGACGGCCGCCCTGGGGACGCTGTTCACACCCGGCACCGCGCTCGCGTTCCTCGCGTTCACGCTGCTCTACACGCCCTGCGTCGCCACCATCGCCACCGTGCGCAACGAGGTCGGCACCAAGGGGGCCGTCGCCATGGTCGTCATGCAGTGCGCCGTCGCCTGGCTCGTCGCCGGCGCCGTGCGCCTCGCAACGCTGGCGGTCGGGATGGCGTAGCGACAGGGCAAGCCGGAGGGCTGGCAAGAACGCGCAGGCAACCGGAGTTCAAATGGGGTTTTAGATGGAACCGCACCGACGGGCCAGTACTTTTCCGATGCGATGGGGAATGCCGACCACCAAGGCATTGCCCATACAGAATGCCCGGTTCCCGTCGGTCATTCCACAGTTGGTCCAACCTGCAGGGAACCCTTGAAGCCTGTCGAGCTCGTCGGGCACGAGTCGCCGCAACCTGCCGTCAGGACGCTCGACAACATGCTTGAAGCGCGACGGGGTCTTGCCACCCTCGCCGGTCAAAATGGTGCGCGACGGCTTGTCAGTTGGGTCGGGAAACGACATCTTTCCCTCGGAATAGCAATATTCGAAACCTGTCGACTTGTTTACGCGCTTCTCCTGCTTGGCGCCTTTAAGATAGGCCCACTGGCCAAGCTGGCCCTCATCGATGAAAAAGGATGCGGGAACGTCGGCATCGTCGACCAGCACATCCCCAAGCGTATGCATGGGTCCCTGATAATCGGCAACCACGTCCGCCGTCACAACCCTGAAGCCCTGGCACGCCCCCGCCGATTTGAAACGGGAGACCTTGTCGCTCACGCCGAAAAGCTCAGAGTTGTCGGCTACATTTGGATACAGCTCGAATTCGTACGTATCCCCTTCATGAAAGACGGGAAGCGCCTCGGCCAAAACACCGCCAAAGATTCGCTGCTCAAGATTCCAGGTATCATCTGTTCTCTCGGCAAAAATGTACACGCGCTTGCGGCGCTGGGGGAATCCGTATTCCGCACTGTTGACGACGCGCCACTCAACCGAATAGCCCAAGCTCGACAGGCAGGCAAGAATAATGGCGAAATCACGGCCCCGCTGTTTTGCCGGACTCTTGAGAAGGCGGTCGACGTTCTCGAACAGGCAATACCGGGGAGACTTCAACTGCAAAAAACGATAGATATCCCACCACAGGACACCCTTTTTGCCCTCTATTCCCGAAGCCTGGGAGAGCGTGCGCGCAACGGAATAGTCCTGGCACGGAAAACCACCCACGACCATATCGACGTCGGGTATGTCCCGAAGCCCCTCCTCGACCTCATCGAGTACCACATGGATATCCTTGTTGACAAGTGTGCCGTCGTTGAACCGGTCCTCATAGCAACGTGCGGCAAACTGCCTGCGGTCCGAACCGGGCTCCCATTGGTTTGCCCACACCGTCAGGTACGGACCGGCGGGTTCCCTATGGAACTCTGGGTATCGCTCGTCATCGTAGCCATCCAACCCTAAACGGAACCCGCCGACGCCGGCAAACAGTTCGGCGATTTTGATCATGCTTGAATTATTTTCGTGAGACACGTTTCTCCTATCGCTGCTGTGTCTGACGGCCACGCATGAAGCAGTAGTCTAGAAAAGTCATAATGTGCGATCAAGCCTTTCCGTCGATTTCCAGAAAATCATGCTCCCGAAGATGGTCGACGACCCACTTCCCTTTCACCCATATATTCTGGCGGTACATCCTCACACCGTTTATCACCAGGCACTTGTCCTGAGCGTCGGCGCCAGTGCCCCGCAGGAAAAGGTTGCCGTCGCGCGACTTGGGCCAGTTGGGTGCCGTACTTGGCACGTTCGTCTTCGGCGTATAGCGTGGAGAACCGTCCTTTTTCAACTCGGGAACATCCCTAAGCCGTCCGTCGAATATGAGACTGCGCACGGAATCCCAAAGCGCTTTCGCCTCATCTTCCAGCACGCCTAGCCACAAACGTTTGAAACCGAGAAAGACGACATCCGCAAGCTCACAGTTGTCGACGGGCTCCTGGAATACCGCGCAGACAATCGAGCTGTCGATAAAGCGGGAGCCAAACGCGGTGTCCTCAAACACGGCGTCCCTGTTAAGAACTTCGTCGAAATCGATGGACGGTTCGAGCTTCATGTCCTCGGTGCGGCCACCGCGCGATGTGAGCACGACACTCTTGAACTCAATGGAAGCCTTCTTGAACAGGGGGATCGAATTAACCTTGCCCGAACGTCCCGTAAACATCCGAACAAGAATCTGTCCCACAACGGACTTGCCCGTCTTATCACCTTCGGCAATCGCGACACCCAGGTCGTGCGCGATTTCCCGCAAGGTCTTGCCGGCGTGAAGCCTCGCATACCTTGCCAGGCAGCCCTCAAGCTCATGCATCGACCGCACGGACTCGGACTCCCTCAGCCTGCCACCAAAATGAGCACTTGCGATGGCCGTCACAAATGAATTTTTGAAGCGGAACCGAGGGGGATTGGGATACTTCGGCGATGTATCGATGAGCAAAAGCTGCGAATTGATGTCAGTCGACAGACGAGGGAGCCACTCCTCACGGCCATGCTCAAGGGCAAAGCGCACGAATCCCTGCACCATCTCCCAGTCGGCCTTGAGACGCTGGATGTCTACCTCGTCCCATTCATGAAACTCGTAGCCCTTGACCTCGAACGTTGCCCATTGCGCATAGCGCACACCCTCGCCCGGTTTCACATACAGGTAGTACACGATGAGCAAATGCTCGACCTTGTCCCAAAACGCAGACGTGAAGAATTCCTCCTTCACCAAAGCATCCGGAGATACCGCCGTGATGGACATGGGCTCCTTTGCCCTCCAACCTTGTCTGTTGCGCTTGCTTTCGATGAGACCGGTCACCTTGAGCTCGGTCGGAACGCCGTCAATCTCAAGGTCAGGCTCCTGACGGGAATCCGGCGGATAGCCGAGTACGCTCTGCTCGAACACCGCGCCCGCCATGCCTTTGTTGCTCTGCTTGCCGTCCAACACACCTTTGATGTCGATTTCTCCCAGGGTTTTATTAATCGTCGCATCAAATCGCAGCTCCACCTCGGCGCGTGAGAACCGGTGGGTCCTTGCGGCCTTTCTGTTGCTAGGCATGAGAGGTCTCCCCTCAACGTCAACGGCGCGAAAGTTGATTCGACCATTCTACCCAGCCTGCGGAGGGTTTCGCGAAGTTCCTCATCTCCCGCGCGGCTCTTCATGCAAGCGTTTGACTTGAATCAATGCATATTGAATGACAACCTGCCATGATGGAGGCGTGGATTCAGCGCGGCTTCAGGTTTGGGAGACGTTCGCGACGGAGCCTGTGCGCGCAAAGACGGAGAAGGGGGAGCCATGAGAAGCACGTTCAGGAAGGCAGCCGTGTGGGGAGGCGCCGTGGTCGCGTCCGCCCTGGTCGTCGGTGCGGTCGCGGCCACGCCGTTCGGCATCGCGGACACCTCTGAGGAGGCCCCCGCGGTCGACGCGGCGGCGCTGCTCGAAGAGGCGGCCGTCATCCCGGCAGACGAGTGGGCCGAGACCTATCCCAACGAGTACGAGACGTGGTCGCTCAACTCCGAGAACGCCGAGACCGTCGACTACCTCGAAGAGTATCCCTACCTGAACACGCTCTACGCCGGCAACGCGTTCTCGAAGGACTATCTGTCCGCCCGCGGGCACGCCTACACCCTCGAGGACGTCTCCGCGACCCTGCGCGCCCCGGCGCTCGCCAACTGCCTGTCGTGCAAGACCCCCACGATGAACGCCCTCATCTCCTCGGGCGAGGTCGGCGTCTACGCGCTGCCCTTCGAGGACGTGCTCGCCCTCTCCGAGGAGTCGGTGGGCTGCTACAGCTGCCACGCGAACACCGGCAACCAGCTCGTGGTGACCAACACGTTCCTGAACGACGGCGTGGGCGACGACGCCGACTCGATCGACCCGTCGATGCTCGCGTGCGGCCAGTGCCACAACGAGTACTACTTCGACCCCGACACCAAGGCGACCATGCTGCCCCACGACAGCATCGAGTCGATGAGCCCCGACGCCATCCTCGCCTACTACGACGAGATCGGGTTCTCGGACTACACCGACCCCCAGACCGGCGTCGAGTTCATCAAGGTGCAGCACCCCGAGCTCGAGACCGTCATGGGCGAGGGCTTCAAGATGGCCGGCTACACCTGCGCGGACTGCCACATGGGCACCGCGACCGACGACGAGGGCAACGAGTACACGAGCCACTACTTCACGAGCCCGCTCGACAACGCCGAGCTCCTCGAAAACAACTGCTCCGCCTGCCATGAGGACCTGGCCGCCGAGGTCGAGGCCATCCAGACGGCCGCCGAGGAGCGTACGGACGAGATCGGCTACAAGCTCGAGACCCTGACCAACGAGCTCGCCGCGGCCCTCGAGGCGGGCAGCGTGTCCGACGAGGACTTCGCGACGATCGCCCAGCTCGACCGCGAGGCCATGTTCTACTGGGACTTCGTGTTCGTCGAGAACTCCGAGGGGGCGCACAACTCCGCGCTGACCAACGACTGCCTCGACAAGGCCGAGGAGCGCGTCGACGAGGCGTTGGCGATGCTCGGCGTCGAAGCGTAAGGTTCGGCCGACGGCCGCAACAGGACCCACCCGAAGGGGGCTCCGCGAGGGGCCCTCTTCCTTTTCGCGCAGCCCCCGACCCTTCCCCATTACAGTTGATTCAAGCCTTTTGTATCCCTCCGTTATACATTAGGCCCAGGCCCCCAAAGGGGGCCGCTGGCCGCCCGGCCCGGTCTCGGCCCTTTGCCCCTGCCTCTCGCGAAGGCCCGGGGGGTGTTGCCGGACCGGGGCGGGCGCCGCTGCCCTCCGACTGATAGGAACCTGCCGGGAGAAGTCCACGGCCGAGTAATGTGGGTGTCGGTTGCGGCGCGGGCGGCCAGACGGGACCCGATCGGAAGGATACCACGCATGGCCCGCGTCAAGACCCTGGAAGACTTCTCCGGAAAGCCCGCCTACATGGGCGTCGACGTGGGGAAGACGTCGCACTGGGCGTACGCCGTGGACGCCGCCGGCCGCACGCTCCTCAGCCGCGCCGTCGCCAACGACGAGGCGGACATCCGCGCCGCGCTCTCCGGGCTGCCCGAGGGCGCCCTGGTCGTCGTCGACCAGAGGAAGAACATAGGGGCGCTCGTGCTGCGCACGGCGCGCTCCTGCGGCTTCCCGGTCGCCTACCTGCCCGGCAAGGCCGAGCACGACCTGGCCTCGGCGCTGCCCGGCGTCTCCAAGACCGACGAGCGCGACGCCGAGGTCATCGCGCTGGCGGCCCGGGGCGTCCCCTCCGCGCTGCGGCCGGTCCCCGAGGAGGACCCGGCCCTGGAGGGCGCCCGCGCCCTGGCGGCCCTGAGGGCCCAGTGCCAGAGGCAGTCGACGGCCTGGAAGAACGCGCTGCGCTCGCGCCTGCTGGAGAGCTGCCCGGCCTTCGAGTGTTAGCGTCAATGCTTTTTTAGCCAATTCCACCAATGAGCCGGCGCCGATTGCGCCATCGAAAAGGCGCCGGTTCCGCCAACGCAAACCCGCCGCTTCCGGCTAGTCGTCATCCCCCCACCCGGGCGCCCATTCCCCGA
>DBEYOB010000134.1:0-41045 GCA_048173955.1 Coriobacteriales bacterium
AAGAGGAGACGGCAATTTTGAGGGTGGCAGCCGCCTTATGCCCGATAGGCTTGCTCAACAACGCTAGTTTTTAGCACGTGCTGCCCGAAATCTTGGCACGGTGGGCTGCAGCGCCCGGCAAAACGCATAAAATTGTTCAAGTTTGATGCACCGTGCCCCGACCTTCTCTGGCCTTCTTAAGATGCCCTTCTCAAGATGCGCATCCGTTGTATCCGTTCGCGCACCCGCTTGCGCGATGGGGCGTGGTACAGTGTCCAAAACGTCCTGCGCTGCCGCGCGCCCCGCAATGCCGTGTGCCCTGCGACGCCGCGCGCCGCGATTCAAGCACCAGCCGAGAGAAAGGATCCCGCTATGGACGACACCGGCACCGATTCTGCCGCCGGCACCGGCCGCGACGCCAATCCCTCCGCCGCGCCCAGCCTGCAGCCCGCCGCCGCGCGTCCCGGCGCCCCGGGGACGCACCCCGACTTCGACGCGCTCGTGCGCACCATCTGGCGCCTGCGTCAGCCGGACGGCTGTCCGTGGGACCGCGAGCAGACCCACTCCTCGATCGCCAAGAACATGATCGAGGAGGCCTACGAGGCCGTCGACGCCATCGAGGGCTCGCAAACCCGTCATCTCGAGGAGGAGCTCGGCGACGTGCTCATGCAGGTCGTGCTCCAGTCGCAGATCGCTGCGGACGACGGGGAGTTCACCGTCGACGACGTCTGCCGCGGCATCAACGAGAAGCTTGTCCGCCGCCATCCGCACGTCTTCGGCGACGCCGCCGCCGGGAGCGCCGACGAGGTTTTGGGCATCTGGGACCAGGTGAAGCTCGGCGAGCACCGCGCGGCGACGGCGGAGTCCGACGGGGCGGGGGAGGTCCCCGAAGGGTTGCTCGACAGCGTCCCGGTGCAGATGCCCGCCCTCATGCAGGCGCAGAAGATCAGCCGCAAGGCCGTGTCGGCGGGCTTCGAATGGAAGAGCACCGAGGACGTCTGGGCGCAGGTCGCGAGCGAAATCGGTGAGTTCAGGGAATCGCCGGCCGGCAGTGCCGCCGCCGAGATGGAGTTCGGTGATATCCTGTTTGCGTTGGTCAACGTCGCGCGGCGCGAGCACATCGACGCCGAGTCGGCCCTGCGCGCCAGCTGCGCCAAGTTCAGAAGGCGCTGGGCGTACATGGAGGCCGCCGCGCGCGCCCAGGGGCGCGACATCGCCGACGTTCCCAACGAAGAGCAGGAGGCCCTGTGGGCCGCGGCAAAGCTGGAGGAGAAGGACCTGTGAGCGACATCATCGATGTGTACGGCCGCGAGATACTCGATTCGCGCGGCAACCCCACGGTCGAGGTAGAGGTTCTGCTCGAGGACGGCGCCATGGGCCGCGCCATGGTTCCCTCGGGTGCGTCGACCGGCGCGTTCGAGGCATGCGAGCTGCGCGACGCCGACTGCTCGCGCTATCTGGGCAAGGGCGTCATGACCGCCGTCGACCACGTCAACGAGGAGATCGCCGAGGCCCTGGTGGGCTGCGACGCCCTCGACCAGCGCTCGGTCGACCTGATGCTCCTCGACCTCGACGGGACCGAGAACAAGACCAACCTGGGCGCCAACGCCATCCTGGGCACCTCGATGGCCGTGGCGCGCGCGGCGGCGAACTCGGTGGGCCTGCCGCTCTACGCCTATCTGGGCGGCCCGAACGCGCACCTGCTGCCCGTCCCGATGATGAACATCCTTAACGGCGGCGTCCATGCCGATAACAACGTCGACTTCCAGGAGTTCATGATTATGCCCGTGGGCGCCGAGACCTTCGCCGAGGGCCTGCGCTGGTGCTCCGAGGTCTACCACACCCTCAAGGGCGTCCTGCACGAGGCCGGCCTGGGCGGCGGCGTGGGCGACGAGGGCGGCTTCGCCCCCAACCTTAAGACCAACGCCGAGCCGTTCGAGTGGATCACGCGTGCGTGCGAGAAGGCGGGCTACACCCCCGGCGAACAGATCCTGTTCGCCATGGACCCCGCGTCGACCGAGTTCTACGACGCCGAGCGCAAGATGTACTGCCTCAAGGGCGAGGGTCGCGAGCTGACCCCCGACGAGATGGTCGACTACTGGGCGGCGCTCGTCGAGAAGTTCCCGATCGTCTCCATCGAGGACGGCATGGCCGAGGAGGACTGGGACGGCTGGAAGAAGCTGACCGAGCGCATTGGCGGCCGCGTGCAGCTCGTGGGCGACGACCTGTTCGTGACGAACAAGAAGCGCCTGGCGAAGGGCGTCGACTTGGGCGTTGCCAACGCGATCCTGGTCAAGGTGAACCAGATCGGCACGCTCACCGAGGCCATGGACACCATGGAGCTCGCCAAGAGGTCGAGCTACACCTGCGTCGTCTCGCACCGTTCCGGCGAGACCGAGGACAGCTTTATCGCCGACCTCGCTGTGGCCGTGAACGCCGGCCAGATCAAGACCGGCGCGCCGTGCCGCAGCGACCGCATCGCCAAGTACAACCAGCTCCTGCGCATCGAGGACGAGCTGGGCGTCTCGGCCGAGTATCCCGGCATGGCGGCGTTCTACAGCATCAAGCGGTAGGGATTCTGGCGCGCCGGGGATTTTGGGCTTTCGGAGGGATCGGAGCCCGAGCAGCGCTGGGAAGCGGGGAGGCATCCGTGGCGACGGGGCCTCCCCGCCCATTTGCTTCCGCCGGAAGAGCGAACCGAGGCCGTTGCCGGTTTGACGAGGGATGTCGGGTTGGTCGTATACTGTGGCCACATTTTGCTGATTCCGATGTCGTTGTCGCGCGTTGGGGTTGGCCCACGACTACACCTCAACTATTGGAGTGGCCTTGTACTGTATGCCGACCATGGCGTTCGACCACTGGATTGTCAGAAAACCGCATGACGCGCGTGGATCGGAAGGTCGATGCGCATGCGGTTCAACCGACTCTCGAACCGCTCCTGTCCATTCTGACAAGGGCCCCGATGTGCAGGAAGAGGGGCATCGCGACCGACGGAGTGTTGTGCGCGACATCGCCATGGTCATTGGCCTTTCAATCCTTCTGCCCTATTTCAGGGGTTACTTTTTGAGCCCGATAAAGTCGACGGGCATGTATGCTGATGAGATGCTTACGAGCTCGTTCTTTGCGTTTGCAGTGGTGTTCGCCCTATGCGCCGTCGCTGTGTTTGCGGTCGGGGACCGCGCACTGCGGGCGATGGACCGTCGTTGGGCACCGTTGGCCGCAGGGGTCGTTGGGAGCGCGGGGATGCTCTTCCTGTGGGTGCCAAGCGGCCTTGGTGCCGTCGAAGAGCTTCTGTGCGTGGTGGGGACCGTTGCCAACGTCGTCTTTTTCGTTGCGAGCCTGTTGCGCTACGCCGGCGCGCTCGAGCGCCTTGACATGGTGCGCGTCGTGATTCTGACCTCGGTGGCGTTTGCTCTAAGTTTCGTCAACAACCTGTTCTATCTGCTGCCCGATCCTCTGGAAGCGGCGCTGTGCGTGCTCTCTCCGCTCGTCTGTGCGCTGTGTGTGCCTCCTGCACCGCGCGGTGCCGACTGGCAGGACGGTTGTCGAAACGGCGGTACTCTTTTTTTCAGCGCCGCGCCGGTGGAGTTCGCCGCGCTTCTGTCCCTGTTCTGCCTTACCGGCAACTTTATCCGCGGTGTCACGAACCCATGGTTTGCCATCGACGGCGTCACGATCAACTCGATATACATGACCTTGACGAATTGCGCACTTGTGGTGGCGACGCTGGTCGCGCTTAAGCTGAAAGCACCTGTCAACAGGGTGGTCTTTTTCAACTGGATTGTCTACATGCTTTTGTTCTTTGCAGGCGTTCTGGTCATGTCGCTCACCGCGCCGGAAACGGTTTACATTGGGTCAAACCTGGCGACCACATCGCGTGTCGGTTTCACGCTCCTCATGCTGCTGTTCTCCCTGTCGCCCGAGTGCCGGCGCGGGATTGGTCTTGCTCGGCACATCGGCCTATTCTTGCTGGTTCCGGAGGCGGTGGCCGCGGTCGTGCGCTACGCCGTGGTGCCGGAGTTTCTCAGGGTGGCGGGTGCGGAGAGGTCCGTCCTTTTCACCGACAGCGGTACCGTCGTCATCTTCATCCTGTCGGTGGCAATAGGCATCGTTCTCGGCAGGTTGCTGTTGCGTTCATCGGAATCTGCGACTGTTGAAGGTCCTGCCGGTGGTAGAGAGGTCTCGAACGATGGGGTTGTCGCCTGCATTGCCGACGCATACGGTTTGACGCCACGGGAGACCGACGTGGTGCGCTGTGTGAGCCAGGGCTACTCGCTTGAGAAAGCCGCCGGCATGCTGGGCGTCACAATCAACACTGTGAGGACGCACATGCGCTCCATCTACGCGAAGCTCGGCATCCACAACCGTCAAGACCTTATCGACATGGCCCATAGGATGCGGGACGGTCTGTAGGAACCCTGTGCGGTTTATTGGCGGTTTAATCCAGCGAAGAATGTCTCGTCGTGTTCGTCCGTTACATGCGACGTGCGTCCGCTTGCAACATTTTCCCAGTTCAAGCGCTTCGTCCATATCATGCGATGCGTCAATCTCGACCTTGATGTAGCGTGGTTTTCGTCATCCGGGCGTTGCCCCGTGCACATCCCGCCCTCGTTTTTGTCGGGGGGCGGGTCGACGAGAGAAAGGACGATCTATGGAACTGAACCGCAGGGATTTCCTCAAGGCCGCCGGCGCTGCCACCGTTGCCACCGCTGCCGTCGCATCCGTCGCCGTTGCCGACGAGACTGTCGGGGCTGGTTCGGGTATCACCTATCCGAAGGGTTCGTGCGCTGCCGACTACGAGTATTCCCCGGTTGTGGTTGAGCCCATCACCGAGTTCGCCGACGAGAAGACCTACGACGTCGTGGTCGTGGGAGGCGGCACCGGCGGCGTGCCGGCCGCTCTCACTGCCATCGAAGAGGGTGCCACCGCCTGCGTCTTGCAGAAGGAGAGCACCTGCATTTCCCAGGGTGCCAGCGAGAGCGGCGTCGAGCTCGAGATGAGCGACCCCCAGGGCATAAAGAACTTCATCAACGGTTACATGGAGAGCTGCCAGTGGCGTGCCGACCGCGGCCTGGCCGAGTATTACACCTATCATTCGGGTGAGACCATGCGCTGGCTGCGCCTGCGTGCCGAGGAGGCTGGCAATCCGCCCGCGGCCGTGAGTAGGGTCGAGGACACCTATGAGGACGGCACCAAGGCCGTGCGCCACCAGTGGAACTACGGTCCCAAGCCGCAGTGCAACCTCGAGCTCATCATCGCCCTGGCCACCCTTGCCGAGGAGCGCGGCGTCGAGTTCTTCTACAACACCCCAGGCGTGCAGCTGATTACCGACGAGTCCGGCGCGGTCACCGGTGTGGTGGGCAAGCAGGAGGATGGCTCCTACATCAAGTTCAACGCCACCAAGGGCGTGATTCTGGCTACGGGCGATTATCAGAACAACGATAGTCTTGTTGAACGCTATTGCCCTGACGTCATCGGCTTTGACCGCAAGCAGTCCGGCAAGACTGGCGACGGCATCCTGATGGCCATGCAGTTGGGCGCCGGCATGGTTCAGACCGGCCACAGCCACATGATGCACGACTACGACTCGGGCCCCATGGCCTCGGTTCCCTTCCTGGCTGTGAACATGGAGGGCAACCGCTTCATGAACGAGGACATGGTCTTCGAGAACATCAACGTCCAGCTGCGTAACCAGCCGCAGCCCGGTTGGTTCGTCCAGCTCTTCGACGACAACTACGAGACCACCGTCGCCGAGATGGGCTTCAATCCCACGCCCCACGACGGTCTGCAGAAGTACATGCCCGAGGTTGAGATGGACCGCTCGGTCGAATCGGGCAACAAGGTCATCGCCGGTCTTGTCGACCTGTACTGCGCCGACACGCTCGAGGAGCTTGCCGAGAAGATCGGCGTGCCCGCCGACGCGCTCATCGCGAGCGTCGAGCACTACAACGAGCTCGTCGACGCGGGCTTTGACGAGGACTTCGGCAAGAACCCGCAGTACCTCAAGAAGATAGAGCAGGCTCCGTTCTGGGGTGCCCGCAAGCACATCCGCGTCTCGGCCATCTGTTCGGGCATGACCGTCAACGAGAACTATCAGGTCATCACCACCGAGGGCGAGGTCATCCCCAACCTGTGGGCCACGGGCTTTGGCGCCGGCCAGCTCTGCGGCGCTCCTGATTGGTCGATGTACCAGAGCGGCATGTCGGCCGGCCACTGCTTCACCTCCGGTCGCTATGCCGCCATCCAGGCTGTGACCGGCAACCTCGAGCCTACCACGCCTGTCATGTGGGAGGATATCGCCGACCTCGAACCTAAGGCCGAGTAAGGGTTTTATTCCCGCCTTGCGGTCGGGTCTGCGGAGCAGTATATGGGGGCGGGTCGTCCATCATGGACGCCCGCCTCTTCTTGCCGGTTATTGAAGGTTGGCGCCGCCCCGCCGTTCAGCGCCCGCCCACGTACACTTCGAGCACGTAGATGAGCCACGTCCCGGCGAGCGCTCCGAGGATTGCCCCCGAGATGCAGGAGAGGAGGAAGGCGGAAGCGTCGGGCGCCCCCAGCGCCTTGAGCTGCACGAAGTAGAAGGCTGCCCCGATCACGACGGCCACGGCGGTCGAAATGATCGCCACCGTCGAGGGCCGGACGTAGCGGTTGGCGTAGGAGAGCACCGAGAACACGGCGAGGCACCAGAACATGCAGAAGCGCGCAAAGGCGTTCGTGCAGAGGAACCGGAGCGGCTCGCCGTAGAACGGGCTCGTCAGGATGACGGCGATGGCGCACAGGGTGAGTATGGGGAATACGATGTGCGCTTTGCCGCGCAGTGCGTGCCACAGTTTTTCGTGCTTCAAGGGCGAGCTCCCCACCTTTCCGCCTCGCAGATGCGCCACGAAGGCCGTTGTTATTGTCAATAATAACGGGCAACTTGACGCGGGCGCGGAGCCTGCTACACTTTTCCAGATGCAAGGCAACCTGCCGCCGCCCTGTGGCATGCGATTCGGTAAACGGCAGGTAGGCCGCACAAACGGCATTGGGATATCGTCCAATGGTTAGGACACGGGTTTTTGGTTCCCGGTATGGGGGTTCGACTCCCTCTATCCCAGCCAGCAAAAACGCGCAGGTCGGAGGCGGTGATGCTTCCGACCTGCTTTGGTTTTGGACGTCATGCGTGCAGCGCCATGTGCAACGCCGCGCGCATCGGGGGCCTGCTTTTCGGCAGCCCGGCCCCGGAATTTCCGGCCGAGATGCTTGGAATGCTTGGTCCCCAGAATGCCTGGCCTCCGGATTGCCCGGCACCCGGAGTGTCTGAAAAATTGCCCCCGAAAGAACGACGCGGCTGTCTCGGCATGCGACTCTGGGACCGAGAAAAGAAATTGAATTTTACGAATAGGAAAATTAATTTTAATCTGCGGTCACGCAACGGTCTTTGCTTGCAAAAAAATCGTTCGCAAAGCGCGTTTTTTCAGACAACCGGCCCTTTGGTCTGCGCAGCCGCGCGTCCGGCACCTGCGCAACCGCGCGTCTGGAACCTGCGCAGCCGCACGTCCGGTACCCGCGCGCCGCGCGCCCGCCCTATGCGAGCGCGGCGCACACGGCGTCGAGCAGCGCGATGGCCGTGGTCTGCACCACGCGCTCCGTCACCGAACCGTCGTAGCGGTTGAGGTTCGCGAACTCGATGCGCACGCGGTGCGGGGGCTCCGGGCAGGTCGCCAGGCTCGAGCGGAGCCTCTGGGTCAGCGCCGACGCGTCCGATCCGACAACGATGTTGACCGTACCCGCGGGGAGCTGCTCGTCGGCCTTGAGCGGGGCGGTCGCGACGACGAGCAGCAGGTCGATGCCGAACAGGTCGTCGAACGTCCCGTCTTCGACCGAGTCCACGAGCATGACCTTCGCCTCGCTGGTCGTGGCGCGCGCGACGTTGCGCATGCGGTCCGCCACGTTGCGGGAGATGGGGTCGGTCGCCCCGACCAGGATGCGCCGCTCCTCGAGGACGTTGACCGCGCGGGCGAGGCCCATGTGCGGCACGCTGAACTCGGGGCTCGTCGTCTTGCCGTTCCACACGTGGTGGAGGCGCTCGATGGCGTCGAAGGTGTCCTGGAACGCGATGCCGTCGGCAAGGATGCCGATGTTGGCCTGGAACTCGCGCACGGCGGCCTCGGTGTGGGGGCCGTAGAGTCCGTCGACCTCGCCGCAGGAGAAGCCGAGCACGTTGAGCGTCATCTGCAGGTGGCTCACGTCGGCGCCGTGGAAATAGGGGAGCCTCAGATAGAGCGTCCGGTCTCCCAGGCGGTAGGTCTCGTCGACCAGCTCGGCCCAGGTGGCGTCGTCGACCTCGTCGGCCACGGGAAGCCCCTGCTGGCTGCGGAAGGACCTGACCGCGACGCACGTGGAGCCGCCGAACAGGCTCGCCTCGAGCTCTGCCGGGTCGATGGTGTAGCCGAGGATGCCCAGACGCTGCTGGACGTCTTCGACGGCGGGGCCGGTCTGGCCTTGGGCGATCGGTTTCATAGACTCCCCTTTCTGGCGGCTACACGAGGCGCTGGACGAAGAAGTCTGCCATGGAGAAGAGCAGCTGCTTGGGAGCCTCCTCGAGCGGGACGGGCTCCAGCAGCTCCTTGGCGCGCCGCACGAGGTCGAGCGAGTAGGACCGGACGTAGTCGATCGAGCCGGCCTGCTCGAGGAGCTCGACGGCGCGCGCCAGGGAGGCGGGGTCGTCGGTGTGCGCGTCGAGGATCGCCTTGAGCTCCCCGCTGACCGCGGGGTCTCCCAGCGCGTGGACCACGAGCATGGTGCGCTTGCCCTCGGTGATGTCCGAGCGGAAGTCCTTCTGCGTCGCCTCCTGCTCGCCCACGAGGTTGAGCAGGTCGTCCTGCAGTTGGAACGCGAGGCCGGCGGAGATGCCGAACGCGCGCAACGCCTCGACCTGCTCGTCGGTCCCGCCGCCGATGATGGCGCCGCAGACGAGCGGGACGGCGACCGAGTAGTAGGCCGTCTTGTGGGTGGCCATCTCGAGGTAGTCGTCGACCGAAATGTCCCAGCGGTCGTCGCGCGCCCAGCCGATGTCGAGCGCCTGGCCCTCGATGGTCCTCGTCGTCATGGCGACGAGCTCGTTCAGGACGCGGATCTTGGTCGCATCGTCGAGGTCGGGGTCGGCGAGCACGCTGCCGGTCACCTGCGACAGGGCGAGGTCGCCGTCGTTGATCGCGAGCCCGATGCCCTGCGTCAGGTGCAGGCAGGGCTCGCCGCGCCTCAGCTCTCCCTCGTCGGCGATGTCGTCGTGGATCAGCGCGGCGGTGTGGAAGTGCTCCACGGCTGCCCCCGCGCTTGCCGCGCGGCGCGGGTCGCCGCCCACCGCCATGCAGCCGAGGCTGCACACCGCGGGACGGTGCCGCTTGCCGCCGTTTGCGGAGTAGCGGGCGAGCGGGTCGTACAGATAGCGGCGCATGTCCCCATGCGTGCCGCAGTTCCGGTAATACGACGCCACCAGGTCGTCGATCTGCCGGTAATGTTCGTTCAGAAACGAGACAAAGTCCGTTGCCATCAGTACTCGCAGTTCTTGACGAGGGCAGTCAGTGCACGTCGATCGCGTGCGCGCGGGCGCCGCTCGCGACGCTCGTGCGCGGAATCTTCGATGGTAGGAGCGGCGGGACTCGAACCCGCAAGCCTCGCGGCCGGAGATTTTAAGTCACCTGCGTATGCCATTCCGCCACGCTCCCGTAGTGTCTGCAGAACCCTGCTACTTTACCACAGCCATAGGTCGCGCACATGCGGCGCCCCTCTGGGAGCATGCAAACCCTACGCAGAATTGAGCATGTCTGCGGGCCGACTGCCTGCGGTTATTATTCGACTACGGTAAATCATCGGCCGAACGTCGGGTGGGTCGACGGGCGGGCTATCCGACGACGGAGAGCTCCGGCGACCAGCCGATGGGGGAGGGGCGCCCCTCTCGCGCGGCCCGGATGCAGGCGAGCAGGCCGGCGAGCGAGTCCGACTCGCTGGCGGTGTAGGAGTCCCACCCGCCGAGTTCCATCAGGACGTCGAGGATGAGCACCCCCGCCGCGATGACGCTCGCGCGCTTGGGCTGCAGGCCGGGCAGCTGCGCGCGCTGGTCCGCCGACAGGGAGCATAGCCGCTCGGCCAGGTTGCGAACGGAGGTGCGCCCCATGCGGTGCAGGTGAACGAACGCGCTGTCGTAGGGCACGAGCCCGTGTTCGACGGCGATAAGCGAGGTCGCCGTGCCGCCGACGCACACGAGGGTCGCGGGCGGCTCCGCGCCGCATCCGGGCGCGAAGTGCGGCGCCAGCGTCTGGGCGATCATGGTGCGCGCGGCGGTCGCGGCGGCGGGGGAGACGGGGCCGCCGTCGGGGAAGAAGCGCTCGGTGACGCGGCGGCAGCCGACGTTGTACGAGACGCCGCGCTCCTCGCGAAGCGCCCCGTCCGGACCGCGCCCGCCCGACGTGAGCTCGGTCGAACCCCCGCCGATGTCGGCGACGAGCACGTCTTTGCCGGGGAAGTCGCCGGTCACGCCGAGCAGCGCGAGGCTCGCCTCGACGCGCCCCTCGATGACCTGGGGTGCGAGCCCGGCGCGTTTCAGGGGGTCGAGCAGGTCGCCGGCGTTCGCGGCGTCGCGCGCCGCACTCGTGGTCGTGGTGGAGACGACCGCACCGCACACCCCCTGCCGTCTCGCCAGCGCGCGCAGGCGGTCGAGGTAGGCCTCCACGGTGCCGACGGTTCGCGCGACGGCGGACGGGGAGAGCCTGCCCGACGCGTCGACCCCCTCGCCCAGGTCGGTGATGGTCGCCTGGCGGTCGAGGACGTCGAACCCGCCGTCGGGCAGGGAGCGCGCCGCGATCAGCCGCGTCGAGACCGTGCCGATGTCGATGGCGGCAAGCAGGTGCCGGTCCGTTTCCATGGTCGTCTCCGGGGTTGTCGGCAGGTTACGGCGCGGGCTGCGCGGCGGCGTCCGCGGCCTGGTCGCCCTCGGCCTGGCCAGTTTCGGTCGGGGCGGCATCTTCCTGCCCGTCCGCCGCCTGGTCGGTGACCGTGGCGACGTCGGAGGAGGTCGCGGTGCTCGTCTCGGGGCCGGTCACCCCGAAGACGCGGTCGAGCAGGTCGGTCGCCCAGGTGTCGGTGTTCTCGCCCGACCCGCGGGGGATCTCGAGCGGCACCGCGTTGGAGGGCTCGTCGTAGTCGACTCCCACGACCGTGACGGAGCTCTCGCCGGGAAGCACGAGGCCGAAGACGCGGCGCGCCTCGTCCTGCACCCCCTCGGCGGTCTGCAGCGTGTCGACGCGCTCCTGCATCTGCTCGTTGCGGGAGAGGTTCCGGTCCAGCTCGTCGGTCAGGCGCTCGTTCTCGCGCATGTTGAGGTAGACGGACTGGGCGGGGAAGTAGAGCATGACCACCGTGGTCAAGACGGCGGCGACGCTCGTAAGCGCCACGATGCCGGCGCGCCAGACGGACTCGGGGTCGGGCGCGCGGCGTGCCGCGGGCTTGCGCCCGGCGCGCACCGCCTTGGCCCGTGCCTTGCGCTGCTTTTTGCGGGCCTTCTGTCCGACGGCGCCTTCGGCCTGCGTCTCGGCGACCTCGGCCTCGCTGCCTTCGGCCTCTCCGGTCTCGGCCCCCTTGGCCTGTTCCGCCGCCTCCTGCTCGAGGTCTTCGTCCGTCTTGCGATGGGCGCGCAGGCGCCAGCGGGGGCGCGCCGCCTCGGCGCCGGGGGTCGCCTGGGCCGACTCGGAGGCGAAGACGATGGGGCCTTCCGGCACGGACGCGATCGACCCCTTCCGGCGGCGCGCGGAGGGCCGCGGGTGGTCGGGATCGTCGTCTATCTCGTAGGAAGACCAGGTTGGGAGGGCGCTCGAGGTGGTCGGGGCGCCTGTCTGCGCGTCCGGTCCGCCGACGGGTGGATAGCCCGACCAGGGAGATGCGCCGGGACGGACGCCCTCCTGCGCCGGGGCGGCGGGCGCCGCGCCGAAGGGAGCCGCGGTCGGCGTGCCCGCCGCGGGCGCCATGGGCGCCATGGGTGCCATGGGGGCCTGCGGGGCGATGCCAGCCAGGGTGCGGCCGGCATCCGAGCGTCGCTGCGCCTCCGCATAGAGGCGAATCTCGCTCGGGTCGTCCGAGACGATGCGCAGCGCGTCGTGGCTGTCGACCCGCGGGGTGTAGTCCGGGGCGAGGTTGAGGACGGAGGGGGCCCCGAGAGGCGGGTACCCTTCCGGTGCGGACGGCGCGGGGGCGGCGGCCTGGCCGGCTTGAGCGAGGTGGAGGGCCTTCTGCTGGGCCTTTTTGGACGGCTTCGCCGAAGGCTTGCCGGACGGGCGCCCCTTTTTCTTCTTGTGCTTGGCGGCGTAGGGCGAAGAGTCGGTCGCCGGGTCGAACAGGACGATGCCGTCCATGAAGCCCTGGGATGCCTCCGGCGCAACCGGAAGGGTCCCGTACGGCGAGCTGCCGTCGGCCGCGCCCGGGTCGAACCCGGGGTTGCTATAGCGGGGAGGCTGGCTCATGGGCTGCGTTTCTTCTCCGTCGGTCGAGCCGATGCGACCGGTGGCCCGGCCGCTTTCGTACCCTTCATCATACTATCTTTGGCATGCGGCGGGCCATCGCCGGACGGTGATTACACAGCCATTCCCTTTCGCCGCGCCTCCCCGCCGCGCCTCTCGGCGGCGAATGTGGGGAAGACGCCGACATGGGGTGCGCCGGACGCCGCGGCGCGCTAAACTGAAACGACACGGTCGAACGCCGAAGCCCGCTTGCCGCGGCGTTCTCGAGGTTCCGGCGGCGCGGGGAGATGCAAAGGAGACTCTCGTTATGGCTGTTACCGCTGTTATCCTCGCCGCCGGCGAGGGGACGCGCATGAAGTCGTCGCGCCCCAAGGTGGTCCACGAGGTCCTGGGCCACCCCATGGTGCTGTGGGTCGTCGAGGCGGCCCGGCAGGCCGGCGCCGAGCGCATCGTGGTCGTGGTCGGCAACGGCGCCGAGCAGGTCGAGGCGCTTCTGGCGCAGGAGCCCGGCGTGGAGTGCGTGCTGCAGGCCGAGCGCCTGGGGACGGGCCACGCCGTGCGCGTCGCGCTCGAGCAGGCGGGCATCGCGGAGGGGCCCGTGCTGGTGCTGTGCGGCGACACGCCGCTTTTGCGCGGGGAGACGCTCGCCCGCCTGGTCGAGGCGGCCCGCTCCTGCGCGGGGGGCGCCCTGCTCACGATGACCTACGCCGACCCCACTGGCTACGGCCGCGTCATGCTCGACGCCGACGGCATGGCCGAGCGCATCGTCGAGCAGAAGGACTGCACGCCCGAGGAGGCCGCCTGCACCACCTGCAACGCCGGCGTCTACTGCTTCGACGCGGCGCTGCTCTCCTCCCACATCGGCGAGCTGTCGCGCGGCAACGCCCAGGGGGAGTACTACCTGACCGACATGGTTCAGATCCTGCGCGCCGCGGGCGCCCCGCTCGCCGCGCTCGGCTGCGACGACGACCCCGACGAGCTCATGGGCGTCAACTCCCGCATCCAGCTCGCGCAGGCGACCAAGGTCATGCAGCGCCGCATCAACGACGGCCTCATGGCGTCGGGGGTCACGATGCTCGACCCCGACCAGGTCTGGGTCGGCCCCGGCGTCGAGGTGGGGCGCGACACCGTGCTGCTGCCGGGCACGATGCTCTGGGGCGCGACGCGCATCGGCGAGGGCTGCGTGGTCGGCCCCCAGACCCGCCTGACCGACACGCAGGTGGGCGACGGCTGCACCGTCGACGAGACGGTGGCCCAAAACGCCGTGATCGGCAACGGCGTGAGCTGCGGGCCGCGGGCCTACCTGCGCTCGGGCGCCGTGCTGCGCGACGGGTCGAAGGCGGGCACGCACGTCGAGATCAAGAACTCCACCGTCGGCGAGCGCTCCAAGGTCCCCCACCTCTCCTATATCGGCGACTGCACGATCGGGACGGACGTGAACATCGGCGCCGGCACCATCACGTGCAACTACGATGGAAAGTCGAAACATCCCACCACCGTCGGCGACGGGTCGTTCGTGGGCTCTGATACCATGCTCGTCGCCCCGGTCAACGTGGGCGCCGGCTGCACGGTCGGCGCGGGCAGCGTGATCACGCGCGACGTCCCCGACGGCGCGCTCGCCGTCGAGCGCTCCGAGCAGCGCACGGTCGAAGGCTGGCTGCCGCGCTGGAAGCGCGAGGAGCTGCGCGCCCAGGGGCGCTAGGGACAACGAAGGCGTTTTGCGTGCGGGCCCGGCCGACCGGGCCCGCGCGAGGGTTTGGAGCACGGGCAAGGTCAGCAACGAGTACCACGCGAGAGAGGCGCACACGCACATGGCCGGCAAGAACATGATGAACGCGATCTGCAAGAGCATGAAGGTCTTCTCGGGGACGTCGCACCGCCCGTTCGCCGAGGCGGTTGCCGCGAAGCTGGGCATCACGCTCGGCGACCTGAAGATCGAGAAGTTCGCCAACGGCGAGATCTACGCCCGCTACGCCGAGAGCGTGCGCGGCTGCGACGTCTTCATCATCCAGTCGGTCTCCGGCGAGCACCTCAACGACATGCTCATGGAGGTCCTCGTGGCTGCCGACGCCGCCAAGCGCGCCTCGGCCCGCTCGGTGACCGCCGTCATCACCCACTACGCCTACGCCCGCCAGGACCGCAAGGCCCAGCCGCGCGAGCCCATCACCGCGCGCCTCGTGGCCAACCTCTACGAGGCCGCCGGCATCGACCGCATCATCACGGTCGACCTGCACCAGGGCCAGATCCAGGGTTTCTTCGACATCCCGGTGAACCACCTCACCGCGCTGCCGCTGTTCGTGGAATACTACAGCGCCAAGGGCTTCGACATGAACAACACCGTCGTCGTGTCGCCCGACGTGGGCCGCGCCAAGGCCTCCAAGCGCCTGGCCGACATGCTCGGCTGCGACCTGGCCGTGGCCCACAAGAGCCGCTCGGCCCACAACGAGGCCGAGGTCATGGGCATCCTGGGCAACATCGAGGGCAAGGTCTGCATCATCAACGACGACATGATCGACACGGCGGGCACCCTGTGCGGCGCCGTCCGCGAGCTCAAGGCCATGGGCGCCGGCCCCGTCTACGTGGGCGCCACGCACGGCCTGTTCTCGGGCAAGGCCTACGAGCGCCTGGCCGACGCCCCCATCGAGGAGGTCGCGGTGACCGACGCCGTGCCGGTGCCGGCCGAGCGCCTGGGCGCGGGCAGCAAGATCAAGATTCTGTCGTTGGCCGACGAGTTCGCCAAGGCCATCCAGAACGTGTACGACGAGACGAGTGTCTCTGCGATGCTCGGCGTGAACCCCGAGTTCTAACGACGTATGGCAGGTAGCAAAGCTGATAAGGGCGGACGCGCGGGCGCTGCGGCCGCGGCGCCGGTTGGCATCGTGTGCGGTTTGGGCAACCCGGGTTCGGAGTACGAGCGCACGCGCCACAACGCGGGGTTCCTCGCGGTCGACGCGCTCGCGGACGAGCTGGGGGCCCGCTATTGGAAGACGAAGCCCGGCGCCTTGGTGGCCGAGGTGTCGCTGGCGGGCGGGCGCAAGCTCGTGCTCGTCAAGCCCACATCCTACATGAACGTTTCGGGCGGGCCGCTCAAGAAGGTCGCCGAGGAGTACCGGGTCCCGCCGGCGGGGGTCCTCGTGGTGCACGACGAGCTCGAGCTGCCGGCGGGCGCCGTGGGCGTCAAGGTCGGCGGCGGCCACGCCGGCCACAACGGCCTGCGCTCGATCTGCGAGAAGTTCGGCACGCACGACTTCCCCCGCGTGCGCGTGGGGATAGGCCGGCCTCCGGGACGCATGGCCCCGGCGGACTTCGTGCTGCAGCAGCTGCGCGGGCGCGACCTCGAGGAGTTCGAGGTGACGGTGGCCGATGCGGCCCTGGCGGCGCGCGTCGCCGTGGAGGAGGGCGTCGCGGCGGCGTTGCGGCGTTTCCCGGGGAAGCGCTAGGGCCGCCCTCGCGGACCTCGCCCGGTTTTGCCCGGCGGGGTCCGCGGCGGACCGGTCGGCGTGCGAGCTGGCCGAAGGACAGGTTCGTCGAACGTGTTGGCCGAACGTGTTGGCCAATATTGCGGCGAGTGCGTGTTTTCTAAAAAGTGTTGGTCATTTGACCATCGAGTGTATGCCCAACGGGCGATCAGAATGCGGGCGTGTTTGGGGTGCACGCCGTTTACCTAGGATAACGCATTGCATGTTAAGATGGTGCGAGCGTCTACGGCCCAAATTGGCATGCACTCGATGGCGAAATGACCAACACTTTTCCCAGAACATGCACTCGCACCGAAAATGGCCGCCGCCCCGACCTGCGCGCCCGGTTGCCGATCGCCCCGCCATCCGCTCCCGCCCGAAGGCCCGCCTGCCTCTTCGCCCCGACCCGCGCGCCTCCGCCTGCCTCCTCGCCTCCGGCCCGCCCGGCCCCCCACACCGCCCCGACCCGCCTGGCTTGCCCGCGCCGCCCTCCGGCCCCGGCTGCGCGCCCTTCGGGTTGCGCGACCTCCGTGAAATGGCGGCGGCGGGCCCGGGTCCGACCGCCGGGCCGCGCCCTCTTTGCTACCATGCACCTAGAGCGCGCCGCGAGTTTGACCGGCGATTCCGCACGCTGTCTGCGGGACCCGCCGCGTCTCGGCTCGCGGCCTGACCGAGGGAGCTTGCACACATGCATCGGATTCTCAAGAAACAGGTGCTCGCCCAGGGCACCTGCCTCATGCGGGTCGAGGCGCCCGCCGTCGCCGCCAAGGCGCGGGCGGGCCAGTTCTTCCTGCTGCGCGCCGACGAGGGCGGCGAGCGCGTGCCGTTTACCTTCTGCGACTGGAACGCCGAGGAGGGGTGGATCGAGTTCGTGTTCCTGGCCGTCGGCCACACGACGAACGCGCTGCTCGAACGCTTCTCCGAAGGGGACTGCCTGCTCGACGTCACCGGGCCCCTGGGCAACCCCACCGAGGCGGTCGCAGGGCGGTGGGCCGTGGCGGGCGGCGGCGTGGGCCTGGCGGCGGCGTATCCCGTCGCCCGCGCGATGGCGCAGGCGGGCGGCACGGTCGACGCCATCATCGCCGCACGCAGCCGCGATCTGCTCGTGCTCGAGGACAAGTTCCGCGCGATTCCGGGTGCGCGCGTGCACGTGATGACCGACGATGGGTCGTACGGCGAGAAGGGCCTGGTGACCGTGCCGCTCGAGCGCCTGCTCGAGGCGGGCGAGGTCGACCGGGTCTTCGCGGTGGGCCCCGTTCCCATGATGCGGGCGTGCTCCGAGGTCGCGGTGCGCCACGGCGTCCCGGTGACCGTCTCGCTCAACCCGGTCATGCTCGACGGCACGGGCATGTGCGGCGGATGCCGCGTGGTGGTCGACGGCGCGGTGAGATTCGCCTGCATCGACGGCGTCGACTTCGACGGCGCCCTGGTCGACTGGGGCGACCTGCGCACGCGCCTGCGCACCTACGCCGAGCAGGAGCGGGTTTCCGTCGAGCGCGACCATGCCTGCCGCATGCAGGCCGCGGCCGACGCCCTGGCGGGTGCGGCGGAAGGGGAGGAGAACCGATGAGCGACGTGACGGCAGAGCGCTACGTCCCGCGCGCCAAGGACCCGCGCACCCCGGCGCGCGAGGTGCCGGTCGAGGTGCGCGTACGCGGCTTCGAGGCGGTCGACACCGGCTATACCGACGACGATGCGGTGCTCGAGGCGAACCGCTGCCTCGACTGCAAGCGGCCGAGCTGCGTCGCGGGCTGCCCGGTGGGCGTGGACATCCCCGGGTTCATCGAGCGCATCCGCGCACGCGACTGGGAGGGCGGCCTGGCGGCGATCCGGCGCGACAACCTGCTGCCGAGCGTATGCGGCCGGGTGTGTCCGCAGGAGACGCAGTGCGAGGGGGCCTGCGTGCTCGCCAAGCGCGGCAACCCCATCGCCATCGGCCAGCTCGAGCGCTTTCTGGGCGACAAGGCAGCCGAGCCCGGCGTCGGCACGGCAGAGGCCCCGTCCGACGCGCCGACGCCTTCCGCCCCGCTCGGCCGCGTCGCGGTGGTCGGCAGCGGGCCCGCCGGCATCACCTGCGCCGTCGAGCTTGCGCGTGCCGGTGCCCAGGTGACGGTGTTCGACTCGCTGTTCCGTCTGGGCGGGGTGCTCGTCTACGGCATCCCCGAGTTCCGCCTTCCCAAGGCGGTCGTGGCGCGCGAGCTCGCCGCCCTCGAGGGGCTGGGCGTCCAGGTCGAGACCAACACGGTGGTCGGACGCACCGTCACCGTCGACGAGCTGCTCAACGAGCGCGGGTTCGATGCCGCGTTCATCGGCGTGGGCGCGGGCCTGCCCAAGCTGCTCGACGTCCCCGGCGAGAGCCTGGCGGGCGTGGTGTGCGCCAACGAGTACCTCACGCGTGTGAACCTCATGCGCGCCTACGACTTCCCCGAGGTCGACACGCCGGTGCGCAACGGGCGCCACGTCGTGGTGTTCGGCGGCGGCAACGTCGCGATGGACGCGGCGCGCACGGCCCTGCGCCTGGGTGCCGAGACGGTCACGCTGGCCTATCGCCGCACCGAGGCCGAGATGCCCGCCCGCCGCGCCGAGGTGGAGCACGCCAAGGCCGAGGGGGTCCGCCTTTGCGAGCTCGTGGCGCCGCTCGAGTTCGTGGGCGACGACACCGGCAACGTCTGTGCCGCGCGCCTGCGCAAGATGGAGCTTGGCGAGCCCGACGAGAGCGGACGCCGTCGCCCGCGTCCCCTGGAGGGCCCCGACGCGGTGGTCGAGCTGCCCTGTGACCTGGCGATCACGGCGATCGGCACCAACGCCTGCCCGCTCGTGCCGCTCATGGCGCCGGGCGTGAAGCTCAACCGCTGGGGCTACGTCGAGTCCGACGAGAACGGCCGCACGAGCGACGGGCGCATCTGGGCCGGTGGCGATATCGTGACCGGCGCCGCGACCGTCATCCTGGCCATGGGGGCGGGTAAGAAGGCGGCAGCCGACATCGCGCAGAAGCTGCGCGGGTAGCGAAACCGCTCGCGCGGCGAGATGGGCGGGTGCGGATTTCCGCTTTGGCGACGACGTGCCGGCGGTGTCCGCGCCCGTCCCGATGGACGGCCCACGACGACCCATGTTCGAGCAACCGAGGAGGATCCGATGAGCACCCCGTTCCTTCCCAGCCTTGTCCAAGAGGGCGACGAGGCCGCCCGCTTTGCAACCCGCCGCCAGATTGTCGCCGGAAGTCTGCTGGCATCTGCTGCGCTGGCGTCGTCCCCGCTGCTTGCGCGCGCGACCGAGCCGGGCGATGCGGACGATTCCGGCACCGCCGAGTCCGAGACCGCCGAGCTGACCGGCTCTTCGCCCGACGCCGCTTCCGCTTCGGGCGCGTCGCCCTCCGACGGCCCGGTCCTGCTCAACGAGGTCGCCTATCCCGACCCCATCGCGTCGGACGATTACGACGCGCTTCTCGAGGTCGAAGACGCGAACCCCCTCGACGAGGATTTCCTGGCCGGGATCGAGGCGTTTGCAAACAGCCTGGCGTGCTACGGCCTTTCCGGCTCCGCCGACCCCGCCGCTGCGCAGACCGGCGGTTCGGGCGCCCGGGGCGGCTCCGCGTCCGGCGCACCTTCGTCCAACGCGTGCCTCTCCCCGGCGAGTCTCTACCTGGCGCTGGCGCTGCTCGCCCAGGGCGCCGCGGGCGACACCCAGACCCAGCTGCTCGACGTGCTCGGCATGGCCGATGCCGGGACGGACGCCCTTGCCGACCAGTGCTCGAACCTGATGCGCGCGCTGTGGGCGCGCACGACGCCCGAGGGCGACCCGATGCCGAGCACCCTGCAGGTCGCCAACTCGGTGTGGCTGCGTGCCGATGCGCCGTTCGAGCAGGGATTCCTCGATACGGCCGCCGCGTCGTTCTATGCCGAGTGCTATGAGGTCCCTGCCGCCGACGCCGCCGCGGGCAAGGCGATGGGTGCCTGGATCGCCGACCACACGGGCGGGACGCTCGAGCCCGACGTCAAGCTGGCCGACGACTGGATCGCGAGCCTCGTCAACACGGTCTGGTTCAAAGACGGCTGGATCGACCCGTTCAACGAGAACGACACCGCCCCGGGCGCGTTCCATGCCGCGACCGGCGACGTCGAATGCGACTTCATGACGGTGGCGCGCACCTGCGCGGTGGGGGAGTCTGCCGGATGCCGCGTCGCGTCGCTGCCGCTGGCGACCGGCGCGCGGGTCACGTTCGTGCTGCCCGAAGAGGGCGTCGACATCCGCTCCCTCTTTGCGCGCGCGACCGGCGTGGGCATGCTGTGGACGCTCGACTCGCTCTCCTCCACCATGGTCGACGCGACGTTCGTGGTGCCCAAGGTGTCGTTCGACACGACGACGAAGCTGGCGGAAGTCTGCCGCCAGATGGGCGTCGTCGACGCCCTCGACCCGGAGTCTGCCGACCTGGGCGCCCTGACGCCGCTTCCCACCTGGGTAAGCTCGATCGACCAGGGGACGCATTTCGCGATGGACGAGAACGGCGTCGAGGCGAGCGCCTACACGGTCGTGGGCATCGCGGGGATGAGCGCGCCCATAGAGCTCGAGAAGGTCGAGTTCCGTCTCGACCGGCCGTTCGCTTTCAGGTTGAGCTCGCCCCAAGACATCCCCCTGTTCGTGGGCATCGTGGACGACCCGACGCAAGGGTAGCTTGGCGCCGCGGTCTCGGTCGGCCGGTAAAGTTCACCCCGTATGACCTGCGCTTTTGGTATAGGATGCCGACGTGGCGAGCCGGTATTCCCGCACTGTACGACAATGTGCCAATGCGCCGGCATGGGCCGGCGCGCGGCGTTGCCGCGGTTTCGCACGAGGCGCAAAGGACGGGTTTTCATGACCGAGTGGCTGGTTCGCCGGTTCGTCAAAGACTACCAGGAGCACGAGAACCCCAAGGTTCGCGTCGCGTACGGCAAGTTCGCCGGCATCGTGGGCATCGTCTGCAACGTGCTGCTGTGTCTGGGCAAGGGGCTGGCCGGCCTGCTGTCGGGATCCGTCTCCATCGTGGCGGACGCGGTGAACAACCTGTCCGACGCCTCGAGCAACGTCATCAGCCTGCTCGGGTTCAAGCTCGCCGGCAAGCCGGCCGACAGCGAGCATCCCTACGGCCATGGGCGCTACGAGTACCTGTCGGGCCTGCTTGTGGCGATGCTCATCGTGGTCATCGGCGTCGAGCTCGTCAAAAGCTCCGTCGAAAAGATCGCCAACCCCGAACCGACCGACTTCAGCTGGGTCGTGGTGGGCATCCTGGTCGCCTCGATCCTCGTCAAGCTGTGGATGATGCTGTTCAACCGCACCATCGGCAGGCGCATCGGGTCCACGACGCTCGAGGCCACGGCGGTTGACTCGCGCAACGACGTCGTTACCACGGCCGCGGTTCTGGCGGCGCTCCTCGTGTCGCACTACACCGGCTTTGACCTCGACGGCTGGGCGGGACTCGTCGTGGGCGCGTTCATCGTGTGGAGCGGCATCGGCCTGGTGCGCGAGACGGTCGACCCGCTGCTGGGCAGCGCCCCCTCGCCCGAGGAGGTAGAGCACATCCGTTCCAAGATCATGAGCTATCCCGGTGTGCTGGGAACCCACGACCTCATGGTGCACGACTACGGCCCGGGCCGCCAGTTCGCGAGCGTGCACGTGGAGATGGCCGCCGAGGCCGACGTCCTCGAGAGCCACGACGTGCTCGACAACATCGAGCAAGATTTCCTGCGCGACGACGGTCTGGTGATGACCATCCACTACGATCCCATCGTGACGTCGGACGATTCGGTGAACAACCTGCGGCATTGGCTGGACGGGCTGGTCAAGGGCATCGACGGGCGCCTTTCGATCCACGACCTGCGCACCGTGCCCGGCCCCACCCACACCAACGTCATCTTCGATTGCCTCAAACCCCACGGCGTGGACATGACCGACGCCGAGCTGCGCAGCCGCATCTGCGAGCTGGTGGAGCGGGAGCATCCTGAGTACAGCTGCAAGATCACCGTGGACGCCGACTACGTGAGCGCGCGGCAATAGCCGTGCCACCAGGGGGTTGCGAGCCGGGCCGCTCGGCTGACGGGCCGCGTTTGGCAGCCGGGGACGGCCGCAACCCGCCCGGTTCCGGCGAAGTCGGGCGCCTCTTCCCGGAAATCGGGGAGCACTTGCTAAAAAATGCCCTTGCTGAGGACGCGGTCGGTCTTTGGAGCGCGATGCATACGGGTATGTGCGGGAGCGAGATGGCGGCAGGATGCGGTCTCTCAACAAAAGGCCTGTTCCGCGACGTGCGCCGCAGCTGCCCGCATTTTCTTCGTTCCCACGGCTTACTCAACAAGGCTGGTTTTTAGCGAGTGCTCCCCAGATTTCTGGATGCTGCGCGCGCCTTGAAAAGTGGATTGCGTATTCTATGCAAAAATATGCATATATACTCATTTATATCGAAAATTCAATCGTATCAAGGGAAAGGGCAGATGAAAGATGGGCCGCACGCTGTTCTGCGTGCGGCCCATCTTGGGGTGCCGGGCGATTGGGCCGCGTATGCGGCGGTTTTGCCGGTTTAGAACTCGGCGTTGCCCACGGTGCGCGGATGCGGGATTACGTCGCGGATGTTGCTGACGCCGGTCAGGTACATCACGAGGCGCTCAAAGCCCAGGCCGAAGCCGGCGTGGTGGCACCCGCCGAAGCGGCGCAGGTCGCAGTAGTATTTGTAGTCGTCAAGCGACATGCCGGTCTCCACGATGCGCTTCTCGAGCAGGTCGAGCCGCTCTTCGCGCTGCGAACCGCCCACAATCTCGCCGATGCCGGGTACCAGGCAGTCGCAGGCTGCCACGGTTTTGCCGTCGTCGTTGAGACGCATGTAGAACGCCTTGATCTCGACGGGGTAGTCGGTCACGAACACGGGCTTCTTGAAGTGCTGCTCGGTGAGGAAGCGCTCGTGCTCGGTGGCCAGGTCGCAGCCCCAGTACACGGGGAACTCGAACTCGTGGCCGTCGCGCACGGCCTGCTCGAGGATCTCGACCGCCTCGGTGTAGGTCACGCGCCCGAAGTCGGACGACGCGACGTGCTCGAGACGCTCCTTGAGGCCCTTGTCCACGAACGAGTTGAAGAAGTTCATCTCGTCGGGGCACTTCTCCATCACGGTGCGGATGACGTACTTGAGCAGCTCCTCGGCGAGGTCCATGTCGTCTTCGAGATCGGCGAAGGCGATCTCGGGCTCGATCATCCAGAACTCGGCTGCGTGGCGCTGGGTGTTTGAGTTCTCAGCGCGGAACGTGGGGCCGAAGGTGTATACGTTGCCGAACGCCATGGCGAAGTTTTCGGCCTGCAGCTGGCCCGACACGGTGAGGTTGGCTGCCTTGCCGAAGAAGTCCTGGCTGTAGTCGACCTCGCCGGCGTCGGTGAGCGGGACGTTCGCCATGTCGAGCGCGGTGACGCGGAACATCTCTCCGGCGCCCTCGCAGTCGGAGGCGGTGATGATGGGCGTGTTCACATAGACGAACCCGCGGGTCTGGAAGAACTCGTGCACGGCGAAGGCCGCCACCGAGCGCACGCGGAACACGGCGCTGAACAGGTTGGTGCGCGGGCGCAGGTGCTGGATCGTGCGCAGGAACTCGACCGTGTGGCGCTTCTTCTGCAGCGGGTAGTCGGGCGCCGAGGGGCCCTCGACGGCGATTTCGGTCGCCTTGAGCTCGAACGGCTGCTGCGCCTCGGGCGTGAGGACGAGCGTGCCGGTCACGATGAGGGCGGCGCCGACATTCTGGCCGGCTATCTCGTTGTAGTTGGGCAGCGTACCGCGGTCGAGAACGACCTGCAGGTTGGCGAAGCAGCTGCCGTCGTTGAGCGCGACGAAGCCGACGGCTTTCGAGTCGCGGATGGAACGGGCCCACCCGGCCACGGTGAGCGTCTGCCCGCCGAGCCGTTCGGCATCGGCGAAGATGCTGGCGATGGTGGTGCGTGTCACGGGTTCGAACCTCCTTGCGGTTGCGGAGCATCGGATGTGGGTCCGCAGGGCTCGGGTGCGGTTGTCCCAACGGCTGCTAGTTTAGCCAACCTGGCGGTGCTTGTCTGGCGGTTTGGCGTCCCGTGCCACGTTCGGGGACAAAAATCAGGATGTTCCGGGTTTGGAAGGGGCGCTGGGGCACGTGGGACGCGCGGGCGGGCGGCGGGCGGGCAGCGGACGGCTGTGCGGCGGGCGGCAAACGGCTGTGCGGGCTGATGTGTGGTCAATTTGGGGACGCGGTGCGAAATGGAACATCGCGACCTGCGGTTTTGTCAACGGAAATGCCACGCTGCGGAAAAGTAGACAGCTGTCAGCCCGCACAGCCGCCGTAGCTGCCCGGCAGCCCGTGCCCGCATGGCCGCTGCGACGGCCTCGTCTGCGCAGCTGGTCGGGACGCGTCCTGCCGGCGTATACCCGACTGCCATGGGCTATAATCGTACGCCCAGGACGGTCCCGCTTTGAGGCGCCGTCGTCGGGCGCCCGTCGTCGGATGCCCGGTTCGGTGCGAAAGGAACGAGCATGAGGATTATCGCAGGCAAGGCGCGCGGGAGGGCGATCGATGCCCCGAAGGGCTTCGAGACGCGTCCGGTGACCGACATGATTCGCGAGTCGCTGTTCAACATATGGCAGTTCGACATCGAGGGATGCGATTTCCTCGACCTGTTCTCGGGCAGCGGGTGCATGGCACTCGAAGCCCTGTCGCGCGGGGCGGCGAGCGCCGTCATGGTCGACGCGTCGCCCGAAGCGGTGCGCACCATCAGGGCCAACCTGGCGAAGACGGGGCTCGACAAGGAGCGCCACGAGGTGATCAAGGGCGACGTGTTCAACGTCATCGGCCGTTTCGCCCGCATGGGGCGCACGTTCGACTTCGTCTACCTTGACCCCCCGTTCACCAATCCCGAGATCTTCGAACCGGTCATGGAGGCGCTGAGCGACGCCGCGTTGTTGCGCGATGGCGGGTCCATCGTCATCCGCTCCCGCAAAGAAATGAAAATGCCCGAAACAATCGGCCGCATCGCCAAGGTTCGAGAGAAGCGCTATGGCATTTCGACCGTGCACTTCTACGAGGTTGCCGAGGCGGCGTCCGGGGACGTCGACGGCGTGGAGGTGGACGGCTGATGGGAATCCGCGACGGATGGACCCGCCCGGGCGCGTCGTTGGTCCTCGGAGTTTGCACCATCGCGCTGGCGGGGTGTCTCGCAGGCTGCTCGGACGGGTCCGGCGGTTCCTCCGGGTCGGCCGGTTCCGCCGCAGGCCCCTCGGCTTCGACTGCCGCGCCGGGCGGGGCGGCTGCGGCCACCTCGGACGCCGCCGACCTCGAGACCCACGGGTCGCTCGGCATGTTCGAGGCGACCGCGCTCGACGGGGGTTCGTACACGCAGGTCGACCTCGCCGGGACGGACGTGACGGTCTTCAACTTCTGGTCGACGACCTGCGGCCCGTGCGTGAGCGAGATGGACGACCTCGCCTCCCTGGCGCGCCGCCTGCCCGATCGCGTGCAGATCGTGAATGTCTGCCTCGACGGGCAGTACAACGCCGCGCGCGCCCAGGAGATCATCGACGCCGCGGGGTTCGACGGGACGACGCTCGTCGGCGGGACCAACGGTTTCCTCGACTTGTGCCGCTCCGTCCAGTACACGCCGACGCGGGTGCTGGTCACCGGCGACGGCGTCGTGGTCGGCGACGCCCTGGTCGGGGCGCTGGGGGACTTCGACGCGGAGATGCTCGGCGCCGTGAACGCCGTGCTGGCGTGGTCGGGCGAGGAGGGCGTCTCGCTTGAGGCGGCCTAAGCCCGGCGGTGCCCGTGCCGCATGCATAGTGCGCTGGGTCGTGCTCGCCGCCGCCGTGGCGTTCATCGCGGTGGGGGTCGCCGCCGGGGAACACCTCGAGGTGTTCTGGAAGGCGGTGACCGTATGCCTCGAATGCGTCGGCATCGGGTAGGGGATATTGGCGCCGGGCGGGGCTCGGCCCACCGTCCCGCGCGCCGCATCCCCCGCCTGGTGATCCAGCTCGTGTCGGCCGCCGTGTGCAACGGATATGCGGCCGGATTTGCCCAGGGCAAGATATTCACCGGTCCGACCAAGGCGGTCTGCCTGCCGGTCCTGAACTGCTACTCGTGTCCGGGCGCGCTCGGTGCGTGCCCGATCGGCGCCCTCCAGAACGCGATCGGCGGGGCCTGGCGCCACATCCCCTTCTACGTGCTGGGTAGCCTCATGCTGTTCGGCATCCTGCTCGGGCGCCTCGTCTGCGGGTTCCTCTGCCCGTTCGGCCTGGTACAGGACCTGCTGCACAAGATTCTGACGCGCAAGTTTCGCATGCCGCGTCGCGTCGACCGGGCGCTGCGCCTTCTCAAATATGTCGTGCTGTTCGGCATGGTCGTGGGGCTGTCGCTGCTCGTGACGACCGAGGCGGGCGTGACGCCGCCGTTCTTCTGCGAGTTCCTGTGTCCGGCGGGGACGTTCGGCGCGGGCATCCCGCTGCTGCTCGCCAACGAGGATCTGCGCGCGGTCGCGGGGGCGCTGTTCGACTGGAAGCTGCTCGTGCTCGTTGCCATCCTGGTGGCGGCCGTGCTTGTGCCCCGGCCGTTCTGCCGTTATCTGTGCCCCCTCGGGGCGCTGTACGGGCTGTTCAACCGGTTCAGCTTCTATCGGATGGGCGTCGACGAGAACCGCTGCGTAGGGTGCGGCACGTGCGAACGCGTCTGTCCCATGAGGGTCGAAGTGCGTGCGAATCCCAACAGCCCCGAGTGCATCCGCTGCGGCGCGTGCCGCAAGGCCTGTCCGACCGGCGCCATCGCGGCGGGATGGAACTGGACGGCGGAAAAGCCGGTTAAATCAGCCGTGGGCGGGGAAGGCCGGCCGACTGAGACCGATTGCCGGTGAACGACGGGCAGCGCTGCGCCATGCAGCGTGAGGTGTGGCATGCGATGCGCGGCGAGACGCGCGATGCGTGGTATGCGACGGGGCGCGCGATGCGTGGCATGCGGTGCGGTGCGCGATGCGCGGCTTCGGCACGCGGTGCGTGGTCGAAAAGAAGCCGAGTGCGTGAAGTTGGAAAAGTGCTGGTCATTTGACCAGCGAGTGTATGCGGATCTGCCGCATGAAAGGGTGCTTGCGAGGCGCTGACTGCAGCCGAGCTGCGCTTTTGCTGCTTGGGAGGCGGGGTGAAGGTCGCGGGCGGCATGCACTCACTGGTTTTCTGACCAGCACTTTTCGAAAATCATGCATTCGGCGTCATTTTGACCGGCCGACCCCACTCCCGCCTTCGCCACCGACCGGCTGCCCTCACCCCCGCCTTCGCCATCGACGCCATCGACCAGCCGCCGTCGCCCCGGCTTCGCCTTTGCGCTCGGCTCCCGTCCTCCTACACCAGCACCCCGATGAGCACGAGGCTCGCGATGTAGGCCGCAAACACGGCGAGCCCCACGAAGTCGACGCCG
Source organism: Coriobacteriales bacterium (assembly GCA_048173955.1). Taxonomy (GTDB): domain Bacteria; phylum Actinomycetota; class Coriobacteriia; order Coriobacteriales; family UMGS124; genus CAZUFB01. Next base: position 27,361 of record DBEYOB010000134.1, read on the forward strand.
CGCACCTTGAGGATGTGGTAGTGCGTACGGCCCTCGCCGCCCACGTAGCAGCGCGCCTCCATGGCGTTGGCGAGCTCCTCGGCATGGCGCAGGGCGCTGGCGAACAGCGGCACCAGAATCGGGACGAAGAACCTGACCCGGTCGACGAGCCGTCCGTCGTCGAGGCTGGCGCCGCGCGCCGCTTGGGCGGTCATGATGTGGTTGGCCTCGTCGAACAAGGTCGGGACGAAACGGATGGCGATGGTGTACATCATCGCAAGCTCGTGCACGGGCATGCCGAGCCGCTCGAAGGGCGACAGCATGCGTTCGAGGCCGTCGGTGATCGAGATGGGCGAGGTCACGAGCGAGAACATGACGCCGGCCATCATGAGGGCAAAGATGCGGAACGCCATGTAGACGCTCTGCACGAGCGCCGTGCTGTGGATGGCGAACGGGCCGATGTGGAACGCGACCTCGCCGGTCTGCACCAGGAAGATGTTGATGATCGCGGTGAAAATGACGAAGAACCACAGCGGCTTGCAGGCTTGCCAGATCACCTTGAGCGGGACGTTTGAGAAGGCGACCATCGCGGCGACGAGCGCGGCGACGGGAAGGAGGCCCCACGGCGCGGGCGCCAGGAACACGCTGACCATGAAGACCACCATGAGGGTGAACTTCACGCGCGGGTCCATGCGGTGCAGGGGCGACTGCGCGTTGTAGTAGGAGCCGATGGTGATGGTCGAGCTCATGCGAGGCTCCCTTCGCCTGCGTCGGTGCCGTCGGTCGCCGGGGTGCCCGCCGGCTCGTCTGCCGATGCCGCAGTGCCCGCCGGCTCGTCTGCCGATGCCGGCCCGCGCTGCCTGCGCGCCGCGATGGCGTCCGCCAGGTCGTCGATGGTCAGGGGATGGCTGCCGCCGAAGTTCCAGCCGCGGCTTTCGAGGTCGGCGGCGACGCGCGCCGGCAGCGGCACGTCGAGGCCGACGCGGTGGAGCAGCTCGCCGTGCGAGAACACCGTCGCCGGGTCGCCCTCGTCGACGATGCGCCCGTGGTCGAGCACCACGATGCGCTGGGCCGCCTCGGCGACGTCCTCCATGGAATGCGACACCATGACGATGGTGGTGCCGTTGGCGTGCAGGTGCTTCACGATGTCGAAGACCTCGCGGCGGCCCTGCGGGTCGAGGCCGACCATGGGCTCGTCGAGCGCGAGCACCTTGGGGCGCATCGCGATGATGCCCGCCAGCGCCACACGGCGCTTCTGTCCGCCCGACAGGTCGAACGGCGACACCTCCGCCACGCGGTCGTAGTCGAGCCCCACCATGTCGAGCGCGTCGCGGACGGCGCGGTCGACCTCCCCGTCGTCCATGCCGAGGTTGCGCGGGCCGAAGGCGACGTCGGCGCGCACCGTCTCGGCGAAGAGCTGGTACTCGGGGTACTGCGCGACGAAGCCGACGAGCCGGCGGAGCTGGCGGCGCTGCTTCTTGTCGGCGGTCGAGAGCCCGTCGACGGTCACCGTGCCCTGCGACGGCAGCTTGGTGCCGTTGCAGTGCTCGGCCAGGGTCGACTTGCCCGAGCCGGTGTGGCCAATGATCGCGACGAACTCGCCGTCGTCGATCGTGAGGCAGACGTCGTCGAGCGCGGCGCCGAGCACCTCGGTCGTGTAGTGGTAGGTCACATGGTCGAAGACTAGCGGCATAGCGCGTCCTCCAGCTCCTCGAGGCGGGGGGTGTCGGGCACGTCGACGCCCCGGTCGCGCAGGCGTTTGGCGAGGCGCATCGCGAACGGCTGCTCCAGCCCGAGCGCGCGCAGGCGGTCGCCGTGGGAGAAGACCTCCTCGGGGGTGCCCGACAGCACGATCTGGCCGCGCTCCATCACGTGGATGACGTCCGCCTCGAGCGCGTCCTCCATGAAGTGGGTGATGTGGACGATGGTCATGCCCTTGTCGTTGAGCTCGCGCATCACGCGCCGCACGCCGCGCCGCCCGCGCGGGTCGAGCATCGCGCACGGCTCGTCGAACACGAGGATGTCGGGCTCCATGGCGAGCATGCCGGCGATGCTCACGCGCTGCTTCTGGCCGCCCGAGAGCTCGGTCGGGTCCGCCTGCGCGTAGTCGGTCATGGCGACGGCCGCCAGCGCCTCGTCCACGCGTCTCACGATCTCGGGCTGGGGGATGCCCAGGTTCTCGGGGCCGAACGCGACGTCGTCCGCCACGATGCTCGTGACCATCTGGTTGTCGGGGTTCTGGAACACCATGCCGGCGTGGCGGCGGATCTCGATCTGCTCGTCGAGGTCGCCCGTGTCGAGCCCCATGACGGTGACCCTGCCCTCGTCGGGGGTGAGCAGCGCGTTGATGTGGCGGGCGAGCGTCGACTTGCCGCTGCCGTTGTGGCCGAGTATGACGACGAACGCCCCGCGCTCGACGGAGAGGTCCACGTGGTCGAGCACGGTGTGCTCCCCGTCGTACGAGAAGCTCACGTCCTCGAACCGGATGATCGGGTCCGAGGCGTCCCGCCCGGCCGCGCCCGGATTGGCGGCGGGTGCGGGGCCCTCCCCGGTACCGGTGCCGTGCGGGGTGGCGATGTCCCCGTGCTGGATGTCTGTCAAAACTCCCCCTTGTCGCACGAAGGCCCGGGGCGCCGTCGGGGCGCACCCGGGCTTGCTTGGATGTCAGGACTCAAAGCTTGCCGCGCGGCGGCGCCGGCCTGCGCCGGCGGGACGCCTACACGTGCGCGCGGCTGTCGCGGTTCTTGATGAGGTTCGAGACCGGCTTGTAGATGAGCAGGGTGACGGCGACGTTGATGCCGCACTTGATGAGGTTGAAGGGGATGAGGATCGGCACGACCATGCCGGCGACCGCCTCGACGGTCACGCCCGGCGTGTAGATGGGCGTGATGACGAAGTTCATCGCGATGGCGAGGACGATGAAGACCACGGCGCCCACGATGAGCGAGACCACGGCGCCCTTGAAGTTGTGGAAGCGCTTGTAGATGAGGCCGACGACCGGCACCATGCCCGCCATGGCGACCAGGGTGAGCAGCGTGCCGAGCGGGCTCATGATGAGCTTGGGCAGCCAGCTGATGACCTGCACGATGAAGCCGGCGGCCGGTCCGAACATGAGCGCCGTAATGAGGGTCACGATGCCCGACGGGTCGTACTGGAGCCACGGCGCGGGCGGGAAGATGGGGATCTGGATGAAGCTCAGCGCCATGCCCATGGCGCAAAAGATCGCCAGCGTGACGAGCTGGCGCACGTCCCAATGCGCGCGCTTGGCGGCGGAGCGCCCGGTGGCGGTCTTGGACGTGCCGGTGGTGCCGGTGTTGCTGTCGGTGCTGTTGCTCATGCTTAACCCCTTTGTCTCGCGGCCGGCCTTGCCGGCCAGGCTGATATGGGGCACGGGAGCCACAAAAAAGGGACCCGTGCACGGCTGCAGCGGGTCCCTTCAAGCGCGTCGAAAGAACGTGACGTGCTCTCCGTTACTTTCATCCGGACTATACCGTCGGCCCCGGATTCGCACCGGATCGGCCAGCCACGTTCGCTGGTTCGCGGGCTCGGGCCGCGCGGGCCCATACCGCCGGTGAGGATTTGCACCTCGCCCCGTAACAGATACGCATCACGAATCATACACATCGCGTATGGGGTTTGCAAGGGGGCGGTAAAGGCGGCAAAACGTAGTCCGATGCCGGGGCCATCGGCGAGGGGCGTCGCGGGGTCGTCGGTTTCGACTTGCCGTTTTCAGGGAGTTCCTGAACGATCGCCTGTAGGCGAGCGCTCGCGGGCGGCGTCTGGCGAGGCCGCGGTATGCTATGCTGGTAGAAACAAAAGGGGCGCGCCTGCCGGCGCCGCCGATTGGTCGACGAAGGGAAGACGGCCATGTCTGCCATGCCGCGCAATGCTTGTTCGGGAAGGCCGTTCGCGCTGGGTGCCGGATGCGCGCTGCTCCTCGGGGCGGCGCTCTGCCTTCCGGCTTTGCCGGCGGCGGGGGGAGAAGGCCCGGACCTCCTTGCCGCACCGGTCTCCCGGGCCCAGGCGTCGATGCCGGCCGACCCGGCGACGTCGGATTTCGTGTTCCCCCGCAGCTCCTACGAGCTGCTCACCGAGGCCGAGGTCGACGCGTGCAGCAGCTACCAGCTCTACATCGCGCGCAACGAGATCTTCGCCCGCCACGGCTACATCTTCGTCTACGACGATTTGCGCGCCCGCTTCTCGTCGATGGCGTGGTACACGCCCCTCTATACCGAAGCCCAGTTCTCATGGAGCCTGTTCAACGAGGTCGAGGAGGCGAACATCGCGCTCATCCAGCGACGCGAGGCGGAGCTCGCCGGGACCGCGCAGCGTCTCGAGTACGTGTTCCCCGCAAGCTCGTCGCAGCTGCTCACCGAGGCCGACCTGCGGTACTGCACCGCCTACGAGCTCTATCTGGCGCGCAACGAGATTTTCGCCCGCCACGGCTACATCTTCGAGAGCGCCGATTTGCGGGAGCATTTCGGCTCCACCTCGTGGTACGTTCCCCGCTACACGGCCGACGAGTTCCAGTGGGAGTGGCTGAGCTCCGTCGAGATGAAGAACATCGCCCTCATCCAGGAGCGCGAGAGCTATCTGGCGGGTGCCTCCGCCGGGTCGGGGGCCTCGGGCGTCGCGAGCGGCCACGTCGCCGCCGACTGGATCTCGTTCGAGCTGCCCCAGAGCTGGATCGGCTACGTGGACGTGGTCTTCAGCCAGACGAACGGCGCGCCGAGCGTCACGGTGTCGTACCGCGGCAACCCGGACATGGTGCTCGTGAGCTTCTACCGGGTCGATGCGTCGACGCAGATCAACGCGGGCGACATCGGCTCGGGCCTGGTGTCGTGGTGGGACGACGGGCACGGCCACCGCATCGAGATGTGGGGGCGCAACTACGTGTTCCAGACGCAGACGCTGGGGACGGCGGCGTACCCGAACGCCTATGTCGAGGCGGCTCTCATCGACCTGAGCACGGGCGGCGCATACACCGTCGAGACGGCCCGCCTGTCGAACCAGGGGAACGGCAGCGCCGACGGCTACGACTTCTACAGCGGGGCGATTGCGCCGACGGTTTCCGTCTCATAGCGGGGAGGGGGTCGGGGCGCCGTCTGTCGGTGGAGAGGTGCAACCGACCGCATCTATATGTTGACAGCATATAGATGGACGGAGTATATATGTCATCGACATATACATGCCCGTCCGGGGCTGACCGATTGGGACGAGGGGAGGCGCGCCCATGCCGCGCAAAGCTTGCATGCAGTCCGATGCGGAAGGGGACGCACCCGTCGCCGCGCGGCCCTGCTGCCGGCGCAGGACCGGCGGAGGAGGGGCGCTGGTCGAACCGGCCGCCCTCGCCGCGCTGCTCGCCGCGGGCGGCTGCGGGTACGACATGCGCCGCGCGATCGTCGAACGGACCGGCGGTGCGATCGACGTCGACGTGGGCGGGCTCTATCGGTCGCTGCGCCGGCTCGAGGAGGACGGCGCGGTCGTCTCCCGCTGGAGCGAGGGCGAGGTCGGCCCGCGGCGGCGCGAGTACGAGCTGACCGAGCAGGGGCTTGCGCTCGCCGAGCAGTGGGTTGAGGCGCTGCGCAGGCGCCAGCGGGTGAGCGAGCTGTTGGCGGGGATGCTCGAAGAGGGTTTACGGGATGCGCGCGACGGCGGCGCGCGGGGGGAAGCCCGCGCACCGGAGACGCCGGGGCATCTGTCATAGAGCCCGCGGGGCGCGGATGCGGCGCCGTGCGGACGACGAGAGGAAAGGATCTGCATCATGCCTGGTATGACGGTCAAGCTGGCGGTTCCCACGACGGGCAAGCCGGGTCTGGAGTCCACGCGCTCCGAGCATTTCGGCCACTGCGACTGTTTCACGATCATCGACATCGACGACGGCGAGATCAAGTCGGTCTCGGGCATCGACTGCCCCGAGCACGTCGAGGGCGGCTGCCTGCGCCCGGTGAACGCGCTCGCCGAGGCCGGCGTGACCGCCATCGTCGCCGCCGGTATGGGCATGCGCCCGCTCATGGGCTTCAACCAGGCCGGCATCGCTGTGCTGCACGACGCGACCGAGCCCAACGTCGGCAAGGTCGCCGAGCTCGTGGCGCAGGGTCGCGTGCCGGTCATGTCGCCCGAGGTAGCCTGCAACCATCACCACTAGGCGCCAAGCCGGCGCTTAGGCGGCTGGCGTTTTCTGTCCGAGATCGCCGCGCCCGCTGCCGGGCGCTGAAGGCGGGGCCGGTCGGCGTTTCGACGCCGCCGGCCCCGCCTGCATGTCGGGAGGGCTGCACGGGCGGGCGCGGTATACTTGCGGGGTTCCGCCCGCGGGGCGGCGGCGAGGCGACGGGAAAGGGGACGACCATGAAGGCGCTGGTTCACGACGGGTGCGGCGGGATTGCCATCCAAGAGCGGCCGATGCCCCACCCGATCGACCCGACCGACGCTGTGGTGCGCGTCACCCGCTCGACGATCTGCACGAGCGACCTGCATATCATCCACGGTGCCGTGCCGCGCGCCATGCCCGACACCGTGCTTGGCCACGAGTTTGTGGGCGTGGTGGAGGAAGTCGGGTCGGCCGTCGTGCGCTTCAGGCCCGGTGACCGCGTTGCCGTGAATGTCGAGACGTTCTGCGGCGAATGCTTCTTCTGCAAGCGCGGCTACGTGAACAACTGCGAGCACGGTGGATGGGAGCTCGGGTGCCGCATCGATGGCTGCCAGGCCGAATATGTGCGCGTGCCCTATGCCGACAACGCCTTCACGGCGATTCCCGACAGCGTGTCCGACGAGGATGCCCTGTTCCTCGGCGACATCCTCGCGACCGGGTTTTGGGGTGCCGAGCTCGCCGAGATCGAGCCCGGTTCGACCGTTGCGGTGATCGGCGCCGGTCCGGTCGGCCTCACCACGATGATGTGCGCGCGGCTTTATGGACCCGCGAGCATCGTGGCGCTCGAGATCGACCCGGTGCGCCGGCAGCTCGCGCTTGCGCAGGGGCTCGCCGATGTCGCGTTCGACCCGAGCGCCTGCGACGTGGGGGCAGCCGTGCGCAGGCTTACCTGCGGACGCGGGGCCGATGCGGTGGTCGAGGCGGCCGGCGGGCCCGACACGTTCCAGACGGCCTGGCGCATCGCGCGGCCCAACGCCGTCGTGGTCGTCTCCGCCATGTACGAGTGCGACCAGGTGCTGCCCCTTCCCTCGATGTATGGGAAGAACCTCACGTTCAAGACGGGAGGCGTGGATGCCCACGGCCTGGACCGCGTGATGCGCCTCATCGAGGAGGGCCGCATCGACACGTCCTGCCTCGTTTCCAAGCGCTATGCGCTCAACGACATCCTCGAGGCCTACCGTGCGTTTGAGGCGCGCGAGGACGACTGCCTCAAGGTGGTCGTCACGCCGTGGGAGGAGCGCTAGGGTCGAGAGGGGTCGAACCGGCGGTGTCGTGCCGAACTGGCGCCGAGCTCCGGCCCGCGGTGGTGTTGCCGGGCCTTGCGGTGTTCGATTCGACCTTCTGACGGCGCCCGCGTGACAGGTAACGCACCGTCAACGTATCTTTTTTCGCGTAGTGTACGAAGCCGGAGGTCGAAACGGGCGGCTTGTCTGTCTTTCGAGCGCCTCGGGATGCCGCTGAAGAAGGGAGCATCTGAGGTTGGAAGGCATAATGCCTGTTCAGCATTGCGCGGCCTGTTTGTTCCGTACTGCATACTACAATATCAAATCCCTCATTTCGTACACAGCGGCGAAAAACGTATGGCCGGATGCGGTTTTCTGTCACGTGGGGGTGGATGGCGGGAGACTGAGGTTGCCTTGGGATGTGCCAAGTGTATATTTATATGGCGACATCGTGTAGCTGTACTATGCGACGAGGTTGTCGTTGTTCAGCCAACTGCAAAGTGATATAGTTCTTTTTTGCCGAAAGGCACTACATATATTGCGGGGTGGAGCAGTCTGGTAGCTCGTCGGGCTCATAACCCGAAGGTCGTCGGTTCAAATCCGGCCCCCGCGACCAGCGAAACAGCAGGTCGGGAGCGGTAAGCGCTTCCGACCTTTTTCGTATTTGATACATTCCCGGGTGCCATTTGGGTGTCATTGTGGAAGTGTTTTAGCCAATTGGCGCTAGCATCAACATTCGCGTTTAGCAAGTGTGCATGAGTTGCAGATATAAAGAAATATAACTAGAATATCTTTAGAAACGGAGGAGGAACCATGCCGAAGATCATCTCGAGCACAAAGCTGCGCAACGAGTACAACGAGGTGTCCCGGGCCTGCCACGAGCGGATGGAGCCCGTATTTGTGACCAGGAACGGCGACGGGGACCTTGCCGTCATGAGCATCGAGGCCTACGAGGCCTTGGCGCGAAGGTCCGAGCTCGTGGCCGCCCTCGCCCGCGGGCGAGCCGACGCCGAGGCGGGCAGGACCATGCCCGCCGCCGAGGTGGTCGAGCGGCTGCGTAGGGAGTTCGCGTGACGGGTGGCGCGTGGGCCGTCGAGGTGACCGACGCAGCCTACGGCGACCTGTGGGAGGCCGCGTCGTACATGCGCGACGTCCTGCGTTCGCCGAAGGCCGCCAAGGACTTCGTCCTCTCCTTCGAGGCTAGGGTCGACGACCTTCGGACGTTTCCCGAGGGAAGGCCCCTCGTGAGGGACTACGAGCTTGCTCAGAAAGGATATCGATGGTCGCCGATCGGTAGCTTCATGCTCTTTTACACGGTCGATCGGGACGGTCGCAAGGTCGTCGTGGAGCGGGTCCTCTATGGCGCTCGAGACTGGAAGTCCCTCCTGACGGAAGACGACGAATAGGTCTGGCATTCAAATCAGAACACCATTTAGAAGGCAACTCCGGACTCTCTGCTAGGCAGGGCGACGTCGGCAGTAGACGTACCACCGCGGTCCGTAACGGTAGAGCCTCCTTTGGACGGGAGCGGCTTTGTGCGGCGCGACGATGGTCACCGCATAGCACCAGCCGGCGTCGCCGGTCTCGGGATCCCGTGCTTTGAGGGGCTTTCCCATCACCCCGACTATCGGGAACACCCGCCTTCCCCCGTTCCAGACGATGGAGGTTGGGGTCGCCACGCCCTCGCTGCTCACGTTCAGTGTCACACCGACCGGTACCCTGTATTCGGAATCCTTCACCGGAACCCTCCCAAAATAGAACATATGTTCTCTATCATACGAAGAGGCCGGATGGAAACGCCGATTGATAAACATCGCTAACGCCGCCCGATAAGACCGGCCTGCCACTCAAATGCCGGTTGACGGCGCCGTTTCTCACCGGTTGGCTTCGATGTCGCGCCCGTATAATGCGGACGCCCGATTGTCACAAGACGACCCGAGAGGAACCCATGGATACCAATCAGATTGTCGAGCAGGTTGCCGCCGTCGTGAAGGACGCCCCCGAGAAGCTGCGGGAGGTCCTCGCCGACCCCAAGGGTGCCATCGAGTCCATCACCGGCCAGAGCCTCGAGGGCGTCGACGTGGCCGAGCTCGTCGAGAAGGTCAAGTCCGCCGTCGAGGGCGCCGGCATCGACGTGTCCGGCATTCTCGGTAACATCGGCGAGGGCATCGGCAACGCCGTGAAGGACGCCTTGGGCGGTCTCTTCAACAAGTAGGCGTTTGCCTGGAGCATCGCTGCGGCGAGCGCCGCGGCAAACAGAGTTTTGGCCGAAGCGCGGGTCGAGCCTTTGTGGCCGGTCTGCGTTTTTCATTGATTTAGGGGTGGTTTGCGAGTGGCGGCGTTCCAGGGAAAAATGGGACGATGCGACCGGAGGCTAATGCCGACCGCGGCCCTATAATGAAGCGCGAACATGAGGGTTCTGGAACTCAGAACCACGGGCAGTCGATGGGGGAGGGGCGCGATGGCCGACAGTGCCAGCGTTGAGGCCGCAAAGACGGCGCCGGACATTGGGCGCGCCCGTTTGGACGTGCGTCAGAGCCTCGTCATCGGGGTGACGCTCTTCTCGATGTTCTTCGGGGCGGGCAACCTCATCCTGCCCCCGCTGCTGGGGGCGCAGGCCGGAACGAGCGCGCTCCCAGCAACGGTCGGGTTCCTCGTCGCCGGCATCGGTTTGCCGGTGATGGGCGTCATATCCACGGCGCTGGCGGGCAACATCGACAGGCTCGGCAGCCGCGTGCACCCGGTGTTCGCGAGCGTGTTCGCGGCGCTGATCTACCTTTCCATCGGGCCGTTTCTCGCCATACCGCGCACTTCGTCGACGTCGTTCGAGATGATCGTCCCCCTGCTGCCCGAGGGCGTGCCGCTCGGTGTGGCCCGCCTGGGGTTCTCGGTCGCCTTCTTCGCGCTCGCCGTGGTCCTCTCGCTCAAGCCGGGCAGGCTCACGCGCTTCCTCGGCAAGCTGACCGGTCCCGCCCTCATCGTGCTCATCGTGCTCGTGGTGGGGGCTGCGGTCGTCGCGCCGTGGCCCGACCCGTCCCAGCCCGTCTCCCCCTACGACGACGGCGCGGCCGTGCAGGGCTTTCTCACGGGCTATCAGACCATGGACCTGCTCGCCTCGCTCACGTTCGGGCTCGTCATCGCACAGAACGTCCGCTCGCTGGGCGTGGTTTCCGACGGCGGCGTCGTGCGTGAGATCGTGAAGGCGGGCCTGTTCATGGGAGTGCTCATGGCGCTCGTCTACTGCGGTCTGGCGTACGTCGGCGTCGCGGCCGGCCCCGGGCTGCCCGGCGTTTCCAACGGTGCGGCGGTGCTCACCGCCTCGGCCGCCGCGCACTTCGGCGTTGCGGGGAGCGCCATCATGGCGGCCATCTTCCTTCTGGCGTGCCTCAACGTGTGCGTGAGCCTCATCACCTGCTGCAGCACCTATTTCGCCGACCGCGTCGTCAGGGTGCCCTACGTCGTCTGGGTTCTGGCGTTCGCCGCCTTCAGCTGCTTCGTCTCCAACATGGGGCTCGACGCCATCCTAGCCTTCTCGGTGCCGTTGCTCGCGGCGCTCTACCCTCCCGCCATCGTGCTTGTGGTCATGGGTATGCTGCGGCGGGTTTTCGACCGCTTCCGCTGGTCGTGGCCGCTTGCGGTGGGGATGGCGGCGGTGGTGAGCGTGGGCGCGAGCCTGTGCGACGTCCTGGCGCCCGATGCGTGGACCGTCTTCGATGCCCTGCCGCTCGCCGACGTCGGCATGGGATGGGCGGTGCCCGCGCTCGTGGGACTCGGTGCAGGTATGGTGGCCTCGGCGCTGGGTGCCGGGCGCCGCTCCGGCGTGCGGGGCCGTTGATGTCGGAAAGGTTGGGTGCCATGGGTTTTGTCGCGCATGCGCAGCGGGTTTTGGACGGAGGCCGCGTCGACGTCGGCTTCTCCGCGCGCCCGTTCGTCTTCTTCGACTTCGACGGGACGCTCGCCGACACCAAGCCGAGCATCATCGCCACGGCGCGCGCGACGCTCGCCGAGTGGGGCATGACCGACGAGGAGATGGGCGACCTCGACCGCCTGATCGGTCCCCCGTTTCCGCGGGCGTACTGCGACATCTACGGCATGTCCATGCCCGACGCCGAGGAGCTCACGCGCCGCTACCGTGCGCGCTACGCCCAGCTCGGCCGCGAGTCGCATCCGCTGTTCGATGGGATGGCGGAGCTGCTGCGTGATCTGGTCGCCGCAGGCCGGACGCTCGCCGTGACCTCCTCGAAGCGCCAGGAGTTCGCCGAGTCGATGCTGGCCGACGAGGGGGTGCTCGACCTGTTTGCGGCTGTGGTCGCCCAGCGCGACCCCGCCCACGCCGACAAGCCCTACCTGGTGCGCGCTACGCTCGAGGCGCTCGGGGCGACGCCTGACCGGTCGGTCATGGTGGGCGACCGCTTCTACGACGTCGAGGGCGCCAAAGCCAACGGCGTGCCGTGCATCGGCGTGCTGTTCGGCACCGCGACGCGCGCGGAGCTCGAGGGGGCCGGTGCGGCGGCGGTGGTCGAGAGCGTTGGCGAGCTGCGCCGGGTGCTTCTGGGGTAGGGCGCCCCGCCGCCTTGCGGCCCTGTTGGATTCGTGCTGTCGCGCCGCGCCGCATCCGCGCATCGCCCCGTGCGCCCCGCCATGCGCTATGCTAGTTTGCCGCACCCGCGTTTCCGCCCACAGACAAGGACCGTTCGCCCATGCGCTCACGCAAGCTCAAAGACCTCGAAAAGCGATTCGACTGGTACGCCCCCGTCATCGAGCCCGACCCCGAGGCGCGCCGCGGCGCGTGGGCCGAGCGCTATCTGCCGGGCGCGCGCGAGGTGAGGCTCGATCTGGGCTGCGGCAAGGGCTCGTTCACCTACCGGGCGGCGCAGGCCGAGCCCGACGTGCTGTTCGTCGGCATGGACTGCGAGAAGGGCTGCATCGCCATGGCGGCCAAGCGCGCCATTGAATCGGGCGTCCCCAACGCGGTGTTCGTCCTGGGGGACGCCTCCGACGTGGCGCGCTACTTTGCGCCTGGCGAGCTTGGCATTATCTACCTGAACTTCTCGACGCCGTTCACCCCCGCCAAGCAGGCGTCCAAGCGCCTGACGCACGCCGACCGCCTCATGGCGTACCGGGACGTGCTGGCCCCTGGGGGTGCGGTCCGCTTCAAGACCGACAGCGCGCCCCTGTTCGACTTCTCGCTCACCCAGTTCGAGCTCGCGGGCTACGACCTCGCCTGGTCGACGCGCGATCTGCACGCCATGAACCCGGACGAGATCCAGAGCGACTACGAGGAGTTCCTGACCGCCAAGGGCGCGTCGATCCACGCCCTGCTGGCAAAGCCCGGCCCACGTCCCGACCCCGCGGTCATGGTGCAGACCGCGCCGATGGGGCTGGCGAGCTACCTGCCCGACGACCTCGACTCGCTGACGTACGTGCCTTACGGCATGGAGTCGACGGTCGAGAACTTCAAGAACCGCCGCGCCAACCTGGCGCGCAAGGGGCGGGCGGCCCGTTAGCCTGGTTTTGTGCGGAATAAGAGGCGGGCCCGCCGGCTGCGATGCCGACGGGCCCGTTTTTTGCCGCCCACTCGGTGGGTTGTCTACTCGGTGTGCCGCCTACTCGGCAGCCGGCGCGGCCGTCGGCTCGGGCGCGGTCTCCGCCGCGGGTTTGTCCTCGGAAGCGGCGGCGCTCTTGGTCTTGGGGGTGCCGCGGCCGCGTCGGCGGGAAGGCTTCTTCTGTGCGGCCGGCTTGGCCTGGTCGGCGGAACCGGCAGGGCTGGCGCCCCCGGCCTCTCCGGATGTGCCTCCTGCCTTCGCTTCGGCCTCGGCGGCCGGTGCCGGTGCGGCGTCGACGGGTGCCTCCTGCTTCGGCTCCTGCTTCGACGCGGCGCGCGGCTTGCGCGTCGACCTCGTCCTGCCCGCCTTCTTGACAGGTGCGGCCGGGGCCTCTTCGACCTGGACGGCCTCGGGTTGCGCCGGTGCAGCGGCCGCGTCGGATGCGTCCGCTGCGGGTCGGACGGGCTTTGCCGCATCATCGGCTGCCGGGCTGTCGGCCGTCGCGGCCTCGGCGCCGGCGGCAGCCGGGTCCTGGGCCTTGGACGGCTTGCGGCTGCGGCTGCGCGTCGCCTTGCGCGCGGGCTTGGCTTCCTGCTTCGCCTCGGTCGGCGCGGGCTCCTGGACCGCCGGCGTCGCGTCGGCCCGCTTCGGTTCCCCCTGCCCGCCCTCGGGGGACGGTATCGCTTCGGAGGGGAGGTCTGGCTGCGGCGCGGGGTTTGCGGGTTCGGGGGCCGCGGCGGCAAGCTCCTGCTCGCGCGCCGCGAGGCGCTCGGCGAGCTTTTGCGC